>JBDSOJ010000190.1:0-8716 GCA_039914895.1 Gaiellaceae bacterium
GGCCGGCCGCCGTCGATCATCGAGTCGTTCAACTTCGCCTTCGAGGGGATCATCCACGTGCTGCGGACGCAGCGGAACCTCCGGATCCACTTCGGCGTCGCCGTGCTCGTGCTGATCGCGGCGCTCGTTTCGGGGGTCGACAGACTCGAGCTGATCGCGCTGCTGCTCGCGATCGCGTTCGTCCTGATCACGGAGATGATCAACACGGCGGTCGAGGCCGCGATCGACGTCGCGACGACCTCGTTCGACCCGATGGCGAAGCTCGCGAAGGACATCGCCGCCGGCTCCGTCCTGATCGCGACCGCGGTCGCGGTGGCGATCGGCTACCTCGTCTTCTCCGGGCAGGTGGCCGACCGGAGCTCGAAGCTGCTCGACCGGCTCACGAACGTCCCCGCCGAGCTGACGCTGATCGCGCTGGTGCTAACGACGATCGTCGTGATCGCGACGAAGGCGCTCACCGGCAGCGGCACCCCGCTCCGAGGAGGACTTCCCTCCGGCCACGCCGCGGTCGCGTTCGCCGGGTGGATGGCGGTGACGCTGATCCTCGCCGATGTCGACCACCGCTTCCTCGTCTCGTCGCTGACCTTCATCATGGCGTTGCTCGTGGCGCAGACGCGTGTCGAATCCGGTGTCCACTCCTCCTCCGAGGTGCTCTACGGCGGCCTGCTCGGCGCGCTCGTGGCGCTCGCCGTCTTTCAGGTGGCGCAGTGAGCGAAGAGTTGGTCACGAAGGCGGAAGCGGTCGCCTCGAAGGCGTACGCGCCGTACTCCAACTACCACGTGGGAGCAGTCGTGCGGACGAGCGACGGCCGCGAGTTCGAGGGCGTCAACGTCGAGAACGCGGCCTACCCGCTCGGGGTCTGCGCCGAGAAGAGCGCGCTTGTCGGCGCGGTCGTCGCCGGCTACCGTCCGGGCCAGATCGCGGCCATCGGGATCAACGCCGCTCCGTGCGGCGGCTGCCGTCAATGGCTGACCGAGTTCCGGATCCCCGAAGTGAGCTTCCGGCGCGAGGACGGCACGATCGCCACCTACAGCGCAGACGAACTCCTGCCGGAAGGCTGGAGTTTCCCGGCCGGTTGACGGCTCACTTGGCTTAGCTAAGCTAAGGCTATGGCT
The DNA here is from genome assembly GCA_039914895.1 of Gaiellaceae bacterium. Lineage (GTDB taxonomy): Bacteria > Actinomycetota > Thermoleophilia > Gaiellales > Gaiellaceae > Gaiellasilicea. The sequence goes on from JBDSOJ010000190.1 coordinate 1,116, forward strand.
GTGGTGAACATGCACGAGGCGAAAACGAACCTCTCGCAGCTCGTCAAGCGCGCGGCTGCAGGTGAGGAGATCATCCTCGCCAAGGCAGGCGAGCCCGTGGCGAAGCTCGTCGCGTACACGGCGCCGCCGAAGCAGCCCCGCGTGCCCGGATCGATGAAGGGACAAATCTGGATGGCCCCGGACTTCGACGAGATTCCGGAGGAGTTCGAGGAGTACCTTCCGTAGCCGTGCGGTTGCTGCTCGACACCAATGCCTTCGTTTGGTGGATCGGCGACGATGCGCGTCTCGGTCGGTCGGCCCGAACGCTGATCGGCGATCCCGATAACGACGTCTTCGTCAGCGCCGCGACGGCTTGGGAGATAGCCATCAAGCGCGCGAAAGGGAAGCTCACCTTCGGCGACGTTGCCGACGCCCTCGAGGAGAACAGCTTTGAGCCGCTGCCGATCGAGGTGGCGCACGGCGTCGCAGCGGGTGGCCTGCCTCCACATCACCGCGATCCATTCGACCGCGTTCTAATCGCCCAGGCGCAGCATCACGGCCTGGCGATCGTCACCGCCGATGGAGCGTTCGCTCGTTACGATGTCGCGCTCGTTCCGGCTGACCGATGAAGTCCGGCTTCGTGGCGGTCGCAGGGCGGCCGAACGTCGGCAAGTCGACGCTCGTCAACGCCCTCGTCGGCGAGAAGGTCGCGATCACGTCCACGGTGCCGAACACGACCCGACGGCGTATCTACGGTGTCGCGAACGGCGAGGACTATCAGCTCGTGCTCGCCGACCTGCCCGGCTTCCAGCGGCCGATGGACAAGCTGACGAAGCGGATGCAGTCGACGGTCGACCGCTCGTTCGAGGATGTCGACGTCGTTCTCTTCGTCATGTCCGCCCGCGAGCGGATCGGCGCCGGCGACCGCTTCATCGCCCGCCGCGTCTACTCGCTCGGCATCCCGGTGATCGTCGCGCTGAACAAGGTCGACAACTTGAAGCCGAGCCACATCATCACCGGGATGAAGGCCGCGGCGGCGCTCGGAGACTTCCACGCGCTCCATCCGGTCAGCGCCGTCACGAAGGACGGGATCGACGAGCTCCGCCGCGACCTGCTCCACCTGCTTCCCGAGGGTCAACCATTCTTCGAGCGCGAGTCGGCGACCGACCAGACGAGCGAGGAGCGGATCTCGGAGCTGATCCGCGAGAAGGCCTTGCAGCTGACGCGCGACGAGGTGCCGCACTCGATCTCGGTCGAGATCGACGAGCTCGAGGACAAGCTCCTGCGCGCGTTCGTGCTCGTCGAGACCGAGTCGCAGAAGCAGATCCTCGTCGGCAAGAAGGGAGCGATGATCCGCGAGATCGGCGTCCGCGCCCGGCCGGAGATCGAGGCCCTGCTCGGCCACAAGGTCTTCCTCGAGCTCGTCGTCAAGGTGCGCCCGAAGTGGCGCCGCGACGACGCGACGCTCGAGCGGCTCGGTCTGTAGCGCGCCTCCGAGCGGTCACTTCCCGGCGGTGAAGCTGACGAGCTCCGCCCGGCCGCCGTTGCCGTCGGTGTGCACGCTCAGCAGCGGCCCGATACCAGGAGCGTAGAACTTCAGCTCCTGCACCTTCGGCTCCAGCGGTACGAGATCGCGGGTCATCAGGATGCCTTCGTCGAAGAACCCGAACGGCACCTGCACCTGCTCCTCGCCCACGGTGATCACCGCGCCCCTGTCTTCGGCCTCGCCCTTGTAGTACTCCTGGCGGTAGGTCATCCCAGGCTCCGGGTTCGCGGGCATCGCGATTCCCGGCTGGGCGCCGTCGACACCGGCCTCGAAGGAGCCTTCGTGGTCGACGACCTTCCCGTTCTCGTAGTTCGTGACGTACTCGCCGAGGTACCAGATGTTCCCGCTCGAGTCCTGGGCGTACCAGTCGTCGGTGATCTCCACAGGCACCCCGTCCTCGCTGACCGTGTCGCGGATCACCCGTGCCTCGATCCCGTTCGTGATCATCTTCGTCTCGGCGGTGACCTCGACGACGACGTCCTCGAGCGCACCCTTCGTGTCTGTCTCGCGGTAGACCCACTTGTTCCCGGGGCGCATCGGCCAGTAGGGGTTGTCGATCTCGATCGTGAACTCCTTCGGGTCGATGTCGACGGGCTCGCTTCCCTGCGGGAGCGTGCTCGCAGCCGGGTCGGCGCCCACCGTCTTGCCGTCGCCGTCGGAGCCGCAGGCCGCGACGCCGAACGAGGCGCCGAGAACGGCCAGGGTGACCACGATCTGCTTCCGGTCGATCGTCATGCGAGCTCCTCCTCGAAATGCCCGTGCGGGGCCATGGCTTCTACGAATCGGGAGTTGTACGGCCCCAAAGATGAGTGTTCGGTGAGTCGAGCCCGTCGGTTGTGGCTACTCGGTCTCGAAGCCCTCGTGCGCGAGCTCGAGGGTCTCGATCAGGACCTCGTTGCCGAGCGCGTTCAGCGGACTGGAGTCGACCTTCGCCGGCCACGCGTTCCGCAGCCGCCAGCGCTGCACGGGCGTCCGCTGCTCGTCGAGGAGCGTGATCGTGACGTTCCGACGGTCGGGAGAGCCGTCACGCACGGCCTTCCACCAGTCGAAGAGCTCCAGCCCGCCGGCGAGCCCGCGTCTCAGGATGACGTTCGGGTAGCTGACGCGGCCGGGGAGCTTGCGTGCGGACGAGACCTTGTCGTTGCCGTCGCGGTACTCGATCACTTCGATCCGGCCCTCGGGCAGCTCGACCTCGCTGAAGCCCGCATCATCACCCTGGCCGAGGTCGACGAGGAAGTTGAAGTTCGCGTACGGGTTGTCACGCTGGACGGCCACTGGGCGGAACCTCCCTTTCGATGTAGCCGAGATCGCGGTAGATCTCGAGGTCGTGAACGATCGTGACGCGTCGCCGCTCCCCGGCGGACGTGCGCCAGCTGATCGCCGCGTTCAGCTTGGTCGGCTCGCCGCGCTCGAAGTAGGCGGCGCTGCGGTCGAGGAACACCTCGATCGACTTGCGCGGGGCGAGGAACTCGAGCCTGCGGAACAACGCGAGCCGATCGATCCGCTTCGGGCCGCCGACACCCGAGAACGGCTTATCGAACTTGATCCGGACGCGGTGGGCCGCGCAGTCGCCGATGTTCTCGACCACGAGGAAGAGGAGGCCGCGGTCGAAGACGACGTCGAGGATCACGTCCGCGTCGCACGGCTCAGGTCGCATCGTCCGAGTCTACGCCGGAGTGACTTCTGCGGCCTGTCGTGAGACGATGGCTGCGAAGGAGCTGCCATGGACGTGTTCGGCAGAGACGACGAGCTCCGCTCTCTCGAGGCCTTCCTCGACCGATCCCCGGCGGGCCCGGCCGCGCTCGTGCTGGAGGGCGACGCCGGGATCGGCAAGTCGACGCTCTGGCTCGCCGGTGTCGAGGCCGCACGCAGACGCGGACTGCGCGTTCTCTCCTCTCGGCCGGCGGAGGTCGAGCTTGGGGTTGCCCATGTCGGGCTGGGAGATCTGCTCGAGGAAGCGCTGGGCGACGTGGTCTCCGAGCTGACGGCGCCGCGGCGCCGGGCGCTCCAGATTGCCCTCCTCGTCAGGGACGAGGCGGACGCGCCGGTCGACTTCCGAACCCTCGCCGTTGCAGTTCGCAGCGCGCTGCTCCTGCTGGCCCAGCAGGAGCCGATCCTGGTTGCGATCGACGACGTCCAGTGGCTGGATGCCTCGTCGACAGCCGCGCTCGCCTTCGCGCTGAGGCGCTTGCGGGACGACAACATCCAGCTTCTGCTTGCCCGCAGGCTCGGAGACGGGATTCCGATCTCCGAGCTCGAGGTTGCGCTGGACGACAGCGTCGTCGAGCGTGTTCATGTCGGCCCGCTCAGTCCCGGCGCGCTGCACGTGACCCTGCAACGGCGGCTCGGTCGGGTGTTCGCGCGGCCGACCCTGCTTCGACTCCACGAGACCTCGGGCGGTAATCCGTTCTTCGCCATCGAGCTAGCCCGGGCCCTCGGCACGGAGATCGACCCGACGCAGCCTCTGCCCATCCCGGAAACGCTCGAAGCTCTCGTGCGAACGAGGCTCGACGGCTTGCCCGACGAGACGCGTGCGGAGTTGCTGCTTGCGTGCGCGCACAGCCGGATGACGCCTGTGAAGCTCGACGGCGAAACGCTCGAGCCGGCGTTTTCGGCCCACGTGATCGAGCTTGACGAGGGCGTCATCCGCTTCACGCATCCGCTGCTCGCCTCGGTGCTGTACCAGAGCGCGTCGGCGCAGGCCCGTCGGGGGGCGCACGCACGCTTGGCCGAGCTCGTCGACGACCCGGTCGCGCGTGCCCGCCACCGCGCGCTCGCATCCGATCGGCCGGACGCCGGGATCGCCGTCGCGCTCGAGGAAGCAGCAGGCGTCGCAATCGCTCGCGGCGCTCCGATCGTCGCCGCCGAGCTCGGGGAGCACGCCCTCCGCGTGACGCCCCAGGACGCGTACCAAGATCGTCACCGACGCGCCATCGCGGCCGCACGCGCCCACCTCGCGGCGGGCGAAGGAGCGCGTCCGCGTTCGCTCGCTCTGGAGCTCGTGTCCGCGGCTCCTCCGGGACCGGCGCGCGCCGAGTCGCTCGCGCTGCTGGCCGAGTTCGAAGGGCTCGACCGCGCAGTGTCCCTGCTCGGCGAGGCGCTCCACGAGGCAGCCGGTAGTCCGGCCCTACAGGCGTCGATTCACCGCCGATTGGCGGGCTTTGGCCGTCTCACTCACGGCCTCAGGTGGGCGGAGCGGCACGCCCACACGTCGCTCGAGCTTGCCGAATGGCTGGACGACGACCTGCTTCGTGCGGGCGCGCTCTCGATGCTCACCGTTCTGCGGTTCGGCCTCGGAGACGCGGACGCAGCTCGACTCGCCGAGCGAGGCTACGAGCTCGCCACAGCGCTTGACGACCCGGAGCAGCTCCACGACGCAACGTGGGCGCTGGCGCACGTGCTTGTCTGGTCAGTCAGCACTGACCGGGCGCGTGCTCTGCTCGAGGCGCAGTACCGGCAGTGGCGCGACCGTGACGAGCGGTGGAGTGCCGAAGTGTCGTGGTATCTGGCTTTCGTCGAGCTGCGGGCCGGCCGCTGGGAGCGCGCGGCCGAGCACGCCGCCCGGGTGCGGACGTTCGGCGTTCAGTACGACCTGGTCGCGCCGCAGCACTTTCTCCCGGCCGCATTGATCTCCGCCCATCGCGGCAACCTCGCTGTGGCGCGCGAGCTCGCCGCGCGCGGCTGCGCGCTCGCCGATCGGCAGGGAGCCCAGCTCGCGTTTCTCGTTTCCGTGCGCGGAACCGTCGACCTGTGGAGCGGGGATCCGGCGGCTGCCGCAGCCTGGTTCGCCGTTGCCGAGGCGAAGGCCGACGCGGCCGAGTGGGGCGAGCCGGGCATGCGCGAGTGGCGTGCCGACTACGTCGAGGCGTTGCTCGAGCTTGGCCGGATCGCCGACGCTGTCGACCTGCTGGATAGCTGGGAGGAGGCGGCGGTGCGCGTCCGGCGCGCGTGGGTGCTCGCGCAGGCGACGCGCTGTCGCGGCCTCGTTGCCGCAGCCCGGGGAGACGTCGAGCAGGCGGTGTCCCTGCTCGAGCGGGCGGTCGACGAGCAGGACGCAGTCGGCGATCCCTTCGGCCGGGCTCGTGCGCTTCTCGCTCTCGGCGTGATCAGGCGACGCGCCCGCCAGAAGCGACCCGCACGGGAGACGATCGCAGCGGCACTCGCAGGCTTTGAGACGCTCGGCGCCGCCGGCTGGGCCGAGCGGGCCCGCTCCGAGCTGGGGCGGATCGGCGGCCGCACGCGGGTCGACGGCCTGACGGCGGCTGAGCAGCGCGTCGCTACCCTCGTCTCCGCGGGTCGGACGAACCGCGAGGTCGCGGCGGCGCTCTTCCTCGCCGAACGCACCGTGGCGAGCCATCTCACGCACATCTACGCCAAGCTGGGCGTGCGCTCGCGAACGGAGCTCGCGGGCAAAGTTCAGACGTTCTGACGTTTCCACCGCGGCGGCGCGGTCGTAGCGTCGACGGCGTGCCGAGCTATCTCGTCGAGGCCTACCTCGCTCGCGGCGACGCCGGAGGGCGCGCCGCCCGCGAGCGGCGAGCACGCTCGGCTGCCGAAGAGCTGACGCGGCAAGGAACGCGCGTCCGCTTCGACCGCACCATCCATCTACCGGAGGACGAGATCTGCTTCTTCGTCTTCGACGCCGCGACCGGCCGTGAGGCGGCGCTCGCCGCCGAGCGAGCCGAGCTCGATCCGCTGCGGGTCGTCGAAGCCGTCTCGTCCGGACAGGAGCAGGAGTGAAGGCGACGGAGAATGAAGTGCTGGTGAGGAATGAAGGAGTGAGATCACGTGTCGGCCGCACAGCCGGTCTGGTCGTGCTCGCCGCCGCGCTTGCTGGGTTCGCGACGGCCACACCTGCACACGCAAGCGCTGTAACGCAGTGGAACCTGAACGCCACCAACGCGCTGATCGTCACCGCCGGGCAACCACCGCCCGTCTCGATGCTGCACCTGGCGATGGTCCACGGCGCTGTCTATGACGCGGTGAACGCGATCGACGGCGGTCACGAGGGGTATCTGCTGACGTCGCGCCTGGCGACGCCGTTCGACTCGCAGGACGCAGCGGCGGCGACGGCGGCCTACCGGGTGCTCCTGAACCTCGTGCCGGCACAGCAGCCGGTACTCGACGCCCAGTACGCGGTATCGCTGGCGATGATCCCGGACGGCTCGCAGAAGACGCGCGGGATCGCCGTGGGAGAGGCTGCTGCCGCGGCGATGATTGCGGCCCGAACCGCGGACGGACGTTTCGGGCCGTTCCGCTTCCTGGTTGGAACCGCGCCCGGCGCCTGGCGGCCGGTCCTGCCGGCGTTCGTCAACGACCCGAACGCCTGGATCAAGGACGTCAAGCCGTTCCTGATCGAGAGCTCGTCGCAGTTCCGCACCAAGGGACCGCACGCGCTCACGAGCCCTCAGTACGCGCGCGAGTTCAACGAGGTCAAGTCGATCGGTTCCGCCGCGAGCACGACGCGAACCGCTGATCAGACGAACGCGTCGCGCTACTGGGCGGAGCACCCGCCGCGGACGTGGGGCCGCATCGTTCGGGCGATGGATGTGGAGCACGGACTCTCCACCGCCGACGGCGCCCGCCTCTATGCGCAGATCTACCTGTCTGGAGCCGATGCGGCGATCACGGTCTGGGACGACAAGGCGCACTGGTCGTTCTGGAGGCCGATCACGGCGATCCGTGAGGCCGGCACCGACGGCAACCCCGCAACCGCGGCCGATCCGAGCTGGCTGCCGCTGATCCCGAATCCCCCGTATCCGGATCATCCTTCCGGGCACCTGGGTGTCAGCGGCTCGCACGTCGAGACGCTGCGGGACTTCTTCGGGACGGACAAGCTGTCCTGGAGCGACACCAACACCGCCGGGCTGACGCGGAGCTACACGCGCCTGTCGGATGCGCTCGAGGAGATCGTCGACCTGCGAATCTGGTCCGGGATCCACTTCCGGGCCGCCGACGAGCAGGCTGCTCACATCACCGAGCAGATCGCGAAGTGGCGGAAGCACCACTACTTCCGGCCCGCGCGCTAGCGGAACGAGGCTCCCGCGAGAGCTGAACCGTGCCGCCGACGATCTCG
>JBDSOJ010000193.1:0-10937 GCA_039914895.1 Gaiellaceae bacterium
TGGCCGCCTGACGCAGCGCTTCGCCCGCGATCCGGAGCTCGCAGCGCGCGTGCACCGGTTCGAGCTCTTCAATCGCGCGCAGCTCTTCTCCTGGGTCGCCAGGGCCGGGCTCCCCTGCGTCGCGAGCGGCGACTTCCACCGGCTCGAGCACCTGCGCGGCTGGAAGAGCGTCGTCCCGTGCGCGCGCGACGAAGAGGCGCTGATCGCGCACCTGCGCTCACGCCGCCCCGTGTTCATCACGCAGGTCGGCGTCGAGGCAGAACGCGCCGCTGCATAGCTAGATTCCGTGCATGGCGACGCTTGCCGACGGCCGCACGCTTCCATTCGACTGGTACTCCGACCCCGCCGTGCTGCGGCTCGAGCGGGAGCGGATCTTCCGGCGAACCTGGCAGTACGCGGGCCGAGCCGACCAGGTCGCGGAGGCGGGCGCCTACTTCACCTGCGACCTCGGCGGCGTCCCGATCGTCGTCGTCCGCGACGAGCAGGGGGAGCTGCGCGCCTTCCTGAACGTCTGCCGGCACCGCGGCTCGCTCGTCTGCGAGGGCGAGGGAAAGCGTGCGTCGCTGCAATGCCCCTACCACGCCTGGACCTACGGGCTCGACGGCTCGCTACGCGCAGCGCCGAGGTCGGACCTCGTCCCCGGGTTCGAGCGGGAGAACCTCGGGCTTGTCCCCGCGCCGGTCGACTCCTGGGGACCGTTCGTCTTCGTCAACCCCGACGCGGAGGCGGAGCCGCTCGCCGAGACGCTCGGAGAGCTGCCGGAGCTCGTCGCTTCCTCGGGCATCGACCTCGACGGGCTGCGCTTCCTCGAGCGCGCGAGCGGTCCCGAGTACGCCGCCAACTGGAAGGTGTGCAGCGAGAACTTCCTCGAGTGCTACCACTGCCAGATCGCGCACCCCGACTTCTCGAAGGTCGTCGACGTCTCTGTCGACGCCTACGTGCTCGAGCAGAGCCGGCTCGTCTCGACCCAGTACGGGCCGGTGCGCGAGCAGTGGAAAGGAGACTTCGACCCGCGCGGACCGATCGAGCGCGGTCAGTTCCACTTCCTCTGGCCGAACCTGACGCTGAACATCATGCCCGGCCATCCGAACCTCTCGATCGGCCCGATCGTGCCGACGGGGCCGGAGACGACCACACGCTTCCTCGATTACTTCGTCGGCTCCGACGTCGAGCAGGCGTGGATCGACGACATGCTCGAGTTCGACGGCCAGGTCGGCGCCGAGGACCGTGTGCTCGTCGAGCGCGTCCAGAAGGGCGTGCGCGGCGGCGGTATCGAGCACGGCCGCCTGATGGGCGATTCGGAGCGACTGATCGCGCACTTCCAGAGCCTGCTGCTCGACGCGCTCGCCTGACGGCTCCGGGAACCGCCGTGGTGAACATCTGGTAAACACGCCCTCGTGCGCCTAAGCCTCGTCCCCCGCCCGACCGAGTTCTTCGATCTGTTCGCGCGCGCCGGCGCAAACGCGCTCGAGGCGGCGCAACACGCGGAGACGCGCTTCCGCGAGCACCCCAACTCCCCGATCACCCAGGCGGACGTGAAGTCGATCGAGACGGCCGGCGACGAGATCACGCGCGAGCTGATCACGCTGCTGAACACGCAGTACGTGACCCCGTTCGATCGGGAGGACATCTACGAGCTCGCGACGAAGCTCGACGACGTCGTCGACTACATCGAGGAGGTCAGCGATCTGCTCGGACTCTACGGGATCGAAGCGACGACGAAGCACGCTCTCGAGCAGTGCGCCATCCTCGTCAAGGCGGTCGAGCAGCTCTCGATCGCGCTAACGCGACTGAAGGGCCTGCGCGGGATTCAGGAGCCGCTCGTCGAGCTGAAACGGCTCGAGGACGAGGGCGACCGCATCGTCCACGACGCCATCGCCGCGCTGTTCCGGGACGACCGGATCGACCCGCTGATCGTGATCCGCTGGAAGGACGTCTACGAGGGACTGGAACGCGCGATCGACGCGTGCGAGACCGCGGCGAATGTGATCGCGAACATCGCCGTCAAGAACGCGTAGTGCCAGATGGTTGATCGGCAATTACCGCAGTCTCGAGTGACGACCCAGACACCGCGCCGGGAACCACCCTCGGCCTTGCCAAGGCAGCCAGCCTTGGCCGCGGCCGAGTGCGGCCCCCGGCTTGATCTGGATCGCCCCCGCGAGCACGCCAACTACCGATCAACCAACCGATGGAGCTGACGCTCGTCGCCGTCGTCGCTGTCGCGCTCTTCTTCGACTTCACGAACGGCTTTCACGACACCGCCAACTCGATCGCGACGAGCGTCTCGACCCGCGCGCTCTCTCCGCGGGCTGCCGTGCTCAGCGCGGCGGTGCTCAACGTCGCGGGCGCGTTCGTCTCGCTCGAGGTGGCAGCGACGATCGCGAAGGGGATCGTCATCCCGGACGCGATCACCCTCGACGTCGTCATGGCGGGACTGGTCGGCGCGATCACCTGGAACCTGGTGACGTGGTACCTCGGACTGCCCTCGAGCTCGAGCCACGCGCTGATCGGCGGCGTTCTCGGCTCCGCGGTCTCCGCGGCAGGCTTCGACGTCGTCAAGACGGACGGGCTCCGCGAGAAAGTGCTGATCCCGTCGCTGATCGCGCCCTTTGCGGGGCTCTTCCTCGCCGCCGCCTTGATGCTCTCGATCACCTGGCTGATCCGCCACCGTTCACCGGGCAACGTCAACCGCGTCTTCCGCCGGCTGCAGCTCGTCTCGGGCGGCTTCGTCGCGTTCACGCACGGCACGAACGACGCGCAGAAGACGATGGGGATCATCGCGCTCGCGCTCGTCGCCGGCGGCCACCTCGCGCCGGATGCCGACCCCCCGCTCTGGGTGATCATCAGCGCCGCGCTCGCGATGGGCGCCGGCACCTACGCCGGCGGCTGGCGGATTATCAAGACGCTTGGGACGAGGATCGCGAAGCTCGATCCGCCGCAAGGCTTTGCCGCGCAGACGGCGTGCGCCTCGATCCTCTGGACAACCGCGCACTTCGGCTTTCCGGTCTCGACGACGCACACGATCTCCGGCTGCGTCATGGGCGCCGGCGCCTCGCGGAGGCTCTCGGCGGTGCGCTGGGGCGTTGCCGGGAACATCGTGATCGCCTGGATCATGACGATCCCGTGCGCTGCCGCAGTCGGCGCGCTGATGGAGCTCGTGACCCGCCTGCCTGCCGGCGACGCGATCGTCTTCGCGCTGGCGGCGGCGATCGCGTGGACGGCGTTCGCGGCGCGGCGCTGGCAGGCGCGGCGGCTCCTCACCGCGCCTGCCTGAGCTTATGGCGCAAGATGAGCATCCGCAGTAGCGGATGCTCATCGCGCAGAACCCCTGAAGGGGGCCGCCTTCGGCGTCCCAAAGGCCTCGCTGTTATGTGTTGTTGGACTTCAGCGCTTGCAGATACTGGTAGCGGGCCTTCTTCAGCTGGCGGTCGGTCAGCGCGATGAAGCCGGAGCGCTTCGCGATCGCCTTCTCGTTGTTGAAGATGTAGCCGATGTAGCCGGCCACGACCGGGCGCTTGAAGGACGAGCGCTTGGCGTAGATGAAGAGCGGCCGCGAGAGCGGGCGGTACCTGTTCGCCTGCACCGACGTGACGCTCGGCGTGATGCAGCCGTTACCCTTGCCCTGGTCGATCGCGAGCACCTTCAGCTTGTCCTTGTTCTCCTCGTAGTAAGAGAAGCCGAAGTAGCCCATCCCGCCGCGCTCGCCCTCGACGCCCTGGACGATAACGTTGTCGTCCTCGGTCGCGAGGTAGTCTGAGCGGCTCGCCTTCGCCTTGCCGTTGATCGCCTCGGTGAAGTAGTCGAACGTTCCCGAGTCGGTGCCGGCGCCGAAGAGCTTCAGCGGCACGTTCGGGAAGCCGTCGCGGATCTGGCTCCAGTTCGAGACCTTGGAGCCCGGCTCCCAGACCTTCTTCAGCTCGGCCACGGTGAGGCAGGTGGCCCAGGTGTTCTGGCGGTTAACGACCACCGAGAGGCCGTCGTTGGCCACGGTGAACGCGACCCACTTGACGCCGGCGTCGCGGCACCGGATCGCCTCGGAGTTCTTCATGGGGCGCGAGGCGTTCGAGAGGTCGATCTCGTTGCGGCAGAAGCGCTCGAAGCCGCCGCCCGTGCCGGAGATGCCGACCGTCACGCGCGCCTTCGGATTCTTCTTCTGGAATCCCTCGGCGGCCGCGATCGCGTACGGGCCCACGGTGCTGGAGCCGTCCGCGGTCACCGTGCCGCTGAGTGCGGACACGCCGGCTGTGGCGGCCGCGGTGAGCACGACGGCCGCGAGGGCCGCCAGTGCGAGTGCCTTCTTCATGTGTCTCCCCTGAGTTGCTTGCAACGTCGAGAGGAGTGTCGAAGCCGGCGCGAAGGGCGTGGGCTGAAAGAAGGTGAAGTTCGCGCGTCGAAGTGGTGAACGACGACGACGACGACGTCAGCAGCACCCGGCGGTCGTAGCCGGCTGGATCACCGGCAGGCCTTTCTCCGCAGGCGCCGCGGTCTTCGTCGCCTTGACGATCGCGCCGTGCAGGCCGTCCGCGACGGCGTGCGTGAAGTGCACGCCGACCTGCTCGAACCCGGCCGCCTCGAGGCCGGCCTCGTACTCGGCGACGGAGAGGGCGCCGGCGATACAGCCGACGAAGCTCCCGCGTTCCGCGCGCTGCTCCGGCGAGAGCCGATCCTCGGCGACGACGTCGCTGATCCCGATCCTGCCGCCGGGGCGCAGCACCCGCGCGATCTCGGTCAGCACCGCCGGCTTGTCGGTCGAGAGGTTGATGACGCAGTTCGAGATCACGACGTCGACCGAGTCGGCCGGCAGCGGGATCTGCTCGATCACGCCCTTGAGGAAGATCGCGTTGCCGACGCCCGCCTCTTGGGCATTGCGCGCCGCCAGCGCCAGCATCTCGTCGGTCATGTCGAGCCCGTACGCCCGGCCGGTCGCGCCGACGCGCCTGGCCGAGAGAATCACGTCGATCCCGCCGCCCGAGCCGAGATCGAGCACCGTCTCGCCCTCGCGCAACTCCGCGACCGCCGTCGGGTTGCCGCAGCCGAGCGACGCGAGCATCGCCGCCTCCGGCAGCTCGCCGCGCTGGTCCGGGTCGTAGAGCGCTTCGCCGAACGCCGCCGCGTCGCTCTCCGCGCCCGCGCAGCAGCCGCCGCCGCCGCACCCGCCGCCCGCTCCTTCGCTCACCGCCCGCGCGGACTCGGCGTACCGCCGGCGCACCTCCTCACGCAACTCCTCGGCGATCGTCGTCGTGCTCATCAGCAACACACTCCCTTCGGGTGGGCGAGAGCTGCGACCCGCGCCAGCGCCTGCGAGTTGGTCGAGAAATAGCTCCACTTGCCGCGCTCGTCGCGGTCGACGAGGCCGGCCTCGACGAGCTTCCTCAGATGCTGGGAGACGGTCGCCTGCGCGAGCCCGAGCGGCTCGAGGAGCTCACAGAGGCAGACCGGCTCGTCACTCGACGCGAGCAGATTGACGATCCGCACGCGCGCGGGGCTGGCGAGCGCCGCGTAGACCGAAGCCGTCGCCTCCGCCTCCTCGTCCGTCAGAACAGTCGCGGCGAGCGGCACACAGCATTCGAGCGGCGTCCACGTCAGGTTCATCAAATCGTATTATAGCGATTTGGCGACGTAGCGCTACGGCGCGCCGTCCGACCCGGTGGCTGCGAGGGGAAGCTGCTCCGGCGACAGCGCCTCGCGGTCGTGCGCCGCGACCCGGACGAGCTCCGCCATCGCCGCGACGAACGGATCGCGGTCCAGCCGGTACTCGCGCGTAAGGTCGACCGCACCGTTCAGCTCGAGCACGGTCCAGCCGCCGGCACCGTCCGGGAGCAGGTCGACGCCGAGCAGCTCCGCGCCGCCCAGGGCGGCCGCGGCGCGCAACGCCAGCTCGAGTGCGGCTGGCGGCGGCTCCACCGGGACGCGGGTGCCGCCGAGGCTGATGTTCGTGCGCCACTCGCCCGGTGCCGCTATGCGCGAGATCGCGCCGACGGCGACGCCGCCCGCGACCACGACCCGCAGGTCGGCGCCGGCGGGCGAGACGAGCTCCTGCAGCAGCGCTCCGTGCCGCTGGAACCAGAGCCTGTGCTCGAGCAAGCGCAGATGACGGCGGAAGGCGATCTCGTCGTCGCAGCGCTCGACGTCGCGGCCCCAGCTGCCGAATCGTGGCTTGACGACGAGCGGTCCGTCCCAGTCCGGAACCGGGTCGCCGGGATGGAGGACTCGCGTTCGCGGATGCGGCAGACCGGAGCGCTGCAGCACCTTGGCGGTCAGCAACTTGTCGTGAGCCGCGAGCAACGCGCCGGCGCGGTTGAGGACACGCACCCCGCGCGCGGCCAGCGACCCGAGCGCCCAGAGCCCGTCCTCGACCCCGTCGAGCCCGTCGGTCACGTCGAGCCGGCCGAGCGCGACGGCGCCCGGGTGCAGCAGCGACGCCGCCTGCTCGGGCGAGAGGATCCGCGCGTCCACGCCCCGTGGTGCCGCCGCGGCGAGCGCAACGTTCGTGGCGGTGCGACGCTGTGCGACGAGCGCGAGCAGCATGGCCTCTCTATCGCAGAGAGACCGCCGCCCGTGGGGTACCGGAAGGTCAAGAACCGGTACCCGTCTGGTCCGGCCGAAGAGCCGCTACCCGGTCTGGGAGCGGAGCGACCCTTCAGGGGTTTGCGCGACCTGGGATCCGCGAGAGCGGCTCCCAGGTCATGCGACGGCAAAGGAGCGAAGCGACCCTTCAGGGATCTGCGCGACCTGGGATCCGCGAGAGCGGATCCCAGGTCATGCGACGGAAAAGCTAGTGCGAAGCGTCCGTGAACTCGCGGAACTCGCCTGTGACGAGGTACGCGGTCTGCTCGCCGATGTCGACGGCGTGGTCGCCGATTCGCTCGAGACAGCGCGAGACGAGGATCATCCGCAGGCCCCACTCCCGCACCTCGAGGTCGTGCCCGATCTCGAGCAGCCGGTTGACGACGCGGCGGTTGGCCCGGTCGATCAGCTCGTCGAGCTCGAGCAGCGACTCGGCGGCGACACGATCGCGCTGCTCGAGCGAGCGCAGCGCGACGCGGATCATCTGCTCGGCGCGCTCGCCCATCTCCTTGAAGCCTTCGAGCAGCATCTCGTCCGGCGGCAGACCCTTCGTCAGCTTCGTCAGCTTGGCGATCGTGACGCAGAGGTCGCCCATCCGCTCGAGATGGAGGTTGTCCTTCAACACCGCGAGCACGAGGCGGAGGTCGCTCGCGACCGGCGTCTGGCGGGCGAGCAGCAGCTCGATCCCCTGCTCGACCTCGAAGTACTGCGAATCGACGTCGTCGTCGAACGAGATCACCTCGTCCGCGAGCTCGATGTCCTGCGAGCAGACGGCCTCGACGGCGCCGCGCAGCGAGCGCAGCACCAGCTCGCCCTCGACCCGCAGCGAGAGCTCGAGCGCGTCGAGCTCTTCCTGGAAGCTGATTCTCGCCAGCGGGCGCGACTCGCTCATCCGAACCGCCCCGTCACGTAGTCCTCAGTCCGCTTGTCGGCAGGGGTGGTGAAGATCTTCGCCGTCTTGTCGTACTCGACGAGGATCCCCGTCCGCTTGCCCGTCTCCTCGTCGACCTCGACCGAGAAGAACGCGGTCATGTCCGCGACGCGGGCGGCCTGCTGCATGTTGTGCGTGACGATCACGATCGTGTACTCGCGCTTCAGCTCGTGCATCAGGTCCTCGATCCGCGTCGTCGAGATCGGGTCGAGCGCGGAAGCGGGCTCGTCCATCAGGATCACGTCCGGCTCGACGGCGAGGCAGCGGGCGATACAGAGCCGCTGCTGCTGGCCGCCGGAGAGGCCGAGCGCGCTCTCCTTGAGGCGATCCTTGACCTCGTCCCAGAGCACCGCCTGGTGCAGAGCGCGCTCGACGCGCTCGTCGAGGTTGCCCTTGAGGCCGAGTACGCGCGGCCCGAAGGCGACGTTGTCGTAGATCGACTTCGGGAACGGGTTCGGCTTCTGGAAGACCATCCCAATCCGGCGCCGAACCTCGACCGGGTCGACGTCGGGCGCGTAGAGGTCGGCGCCGTGGTAGAGGACGTCGCCTTCGACCTTCGCGCCCGGCACGAGGTCGTTCATCCGGTCGAAGCAGCGGATCAGCGTGCTCTTGCCGCAGCCGGACGGGCCGATGAAGGCAGTGACGGCGTTGCGGTAGACGTTTAGGCTCACGTCGCGGATGGCGACGTTGCCGCTGTAGGAGACGGAGAGGTCGTTCACCTGGAAGACGGCCTCCCGGTTGCTGACGCTCTCGTCCCCGTGCTCCCTTGCGATCTCCGCCAGGCTCATCGGCTCGATCGTATTCGCTTGCTCCGTCATGGTCGTCACCAGGTTCTCCGATATCGGTTGCGGATGTAGATCGCAAACGCGTTCAGCGTCAGCAGAATCGCGAGCAGGACGATGATCGAGGCCGCGGCAAGCAGCTTGAACTCCGCCTGCGGCAGTCGCAAGAAGCTGTAGATCTGGATCGGCAGCGCGGTGAACGGCCCGAGGATGGTCGGGTCGAAGGAGATGTAGGTGACCGCGCCGATCATGATCAGCGGCGCCGTCTCGCCGATCGCGCGCGAGAGAGCGAGGATCGAGCCGGTGGCGATGCCCGGAACCGCGGCCGGCAGGACCTGGCGCGAGACGACCTGCCACTGCGTCGCGCCGAGCGCATACCCGCCCTGGCGGATCGAGTCCGGGACCGAGCGGATCGCCTCGCGCGCGGCGATGATCACAGTCGGCAGCACGAGGAGCGTGAGGATCATCGCCCCAGCCAGCAGCACGCGCCCGAGCCCGAGTCCGCGGACGAGGAACGCGAGCCCGAGAATCCCGTAGACGATCGAGGGCACCGCGGCGAGATTCTGGATGTTGATCTCGAGCAGCTTGTTGTACCAGCGGGTCTTGTCCGCGTACTCCTCGAGGTAGATCGCGGTGAACACCCCGATCGGAACGACGAAGAGCAGCAGCAGCACGCCGATGTAGAGGGTCGCGATGATCGCCGGCCGCGCGCCCGCGATCTCCGGGTCGGACGACGGCGGGTTCGTCAGCAGCGCGAGGTCGAGGTACGGCAGCCCGTCCTGGAAGACGTCGACGAGCAGCACGGCCAGCATCAGGAAGCCGACGAACAGGGAGAAGAGGAGCAGTCCCTTGAAGAGGGCTCCCTTCAGAGACCGACTCATTCGTAGACCTCCCGGTACTTGCGCACGAGGCGGATCGCGAACACGTTCATGATCAGCGTCAGCACGAACAGCGTCGCGCCGACGGCGAAGATGGTCTTGTACTCGATCGACCCGGTCGGCACGTCGCCGGCGCCGGTGGCGGCGATGAACGCGGTCATCGCCTCGGCCGCCTCGCGCGGATCGAAGGTGAGGTTGGGCTGCTGGCCCATCGCGACGAGCACGATCATCGTCTCGCCGACGGCGCGCGAGATCGCGAGCACGAACGAGGCGACGATGCCGGAGACGGCCGCCGGAACGACGATCCGAGTCGCCACCTGCACCTTGGTCGAGCCCAGCGCGTACGCGCCGTCACGCAGGTCGCGCGGCACAGCACCCATCGCGTCCTCTGACAGCGACGCCACCGTCGGCATCAGCATCACGCCCATCACGAGCCCGGCGGAGAGCGTGTTGAAGATGTCGACCTGGATCCCGAGGTCGCGCAGGAGCGGCGTCATGAACGTCAGCGCGAAGTAGCCGAAGACGATCGTCGGGATGCCCGCGAGCGTCTCGAACGCCGGCTTCAGGATCCCGCGCGTCCGCGGCGACGCGTACTCGCTCAGGTAGATCGCCGCGCCGAGCCCGAACGGCATCGCGACCGCGCTTGCGATTCCCGTCACGAGCAGCGTGCCGCCGATCAGCGGGAGCACGCCGAAGTGCGCGGGCTCGAACAGCGGCGCCCAGTTTCTCCCGGTCAGGAAGTCGACGATCGAGATCTCCTGGAAGAACTCGTAGGCGGGCACGAAGAGCGCGACGACGATCCCGACGGTCGTCGCCACCGAGATCAGCGCGCAGACGAAGAGGACGCCCTTGACGACGTCCTCGCCGATGCGCCTGCGGCGGGCGCGCAGCCGTGGCTCCGCGCCCGCGGTCAGTTCAGGCGTCGCCAACGGCTACCCGAGCGCCGACTCGAGGTCGGACTGCGCCTTCGTCAACTGCTCGTCGGTCAGCGGCACGTACTGCGAGGCCTCGGCGACCTCGATCCCGTTGTCGAGAACGTAGCGCATGAAACCCTCGACCTCGGGGCGCGCGAGCGCGTCGTTCTTCGCGTAGATGAAGAGCGGCCGCGCGAGCGGCTTGTACGTGCCGTTCTGGGCGTTCTCGACGCTCGGCGCAACACAGCCGTCGCCGCCGTCGATCTCGACCGCCTTCAGCGTGTCCTGGTTCTCCTCGAAGTACGAGAAGCCGAAGTAGCCGAGGCCGCCCTTCTCCCCCGAGACGCCGGTGACGGTGTTGTTGTCGTCCTCGCTGGCGGAGAAGTCGGAGCGGCTCGCGCCCTCCTCCCCATTGATCTCGTCCGTGAAGTAGTCGAACGTCCCGGAGTCGGTGCCAGGCCCGAAGAGCGAGAGTTCCTGATCCGGGAACGCCGGGTCGACCTCGTTCCAGTTCTTCACCTTCGAGTCGGGGCCCCAGATCGTGGCGAGCTGCTCGATGGTCAGGCACTTCGCCCAGTCGTTGTCCTGGTTGACCACGACCGTCAGCGCGTCGTTCGCGACCTGGAACTCGACGTAGTCGATGCTGCCGTCCTTGCAGGCCGTCACCTCTTCCTCCTTGATCGGACGGGAGGCGTTGGAGAGATCGGTCTCGCCGCGGCAGAAGCGCTCGAAGCCGCCGCCGGTGCCGGAGACGCCGACCGTTACCTGGACGCCGGATTGCTCGCCCTGGAACCGTTCCGCGGCTGCGGTCGTGAAGGGCCCGACCGTGCTCGAGCCGTCCACCTCGATCCGGCCGGAGAGGTCG
>JBDSOJ010000112.1:0-22749 GCA_039914895.1 Gaiellaceae bacterium
ACAGGCGAGAAGATCCTGATCGGCAAGTACCGGCCGAAGAACGGCTACAAGAAGCACATCGGCTTCCGCGCGAGCCTCTCCCAGATCCAGATCGAGTCGATCGGCGGCTCCGGCGCGAAGAAGCGCGCTGCGGCCGAGACGCCGAAGGCCGAGCAGCCCAAGGCGGAGGCGCCTGCGGCGAAGCCCGCTGCCGACGACCACGTCAAGGGCATGCCCTCCGGGTACGAGGAACTGACCGTGGCCGCGATCAAGGAGCAGTCGACAGACTGGAACCGTCCCATGCTCGAGGCGGCCCTGGAATACGAGCAAGCGAACGCGGCCCGCAAGGGCGCGGTCGCAGCGATCGAAGCTGCGTTGGCAGCGAAGGAGGAGGCGAGCTAGATGGCGCACAAGAAGGGTCTCGGCTCCTCCCGCAACGGGCGCGACTCGAACGCGAAGTGGCTCGGCGTCAAGGTCTTCGGCGGCGAGCTCGTCAAGGCAGGCGCGATCATCGTGCGCCAGCGCGGGACGCGCTTCCGGCCGGGCTCGGGTGTCGGCCTCGGCCGCGACCACACGATCTTCGCGACCCGGCCGGGCACGGTCGAGTTCCGCACGAGCGGCGAGAAGCGCTTCATCTCGGTCGCCGAGACCGAAAACCCGCAGAGTTAACGCTCTTGTTTCACGATCGCGCCCGCATCGAGGTGCTGGCGGGCCGCGGCGGCGACGGGGGCCTGAGCTTCCGGCGGGAGAAGCACGTGCCGAAGGGCGGGCCGGACGGAGGGGACGGCGGGCGCGGCGGCAATGTCGTCCTCGTCGCCGACGCGAGCCTACGCGACCTCTCTTTCTTCCGCGCCAAGACGAAGTTCCGGGCCGGGCGCGGCGAGCCGGGGCGCGGTGCGCGCAAGCACGGCGCCGACGGCGCCACGATCGAGCTCGCCGTCCCGATCGGGACGCAGGCCTACGGGCCCGAGGGCGAGCTGATCGCCGATCTCGCGCGGCCTGACGCGCGGGTCGTGCTCGCCTGCGGAGGCCAGGGCGGCCGCGGCAACGCCCGTTTCGCGACGCCGGTGCGGCAGACGCCACGCTTCGCCGAGGTGGGGGAGCCGCCGGAGGAGGCGGAGGTCGAGCTGCGGCTGAAGCTGCTCGCCGACGCCGCGATGGCGGGGCTCCCGAACGCCGGCAAGTCGTCGCTGCTGCGTCGGCTCTCGAACGCGAAGCCGAAGGTCGCCGACTATCCGTTCACGACGCTCGCGCCCGTGCTCGGCACGGTCGAGTCGCCCGACGGCGCGCAGCTCACCGTCGCCGACGTGCCGGGCTTGATCGAGGGCGCCAGCGAGGGGATCGGCCTCGGCCACGAGTTCCTCGCCCACCTCGAGCGCGCCCGCCTGCTCCTGCACGTGATCTACGCATCCGAGGAGGACGTCGAGACGCGCTTCCGGACGATCGACACCGAGCTCGCCCTCTACGGCGCAGGACTCGACGAGCGGCCCCAGGCGATCGTGCTGAACAAGATCGATCTCCTACCCGAGCCGCCCTCGTTCCCCGTCGAGGACGGGCGGATCGTCGGCGTCTTCCCCGTCTCTTGCGCGACGGGCGCGGGGATCAGGGAGCTCGAGCTGGCGCTCTTCCGCCTCTGCCCCGCCGCCCCCGAGCCTGTTTTCGAGGAGGCGCCGGAGCTGCCGGACTTCCTCGAATACCGCCCGCAGCCGCCCGCGCGTCGCACCTACCGGATCTACCGCACGGACAGCGGCTTCCGCATCATCGGCGAGGCGCCGCAGGGCGAGGAGCTCGAGGCGGTGCTCAGGGCCGCGGGCGCCCGCAAGGGCCAGGAGGTCGAGATCGGCGAGGAGACCCTGGAATGGCAGTAACGGGGGTGTTCGGGGGGAGGTTCGACCCGCCTCATGTGGGTCACGTCGCGCTCGGGCGGGCGGCGGTCGAGCGCTTCGGGATCGACGATCTGCGCGTGACCGTCGTCGCCGACGCGGCGCACAAGCCGTCTGTGGCGTCTGCTGCCGATCGCCTCGCGATGGCTGAACTTGCCTTCGCGGAGCTCGACGCCATCGTCGAGCTGGAGGAGCATCGCTACACCGTCGACGCGCTCGAAGCAGCGGGTTACGACGATCCGATCTTCCTGATCGGCGCCGACGAGCTGGTCGCGTTCCCGACGTGGAAGGAGCCGGAGCGGGTGCTCGAGCTGGCGCGGCTCGGAGTGGCGACCCGCCCGGGTTACGCGCCCGCGACCACCTCGCCGCGCATCCAGCTCTTCGAGCTCGAGCCGCAGCCGGTTTCCTCGTCCGAGATCCGCGAGCGCACGCGCCGCGGCGAGCCGATCGACGGCCTCGTCGTCCCGGCTGTGGCCCGCTACATCGAAGAACGAGGTCTCTACGTCGGGGATTCGCGGCTACACTGAAAGCTCTGACCTCGCTCGAACAAGCACGCCGGATCGCCGCTCTCGCAACCGAGAAGCTGGCAGAAGACGTCGTCATCCTCGACATGAGACCCGTGTGCGTCTACACGGACTTCTTCGTGCTCGCGACCGGCCGTAACGCGCGCCAGACGAAGGCGGTCTATGACGAGGTGCACGGCCGGCTGAAGCAGGAGGCCAAGCTCCTGCCGCGCGCGGTCGACGGGACGAAGGAAGCGGAGTGGATCGTTGCCGACTACCTCGACGTCGTCCTGCACGTCTTCACGCCCGAGACGCGAGCCTTCTACCGGCTCGAAGACCTCTGGGGCGACGTTCCGGCGGTCGAGCTCGAAGCGGCGACTGCCTGAGCGCCCGTCCCGGGCGTTGCAGAGTTGATCCTCGGGGTGTGGCAGCAGGGTCGGCGAGTCCGCCACGCCCTCAATCACGCTCACAGCCGTGGACGGAGGGGGCCGGCGTCGGTTAGACCGGCTAGACTAGGACTCCCCAGGGGCCATAGCTCAGCTGGGAGAGCGTCTGGCTGGCAGCCAGAAGGTCGCCGGTTCGAGCCCGGCTGGCTCCATCACTCCGCTACGTCCGCCGTAGCGTCGCGGTGCCGAACGAAACCGTGAACGCGCGGCACCAGACGATCACGGTCGCCGCGTCGGCGAGATCGAGTGTGGCCGGCAACTCGTATTGCTGATTGCCGACGTTGCCCTTCAGCGCGCCGAGGCGGGTCGCGCCGCCGACGCTGTCGCCGTCAGACGCGCTCGGCGCCAAGTAGACGAAGAGGTCGGGCCCGGCGTCGGTGCGGAAGTCGACAAGCGCCAGCACACGGGAGCCGTCCGCGCGCTCGGTCACTCGAGCGCTGCCGCTCGTCGTATGCGCACGCGACTCGAACGAGCCCATCAGCTCGGCGGTACCGGCCGCGAGCGCCTCGTCGACGGTCTTGTCGCGGAGCGTGCCGAGGGCGAGGTAGCCGCCGACGAGCACCATCGTCGCGACGGCGACGGCGGAGACCGGCAAGCGGAGAGCCGGCGCGCGCAGCCAGATTGCGATCGCACCCGCGGCGACCAGCCCGAACCAGAGCGTCGTCAACGCCATCGACGCCCGGAAGCTGTCCGTGAGGACGCCTCCGGCCAGCCAGATCCCGACGAGTACGACCGCCGCGGAGACGGGAGCAAGCAGGAGTGAGCGCGCGGTCATGCGGCCGGCAGCGTGAAGGAGACTCGGGCGCCGCCGCCGGGGGCGTTCTCGGCCCAGATCCGGCCGCCGTGCGCCTCGACGAGCCCGCGCGCGATCGCGAGTCCGAGACCGGCGCCGCGGGCCGAGCGGGCCGGATCGCCGCGCCAGAAGCGCTCGAACATCCGCCGCAAGGACTCCGCCGACAGGCCCTCGCCGCTGTCCTCGACCGTGACCCGCACCTCGTTGCCGCCCTCCTCGACGAAGACGGCGACCGATCCGTCCGACGGCGTGTGCCGAAGCGCGTTCGCGAGCAGGTTCAGGAGCACACGCTCGACCTTCTCGGGCGCGCAGCGTGCCGTCACCGCCTCGCCGACACGGGCCTCGAGCGTGACGTGGCGCGAGCGTGCCTCGGCCTCGACTCCGCGCAGGCACGAGCGGACGAGGCCGCCCAGCTCCGCCTCGCGCAGCTCCAGCGTCAGCGCGCCGCTGTCGATCCGCGCCAGCTCGAAGAGATCGTCGACGAGGCCGGTCAGCGACCGCACCTGGTCGCGCAACGCCGGCACATACTCCTCCGGCTCCGCGAGCCCGTCTTCGACCGCCTCGAGCATTGCCTGCATGTTCGCGAGCGGCGTCCTCAGGTCGTGGCTCGCCCAGGCGACGAGCTCGCGTCGAGCATCGAAGAGCCGCTCGATGCTAGCCGCCATCTCGTTGAACGAGCCGGCGAGCGTCCGCAGCTCGGCCGGGCCGTCCTCGGCCGCGCGGGCGGTCAGGTCGCCGCGCTCGAGCTCACCTGAGACACGCGCGAGCCGGGACAGCGACGACGAGACGGAATTGCCGACGAGCAGAGCCGCCGCGATCGCCGCGCAGGCCGACCCGGCTGCGACGGCGAGGATCGTCAGGTCGTGGCCGGACTGGAACATGACGAGCCCGGAGAGGACGACCGCTCCGAGCGGCAGCAGCACAGCGACGAGCGCGAGCCCGGCGAGCTGGAGCCGAACGGTCGGCAGCCGGCGCAGCCCGAGCGCGAGCGCGAGGCCGACGGCGAGCGTCCCGGCGGCGACGAGGAGCGCGAAGCCGATCATCCGACGAACCTGTAGCCGACGCCCCACACCGTCTGGAGGAAGCGCGGGTGCGAGGGCCGCTCCTCGATCTTCTCGCGCAGCCGGCGCATGTGCACCGTGACCGTGCCGGTGTCGAGCGCGGCCTCGTACCCCCAGACGCGGCTCATCAGCTGGTCGCGGGAGAAGACCTTGCGTGGGTGGCTCGCGAGGAACCAGAGCAGGTCAAACTCCTTCGCCGTCAGCTTCAGCTCCTCGTCGCCGCGCAGCACCTCGCGCGTGCCTGCGTCGAGGGAGAGCCCCTCGAACGAGAGCCGCGCGCTCGTCTCGGCCGGCGATGCCGCCCGGCGCAGCACCGTACGCACCCGCGCCGCCAGCTCGCGCGGCGAGAACGGCTTCGTCACGTAGTCGTCGGCGCCGAGCTCGAGCCCGACGATCCGGTCGGCCTCCTCACCGCGGGCGGTGAGGAGGATGACCGGTAGCTCGGAGCGGGCGCGGATCCAGCGGCAGAGCTCGAGCCCGTCGGTGCCCGGCAACATCACGTCGAGCACGACGAGGTCGGGCTCGTTGCGCTCGAGCAGCGCCCGCGCGTCGTCGCCATCGCCCGCTTCGAGCGTGGTGTGCCCCTCGCGCTCGAGGTACTTGACCACGACCTCGCGCACGATCGGCTCGTCATCGACCACCAGGACTGTCGCCATTCCGCTCATTGTGACCTCTGTCTCCTTACGCCGGGCTGAATTACTTACCCGATCGCGATCGTGGGGCAGTTGGAGATGAACGGCGCCGCCTTGAGGCCGCCCAGGCTCGCGTTCGCGGGGCCCGCGCCGCCGCTCGTGAGCCTGCCCGCCTTGACCTCGGCGGCGACCTGTGCGGCCGAGGTCAGTCGCTTCGGCGTCGCCGACTCGCTCCAGACGGCGGGATGCACATCCCAGATCGGGCTGTAGTCCCGGCCGCCGGGCAGCGATTGGGTGATGTTGAGCGGACTGCCCTCGCCGAGCACGGCCGACTGGAGACCCTGGCGCTGCGGATTCGACTTGCCGCGCGGGCCGTTGACGATCGGGATGATCGCCGAGCGGGCCGAGCGGGCTGCGTTGGAGCCGGCACCCGGTGCCGCGTCGAGGTTCTTCGCGAGCGTGCTGCCCTCGAGGGCCGCGACAACGTCGACCGAAGCATCGGTGCGAAGGTAGTGCACCATCTGGCCGGCGAAGAAGCCGGAGAGCAGCTTCAGCGTCACGCGCCTCTTGGCGGTATCGATCGCCGTCACCGAGTCGCCCCGGCCGGTCGAGTTCGCGACGTGGGTCGCGTTCAGCACGATTCGGTTGCCGGTCGTGACGAGCGGGCTGTAACGCGCGTCGCCGATTGCGCCGGCGGCGACGGACTTGGGCGGGAAGCCCTGATCGCCGGGAACGACGACCGTCTTCGGCCGAAAGTCGACGGTGCCCGCGAAGACGAGCGTCGAGCCCTGGACGCGTGCCTTCTGGACGGCCTTCGTTCCGAGCGCGTTCGCGAGGCGTGGCGACCAGATGACGCCGCGCCGGCGCGCGTCGGCCTGGTTCGACGACTCGGTGACGACGTACCAGACGTCCTTGCCGGCTGCGCTGCGGCCCTTCTGCAGCGGCAGCGTCACCGTGCCGGCCTTCGCGTCGAGCGCGATCGCGCTCTTCAGCAGCAACCGCGGGGCGGCTTGCCTCGATTCTGCGGCTCCGGCCGCGAGGGCGGCGAGCGACGCCGCGAGGACGAACGAGATCAGAATCTTCATCGAGTGCTCCTCAGGTAGTGGAGCCCGAGTTCTACGGCCGCGACCTTGCGTGGGCCTTACGTGCATCTGAACAGAGTCCGAAATGTGAGAGGCTCGCCGCATGAATCGGCAGATCACGCTCGCCGCGCGGCCGGAGGGCTTCCCGCAGGAGTCGGACTTCGCGCTCGTCGAGTCGAAGGTACCGGCGGCCGGGCCGGGAGAGGTGCTCGTTCGCTCGCAGTGGCTCTCGCTCGACCCGTACATGCGCGGACGTATGAGCACCGCACGCTCGTATGCGCAGCCGACCGAGCTCGGGGAGCCGATGACCGGGCAGGTCGTGGGGGAGGTCGTCGAGAGCCAGGACTCGCGCTTCGCGCCCGGCGACACCGTCGTCGGCCAGCTCGGCTGGCAGGACTACGCGGTCGCTCGCGGCGGCACGCTGCGGAAGCTCGACCCGGCTTTGGCGCCGCCGCAGACGGCGCTGCACGTTCTCGGCGCGACCGGGCTGACCGCGTATTTCGGTCTCTTCGACGTCGGCAAGCCGAAGCCGGGGGACGCGGTCGCCGTCTCGGCAGCGTCGGGCGCGGTCGGCCAGATCGTCGGCCAGCTGGCGAAGATCGCGGGCTGTGGCCCGGTCGTCGGGCTCGCGGGGTCGCCGGAGAAGGTCGCCGACCTGACCGGGCTGTACGGCTACGACGTCGGGATCGACTACAAGCGCGACGACGTCAACGCGGCGCTGAAGGAGTCGTGCCCGAACGGCGTCGACGTCTACTTCGACAATGTCGGCGGCGCGCTCTCGGAGACGATCTTCCGCCGGCTCGCGCTCGGCGCGCGCGTGCCGATCTGTGGGCAGGTCTCCCAGTACAACCTCGCCGAGCCGGAGCTCGCGCCGCGGAACCTCGGCTTCCTGATCGTCTTCCGCGCCCGGCTCGAAGGGTTTCTCGTCAGCGACTACGTGCACCGCTTCCCGGAAGGCCTGCGGCGGCTCGGCGGCTGGCTCGCCGAGGGAAAGCTCACCTACCGCGAGGACGTGACCGAAGGGCTCGAGAACGCGCCGGCAGCGTTCATCGGCATGCTCCGCGGCGAAAACCGCGGCAAGGCGCTCGTCAAAGTCCTCTAGCGCTCCCTGCCCTCCGACCGGGGACAGTCCCGGGGACCGTCCCCGTCACGACAGTCCCCGTCACGAATGTGTCACGGGCACGTTCGCGGCCGCGAGCGCCCGCCGCAGCATCAGGGCGTTCGCCGGCGCCTGCGCGACCTCGCCCTTCGCCGGATCGCCCGCGACCTCCTCGGGTTCCAGCCCTTCGAGGCCGGTCGCCGGCATCGCCGAGCGGCCATTGTTGTTGAACATCGCGTACACCGAATCCGTCTCGCCCGCGAGCTCGCGGAGCGGCTCGACCCACTCCTCGAGCTCCAGCTCGGAGTAGAGATAGTCGAAGCGCGCCGCGGCGCTGCCGGTGCGCTTGTTCCAGGTGCCCGCGTTGCGGCCGTGGAATCGGACGTACGCGGTGCCGCTCGTGCGCGCCACGACCGTCGGCACGAGGTTCTTCGCCTCCGTCTTCGGCGCGTCGACGATCACATAGGTGGCGCCGATCGACTCCAGGAACGCCAGCGTCCGGTCGCGATTCTCCTCGTCGAGCCAGCTGCGATGGCGAAACTCGACGAGAGGCTCGTCGCCTCCGAGTTGCTCCACCGCCCACGCGAGATAGTCGAGCGAGGCCGGCTTGTGGACGACATACGACGGGAACTGGAGCAGGATCCCGCCGAGCTTGCCGCGCTCCCGCAGCGGCTCCAGCGCCAGGTGGAAGCGGCGGAACACCTCCGCGCGGAGTTCCCGCGGCGGCCTGTCGACCCGGCCGCGCTCGTCGACGGGCATGACGTCGCGCAGGTCCTCGGGGAGCGACTCCAGCTTGACCGGGTGGCGGGTCATCAGCCCGAATGCCTTCACGTGCATCGTGAACCCGGCCGGTGTCCGTTCCGCCCAGTTCGCGACCAGCGCGGCGTCCGGAAGCCGGTAGTAGGTCGAGTTTGCCTCGACCGTGTCGAAGCGCTCGGCGTAGTGACGGATCCGGGCCTCGCCCGAGCGGACGTGCCTTGGATACCAGACCTTCGTCAGCGTCTCGTCGGCCCAGGAGCAGGTACCGACGCGAACGGTGGCGCTCATCCCGCGATCGTAGACCGCAGGATGAGCGCCCGTCCGGTGCTACGAGGCGACGATCGTCAGCTCGCGCGAGGCGAGCCCGCCGTTGGCGGTGTTGGCCTCGAGGCGCACGACATAGGTCGTCTTCTTCGCGGGCCGGAAGCCCACGAGGCGGAAGCGCGCGATCGCGTCGGGCCCGAGCGTCGTCGCCGGCTGCCCCGTCGCGACCATCTTGCCGCGGAGATAGACCCGGAAGTTGATCCCGATCGTGTCGCCGGAGCGGAGGTTTGCGGCGAGCTCCCGCAGAGGGACAGCGACGGCAGGCGCCACGATCCCGCCGCTAACGCGCAGCAGCGGATTCCTCGCGTCGACCGACTTCGCGGCGTTGCGGAAGCTGGCGAGCGCAGGCTTTGCAGCGCCGCTCTTCGTCAGCAGACCGCTCTGCCAGACACTCGTCTCGTCGTCCCGGAAGATGAACCAGACGAACATGTCGACCCGCGGATCCTTCTTCGCGAGCCCGATCGCCTGCGCGGCGTAGCTGGCCTGCTGGGCGCGCGAGACGCCGTTCGGCTCACCGTCCTGCTTCGTCTCGTGGCCGTACTCGGTGATCCAGATCCGGACGCCCTTGCGCTTGAACCACGTGTCGAGCGACTGCTCGAAGCGCGTGAGCGAGGACAACGTCACGTTCGGCCACTTCACCTTCTGCGTCGGCTTCAGGTATTGCGGCGTCGGATACGGATGGTGCGCCCACGCGGAGAACTTCAGCCGAGAATTGGCGGCGGCGACGAGCTGCGCGAAGCGGCCCGGCGAGTGCGTATCCGACTTGCCGTTCAGCTTCTTGTCGCGCCCGTGCGAGGACGTCGAGCCGATCGCGACCTGCGCGCTCGAGTTGCCCGCCTTGATCCCGGCGTAGGCGGCCGCGTACATCTTCGCGTAGAGCCGCGGGCCGACCGAGCGCCCCTGGGCGTCGAACTGCGGCGAGAGGAAGAGCTGCAGGTTCGACTCGTTCCAGACTGAGTAGCGGCCGACGAACGGGTACTGCGCGTACCGCCCGGAGTAGCGGGCCGCGACGGCGCGAGAGAAATTTTGCAGGTCGCTGACGCGCGTGGGCACGTTGTTCGGCGTCTTGCCGGCGTTTGCCCACTTGGGGGTGCCCCAGATCGTGATGATCACTTCCAGCCCGCGTTGCTGCGCATTGCGGACGAGCTCGTCGATGTCGGCGAAGCGGTATCCAGGATCGAGGGGGTTCGCCGCGTCGGCCGGCCGGGTCGGCGCGGTCTTCGACCAGTCGACGAGGGTGCGCACGATCGTGGCGTTGGCGCCGCGCGCCTCGTCGAGCACCTCGGCGCGGTTGTCGTTCCAGCGGAAGGCGACGTCGTCATGGAAGCCGACGTACATCCGCGGCGCCGAGCTTGCGACCGCCGGTGAAAGCAGTGCTGCAAGGGCCGCGACGACGATGAGCTGCGTCACTCGTTTCACAGGCAATCTCCTTTGCAAAAGGTACGGGATGGCAACGTAGCGGCCCCGTGTGAGGAGGGTGTTAGCACGGGCAGCGCCGGCTCTCGAGCTCGGTCTCGGCGTCAGGCAGCCGGGCGGAACGATTCGATCTCGCGCGAGACGGCGAGCCGCTCGAGCGCGGTCGCCTCAATCTGGCGAACCCGCTCACGGGTGATTCCGAGCTGCCGGCCGATCTCCTCCAGCGATTGAGGCGCCTCCACGCCAAGCCCGTAGCGCAGCTTGAGCACTGTCCGCTCCCGGTCTGGAAGCCGCTCGAGCGCCTTGTGCAGCGTCGCTTCGGTGAGGCTGATCTCGACCTCCTCCGCAACGCCGATCTCGGCGACGCCCACGAGATCGCCGATCGAGGCGTCGTTGTCGTCGCCCAGCGGCTTGTCGAGGCTCGTCACGGCGCGCGCAGCCTGCCGCACCTCGATCAGGTGCTTGACCGAGATCTTCGAGGCCTCGGAGACCTCCTCGTCGGTCGGCGGCCGGCCGAGCTTCACGAGCAGATCGCGTTCCGCTCGCCCGATCTTCTGCTCGCGGTCGGCGATGTGGACGGGGATGCGGATCGTGCGCGACTTGTTCGCGACGCCGCGCTGAACCGCCTGCCTGATCCACCAGGTGGCGTAGGTCGAGAACTTGAAACCGCGGCGCCAGTCGAACTTCTCGACGGCGCGAATCAGCCCGATCACGCCCTCCTGGATCAGGTCGAGCAGCGAGAGCCCGTGCCCCTGGTAGCGCTTCGCGATCGAGACGACGAGGCGGAGATTGGAGTTGATCATCCGGTTCTTGGCGTCGAGGTCGCCGCGCTCGACCTTCTTCGCGAGCTCGACCTCCTCGGCAGCGGTCAGAAGCGGAAAACGGCCGGCCTCGTTGAGGAAGAGCTGGAGCGAGTCCGTGGTCGCCGCGGCGAGGTCGCCGTTGACGTAGGTGGCGTCGACGGCGGTCGCCCGCCCGCAGTCGTCGCTGAGGCTGATCCCCCGTTCCTCGAGCTCCTGGTAGAGCGCCTCGAGCTCCCCGTCCTCGAGCTCGAGCTCCTGGACCGCGGCGCTGAACTCCGAGAGGTTGAGACAGCCGGCCTCTTCGCCGGCATCGAGCATGGGTGCGAT
Source organism: Gaiellaceae bacterium (assembly GCA_039914895.1). GTDB lineage: Bacteria > Actinomycetota > Thermoleophilia > Gaiellales > Gaiellaceae > Gaiellasilicea. The sequence goes on from JBDSOJ010000112.1 coordinate 11,108, forward strand.
CGTCTCACGGAGCATTCACTTGTGCCTTCCCGCGGCGGGTCGACCGTAACCCCTGGCCGAAACGGACATCTGGCGCCGGGGCCTCGCTTTTGCAATCGTGACGAAGTTGGCACGGTTCCGTTTCCCACCTGTTCGAGCCGCCTCCCTAGCGTGGATCGTGTTGTCGAATAGGAGGTTAGGAGATGCAGAAAGTCTCCGTGCGAGGTGTGCTCGCTCTCCTGCCGGTACTCGCTGCTTTGGCGGGAGCCGGTGGGGTCGAGGCCCACACCCTCGTCGGGTCCGGAAACGTGTACGACAACGGGAATCAGTGCGTGTACAACTGGACGTCACAAGCCCACTCGTACAACGCGGTGGTCGTTCAGTCGCTCACGAACACGCCGCCGTTGCAGTTCCCGGTGTCGAACTGCACGTACCGGAACTCGAAACCGAACGGTTATCTCGCCGGGCGCTGGCAGTCGTGGAAGTGGGGGTCGAATGTCGGCGCCTGGGTCCTCTGCGGAACGCAGGGTTGGAACTACGGCGGAGGCTATGAGCTGAGCGTCGGTCGCGGCACATCGGGATGCGGCGGTGGCTACTACCTCCTCCACGGGGGCGCGTACGTCCACAACGGCGGCTGGCTCGGCGGGTGGATTACCACGAACTACGAGTGGCTCTGGTGAGGGGGATGACGAAGATGAAGCAGCGACTCATGGCTCTTGCGGTCGCCGGCGTGATGGCGGCCGCACTTGGAGTTGGCTACGCCGCCTCGACTGGACACGAGCGGCCGACACACATGCCCGATCCGACGGCGGAGGAGGTGTACGTGGCCGGGCCGGACGGTGAGGCGTTGAAGTGCAACGGCAAGCTCGCGAAGGTGAACCGATCTCAGCTCGGCGGCACGACGCCGCCGCTCACGCCCGAGGAGGCGGCAAAGCGGAGCGTCCTCACGCAACCACGGGTGAAGGTCGCGCGTTGCGAGCGGGCGAAAGGCCGGGAGACCGGCCGCGTGGTCTTCGTCGATCAAGCAACAGCGGACGGTTCATAGGCGGTAATCCGTGTCGAGGGTGGGCGGCGGGCTCGTGCGCCCACCCCTCGATACACTCACCGGGTGCTCTGGGAGCTCGTATTCATGCTCGTGATCCTGAAGATCCCGGTTGTCTACCTCTGTGTCGTCGTCTGGTGGGCGATCAGGGCCGAGCCTCAACCGCTCGAGGGGGCGGGGCGGCTGGTGGCAGCGGGGCCGCGCGCGCCCGATTGCGATTGGCGACGGCGCCGCGCCGATCTGCGCCGACGCAGGCCTTGTCCGCGCGGCGGCGGGCCCGGACGCGTCGCACATGTGCGGGGTAGGGTGCGGGCGTGAGTTCGTACGAGAGCAGCGACGCGCACCGCTGGTCGACCGCCGACACCGTCGCCGGCTTCCTGGCCACGCTGTCGATCTTCGCGAGCGCGCTCGGATTGATCTGGCGGCCGGTACGGCTCGTCCCGTTCGCGATCGTGATCGCGCTGATCGCCGCGCGCATGTCGGCCCGCAACGAGCGGATCGCCTTGTACGCCGTGATTGCGGGCGTGATCTGCTGGACGGTCGGGATGACGATCGCGGTCGTGACCAAGAATCCGCTCTACTAGCGCTGTGAGCGCCCACGACGTCGACGGGCTCAACGCGGGCTACGCCCGGCTGCTGCTCGAGGAGTATCTCGAGAATCCGGACGCGGTCCCAGCGGAGTGGCGCGAGCTCTTCGAGAGCGGCGGCAGCGACCTCGTCGCAACCCATCCCGGCCTGCTGCGCCTGCTCGAGACGTTCGACCGTGACAACGGCGCCAACGGCAACGCGGCTCCGGCCGCTGTGGCTCCTGAGCGGCCGGTGCCGGCTCAGCCCGCTCCCGTCGCCGACGAATCGCCGGCACCCGCGATCGACGAGACGCTGCTCGGCGGCGTCGCCGCGGCGATGGCGCTCGTCAAGGCGCATCGCATGCACGGGCACCTGGCGGCGCGCCTCGACCCGCTCGGCTCCGAACCGCTCGGCGATCCGGCTCTCGACGAGACGCGGCTGATCCCCCCACTGACGCCGGAGCTCCAGGCCCGCATCCCGGCGCAACTCTTGCGCGTCCACGTTCCCGGCGAGACGCTCGATGAAGCCCTCCCGAACCTGCGCGCGGTCTACAGCGGCACGATGGCGTACGAGATCGAGCACCTGTCCGACCATGCCGAGCGCGTGTGGCTGCGCCAGGCGATCGAGTCGAGCCGCTACCGCCAGCCGCTCGCTGCGGAGGAACGGATCGACCTGCTCCGGTCGCTGGCCCGGGCGGAGGGGTTCGAGCAGTACCTGCGGCGTGCGTTCCTCGGCCAGAAGCAGTTCTCGCTGGAAGGCCTCGACGCGATGATGCCGATGCTCGACGAGTCGATCGAGCTCGCCGCTGACGCCGGTGCACACGAAATCGTGATCGGGATGGCTCACCGTGGCCGCCTGAACGTGCTCGTGCACACGGTCGGCTGGTCGTACGAGTCGATTCTTCGCGAGTTCGAGGGCGAGCGCACGATCGACGCGGTCGTCGTCAACGACGAGGGCGGCACCGGGGACGTCAAGTACCACCTGGCCGCGACCGGAACGCGCAGCACCGCGTCCGGCGAGGTGACGGTCACGCTCGTGCCGAACCCGAGCCACCTCGAGGCCGTCGATCCGGTCGTCGAGGGGTGGACGCGGGCCGAGCAGACCGATCGCTCGAGCGGTGCGGGCAGCCACGATCCGGCCGTCGCGGTGCCGATCCTGATCCACGGCGACGCGTCGTTCGCCGGGCAGGGCGTTGTCGCCGAGACGCTCAACCTCTCCAGCCTGGACGGCTACACGACCGGCGGCACGCTGCACCTGATCGCGAACAACCAGGTCGGCTTCACGACGAATCCGAACGAGGGCCGGTCGACCCGTTACTCGAGCGACCTCGCGAAGGGCTTCGACATCCCGATCATCCACGTCAACGCGAACGACCCGGAGGCCGCGATCGCGTCGATCCGTCTGGCCCTCGCGTACCGGCAGGAGTTCGGTCACGACATCGTCGTCGACCTGGTCGGCTACCGGCGCTTTGGCCACAACGAGCAGGACGAGGCGGCGTTCACGCAGCCGCTGATGGTCGCGCAGATCATGGCCCAGCCGACCGTCGGTCAGCTCTACTCGGCGCAGTTGGTCGAGGAAGGCGTGCTCGGCGAGGCCGCGGCGAAGGCGCTCTTCGAAGAGACACAGCAGGAGCTTCGAGCCGCGCACGATCGGCTGCAGGCGTCGATCGCAGTTCCGCGCCCGGCGAGGGAGGAGCGAATCCCCCCGGACACGGGCGGCGCGGTCGTCACGGCTGTCGCCTCCGATCGGCTCGGGACGCTGAACGAGCACCTCCTCCAGTGGCCGGAGGGATTCGAGCCGAACCAGAAGCTCGCGAAGCAGCTCGAGCGGCGCCGCGAGCGGATGCGCGAGGGAGGGATCGACTGGGGGCAGGCCGAGATGCTCGCGTTCGCGTCCCTCCTCACCGAGGGAATTCCGATCCGGATCTCCGGCCAGGACACCGAGCGCGGAACGTTCTCGCACCGGCACGCGGTTCTCCACGATCAGCGGACGGGCGAGACGCACACGCCGCTTCAGCACCTGCCCGACGCGAAGGCATCGCTGGAGGTCTACAACTCGCCGCTGTCGGAGTACGCGTGCCTCGGCTTCGAGTACGGCTACGCGGTCGCCGCACCGGACGCGCTCGTGCTCTGGGAGGCGCAGTACGGCGATTTCGTCAACGGCGCGCAGATCGTGATCGACCAGTTTCTCGTCGCCGGGCTCTCGAAGTGGGGCCAGACTGCGAGGCTGACGCTGCTGCTTCCGCACGGCTACGAAGGCAACGGGCCCGAGCACTCGAGCGCGAAGCTCGAGCGCTTCCTGCAGCTGGCGGCGCAGGAGAACATCAGGGTCGCGAACGTGACGACGGCCGCGCAGTACTTCCACCTCCTCCGCCGCCAGGCGCTCGACGCGACCGCGCGGCCGCTCGTCGCGATGACCCCGAAGGGACTGTTACGGCTGAAGCAGGCGAGCTCGACGCTCGCCGACCTCTCGGAGGGCGGCTTTGAGCCGGTCCTCGACGACCCGGACGCCGACCGCAACGCGGTGACGAGGCTCGTGCTCACCTCCGGCAAGCTCTACTACGACATCCAGGGGCACGAGGATCGCGCGGGGGCAGGCTTCGTCGCAGTCGCCCGGATCGAGCAGCTCTACCCGTTTCCGGTCGCTCCGGCCGCCGCCCTGACGGCCTCGTACCCGAATCTCCGGGAGCTCGTCTGGGCACAGGAGGAGCCGCAGAACATGGGTGCGTGGCGGACGCTCCGTCATCGGCTCGAAGCGGCCGCGCCGGCGGGTGTGCCGGTGCGCTACGCGGGCCGGCCGTGGCGCGCCAGTCCGAGCGAGGGCTACCCGACGGCGCACCGCGTCGAGCAGGATCGGATCGTCCGCGGGGCGCTCGGCGGTTAGTTTTTAGAGCTTCGGCTTGCGGCGCGCGAGCATCGCCGCCGCAACCTTCGGTCCGTGCGTCTTCGCCGCGAGCATGACGCGCTTGCGCTGAGCCGGCGGCAGCCGGCGCCAGAGATGAAACGCCCCGTACGCGAGGCCGAGCGGACTGGTGGGTCGGAACCGGGGCATCGCCAGCATGTTCGCACACGCGCCGCGCTCGGGCGACGGTCGGGCCTACTTCTGCTTGCTCGCGTCCTTCTGCTTGCCCTGGCCCTTGCCCTGGCTCTCCCGGTCGGTTTCCTCCTCGGGGGAGGGAGCCTCGGGCTCCTGAACGGTCGCGGCTTCGGCGACGACAGGGGCGGCTGTACCACTGTACTTCTCTTTCCGCTCGCGCTTCGCCTGCTTGGCTCGCTTTGGCTTCTTGGTCTTCCCGCCGTCCCCGTCCTCGACGGATGCGACCGTGTGCGCGACCGGCTGTGGCGGCGCGGGGGTGGGAGCAGGCGCGGGGGTGGCACCAGGCGCCGGGGCGGGGGTGGGTGAGGGAGCAGGCGACGGTGCGGCGGCCAGTGGCGGCACTACGGCCGGAGCGGTCCGGGCGGGAGCGGCCGGAACGGGTCGGTGCGTCTGGCTGACGACCGACGTGCGGACAGCCGCCGGCGCGGGCCTGCGGGTCACCTGCAGTTGGGCCACCGGTGCACCGGTCACGGGCATTCGGGTCACGGGCACTAGGGTCACGGGCGCACGAGTCACGGGAATGCGGGCCATCGGCACGCGGATCACCGGCACGCTGGTCGGCGCCGGCGCAACGAACGACGGGCGCTCCGAAGCCTCGGGCAGGGTGTCGTCGACGATCAGCTTGGGAAACGCCATCGCTCCGACCCCACCCAGCACCACGAGCGCTACCGTGAGCGCGCGAGTGAACGTCAATCTCATCGAACTCCCCCTCGTTGCCGAAAACACTCCCGAGAGACTTATCGGCAGGGATCCGGGGAACTGAAGGGCAACATGCTGGGGAGCTTCAAGTTCAAGCTGGTCGGCACGTTTCTGGCACTTTCCGTCGTGCCGCTCGCAGCTGCGTTCTGGGGCTTCAGCGCAGTCGCCGAGCGCAGCGTCACCGCCAGCGTCGACGATCGGCTCGAAGCCGGCCTCAACGCCGCGCTCGCCGCGTTCGAGGACGAGCGCCAGAGTGCCGCGAGCGTCGCCGAGCGCCTCGGACGCGACCCGGAGTTTCAGGCCGCGCTGGCGAGCCGCGACCGCGTTGCGATCGAGCGGCTCCTGCCCTCATCGCCCCCGCTCAGGATCGAGACGCCCGACGGATTCTCGGTCGGCCGTATCCCGGCGAGCGCGGCCGAGACGACGATCTCCCTGGTTGGGCCGGGCGACCGCTCCGCGGTGATCATCGCGTCGGTGCCGCTGACGCGAGAGCTTGCGGAGCGGTTGCACATCCGCTCGGGCCTCGCTGCTCCCGACGAGCTCGTCTTCGTCGGCGACGAACGGCAGGTCAGCGCCGCCTCCGCGCCCGACGTCGCCGGATCGACCAAGCTCCTGCCGGGACGGATCGAGAGGGTGCTGATCGGCGAGCGCGAGTTTCGAGCCATCGGCGCACGACTGGTGCCCGAGAGCACGGCGATGCTGGCCGCAGCGACGCCGAGCTCCGTGATCGCGTCGGACAAGCAGACAGTGCTCGGGCGCCTGCTCGTCGGACTGATCGGATCGCTGCTCCTGATCGCCTGCGTCGCGTATCTGGCGGGACGCTCGATCGTCGGCGCCCTGGGCCGGCTCGCCGACGCGGCGCACTCGATCGCAGCCGGCCGGCTCGAGGAGCGCGTTCCGGTTCGCGGCCGCGACGAGTTCGCCCAACTGGGGGAGGCGTTCAACCGGATGGCCTCCCAGCTCGAGGGGCGGCTGGAGGACCTGGAGGACGAGCGCCGGCGACTGCGCGAGGCGAACGCGCGCTTCGGCGATGCACTCGCCTCCGCCCTCGACCCGGAGCAGCTCCGGCGCGTCATCGTCGAGTCCGCCGTCGAGGCGACTCAGGCGGACGGAGGCGTCGTGATCTCCGAGGACGGCTCGTACGTCGAGACCGGCGACGTCGGCGCGGGGGGCGAGCGGCTCGACTTCGAGCTGACGAGCGGCCGGCGCAGTTTCGGACGCCTGCTTCTCGTCGGCGACGAGTTCAACGACGAGGAGCGGATGACGGCAGCGTCGCTCGCCGGACAGGCGGTCGTGGCGCTCGAGAATGCGCGACTGCACCGCATGGTCGAGCGGCAGGCGCTGGTCGACGGGCTCACCGGACTCGCCAACCGCCGTCAGGCTGACGAGGCGCTCGCGACCGAGATCGCCCGCACGGAGCGGCTCGGCGGGCCTGTAGGCCTGATCCTCGCCGACGTGGACGACTTCAAGGCGGTGAACGACCGCTTCGGACACCCGACCGGCGACGCCGTCCTCCGTGACCTGGCCGAGACGCTGCGTGAGAACGTCCGCGAGATCGACACCGCCGCGCGCTGGGGCGGTGAGGAGTTTGCCGTCATCCTTCCCGGGACAGATCTCGAAGGCGCCGCACAGGTCGCCGAGCGGATCCGGGCAGCGCTCGCCGAGCGGGAGATGCTCTCGCTGGACGGCGCGCCGCTCCGCGTCACCGCGAGCTTCGGCGTTGCGACCTCCGATGCGACGACGACGGTGCAGCAGCTGATCGAGGCCGCCGACGAGGCCCTCTACCGGGCCAAGCGAGCCGGCAAGGATCGTGTTTACGCGGGCACGGATCCGGTTACGCGTTAGAGGCAAATGCTGCGAGAGCAGGCAATTTTTCTACGTCGTGCGCTAGACTCCGACCTTCGCAGGACCAGTCCTGTCCCCCACGACGGAGACCCTATGCCGGTTGAGACCCCTTCGCTCTTCGCACGCGTGATCCAGGATCACCTCGAGCTGAAGCGCCGTAACTCTGAGCTCGAGCGCGCGATGCCGATCCATGGCTATCGCATCGACGACCCGTTCGACAACCATCCGCTGTTCAAGACCGAGGAGCAGGCCCGCCTCGAGGAGACGATGGACGGCGACGAACCGGCGGTGTCGATCGACTCGATTCCCGCGAGCTGGCCGGGCGAGGAGTCCGTCGAGAACGTCACGGCCGAGCGCGAGCCCGCGGAGGACTCCACCCTCTGGTCGAAGTCCCGCGACTTCGACTGGGGCGACTGACCGCCCGCTCTACGCCGCGGGCAGAGTGTCCTCGACCAGCTGGTGCGCAAGACGGCGGAACGGGCCGTCCTGACCCATCAGCTCGCGCTCGCTGCCGCGCTGGACGATCCGGCCGTGCTCGAGCACGAGGATCTCGTCGGCGCGGCGAACCGTCGCGAGGCGGTGCGCGATGATGATCGACGTCCGACCCGCCAGCAGCCGGTCGAACGCCTTCTCGATCACGATCTCCGTCGGCCGGTCGATGTTCGACGTCGCCTCGTCGAGGATCAGGATCCGCGGGTCGGCGAGCAGCGCCCGCGCGATCGAGATCAGCTGGCGCTCGCCCGCCGAGAGCCCGGCGCCGCCCTCGCGAACGACGTGGTCGAGCCCGCCCTCGAGCCGTGCGGCGACCCGGTCGACCCCGACCGCCGCCGCGGTCGCCCGCACCTCGTCGTCCGAGGCGTCCGGCTTCGCGAAGCGGATGTTGTCGGCGATCGTGCCGCTGAAGAGAAACGGATCCTGGAGGACGACGCCGAGCTGCCGCCGGTAGCCGACGAGCTCGACGTCGCGGAGGTCGGTGCCGTCGACGCGGATCGCTCCCGAGTCGGGATCGTAGAAGCGCGCGATCAGCTTCGCCGTCGTCGACTTGCCGCCGCCCGACTCGCCGACAAGCGCGATACAGCCGCCCGGCGGCACCGAGATCGCGATCTCGTGCAAGACCGGCTCCTTGCCGTAGGCGAACGTCACGTGGTCCAGCTCGAGGCTGCCGTCGATCCGGCCGAGCGGCCGGGCGCCGGGCTTGTCGGCGACGTCGATCTCGGCGTCGAGCACCGAGCTGATCTTGTCCATCGCGGCACTCGCCGCCTGCACCTGGCCGTAGAGCTCCGACAGCTCCTGCAGCGGCTGGAAGACGAGCGCGAGCAGGCCGACGGCCGCGATCAGCGTCCCGATCTCCATCGAGCCGGCGCCGATGAACTGAGCGCCCGCGAAGAGGACGGCGCCGGTCGCGATCGCGCCGAGCAGCTCGATCGCCGGAAAGAAGACGGAGTAGATCCTCTGAACGTGGACGTTCGAGACGCGGTTCTCCTCGTTCAGCCCGTCGAACTCCGCCTGGAAGGCGCGCTCGCGGTTGAATGCCTGGATCACCGCCATCCCGGCGACCGACTCGGCCAGCTGCGCCGTCACGATCGCGATCCGCGTCCGCACGTCCGCGGCGGCGACATGGGAGACCCGCTGGAACCAGCGCGTGATCACGATCCCGGGCGGGAGGATGCAGAGCGCGACGAGTCCGAGCCGCCAGTCGAGCAGGAAGAGGCCGCCGACCGCCGCGAGGAGCGTCAGCGTGTTGACGACGAGTGTCGTCAGTCCCTGGTTGAGGACGTCGGAGAGCGCGTCGACGTCGCTGTTCATCCGCGAGATGATCCAGCCTGCTTTCTGCTGCGAGAAGTAGCGCAGCGAGAGCGAGGTCAGGTGCTGGAAGAGATCGCGCCGCAGCTCGAGCACGATCCGCTGGCCGACGCTGGCGAGGCCGAGCCAGGTCAGCGTGCCGAGCACCCACGCCGCCGCGTTGACGCCGACGTACGCGAGCACGGCTAGCACGAGCCGGCGGTCGTCGCCGTCCCGGATGCCGTTGTTCGTCGCGTCCTCGACGAGCAGCCAGCCGGTCACCGGCGCGGCCGCCGAGAGCGCCGCGAGCAGGGCGATCAGCGCCATCTGCCCCTTGCGCTCGGCCGCGTAGGGGAGGAGGCGCGAGAGGCCGGTGTGACGAGGCTTACGCGGCAACGGACTCGTCTCCGAAGAGGGCGGTGAAGAGGCCGCCGGCGGCGAGCAGGGCGGCGGGCTTCCCTTGCTCGACGATCCGCCCGTCGTCGAGTACGACCGCGCGGTCGGCGACGCCGATCGTCGAGAGCCGCTGCGTCGCCACGAGGACCGTGCGGCCCGCAACCGCGGGGCGAAGGTTCTCGACCAGCAGCCGTTCGGTCTCCGTGTCGACTGCCGACATCGGGTCGTCGAGGACGAGCACGCGCGCGCCGGCGAGCAGAGCGCGGGCGAGCGCGACGCGCTGACGCTGACCGCCGGAGAGGTTGACGCCACGCTCGCCGATCAGCGTCTCGTAGCCCTCGGGCAGCTCGTCGACGAAGGCGGAGACGCCGGCGGCATCGCAGGCAGCGAGCACCTCCTCCCAGTCGGCATCCGGCCTCGCCGAGAGCAGGTTCTCCCGCAGGAGGACGGAGAAGAGGACGGGCTTCTGGGTCACGAGCGCGACCGCGCGGCGCAGCTCGGCGACCGGCACGTCGCGGGTGTCGACGCCGCCGAGGAGGACGCGGCCGCCGGTGGGGTCGTAGAAGCGCGGGAGCAGGTTGAGCAGCGTCGTCTTGCCGGCACCGGTGGGGCCGCAGACGGCGACGATCTCGCCGGGCTCGACGGTCAGCTCGACGCCGCGGAGCACCTCCGCCTCTCGTCCGTAGGCGAAGTGAACGTCCTCGAAGCCGACGCGCAGCGGCCCATCCGGCAGCGGCTGCGGCTCGGCCGGCTCCGACAGCGGCTCGATTCCGTCCAGCCACGCGAAGCTGCGGCCGGCCGACGCGACAGCGCGCTGGCCGAGATTGATGATCCAACCGAGTGCCTCGAGCGGCCAGACGAGCTGGAGCAGGAGGGTGATGAAGAGCATGAACTCGCCGATCGTCAGCTCGTCGGCGATCACCTCGCGCCCACCGAAAAGGAGCACGGCCGCGATCCCGAGCGAGGGCAGGAAGAGGAGGCCGGGGAGGTAGTACGCCTCGACCGAGGCCGCCCGCATCGTCTCGTGGCGGACCGCCTCGGCGCGGCCGAGGAAGCGCGTGCGCACGTCCTCCTCGCGACCGAACGCCTGCACCATCTCGATCCCGACGACCGCCTCGTTCGTCGCCTCGGCGAGGTTGCCCTTCTTCGCCTGCACGAGCCGCGAGATCGGGAAGAGCTTGTGCGCGAAGACGAACGTGAGGACGGCGATCGGCGGCATCGCGAGCGCGGCGAAGAGCGCCAGCCGGGCGTTCACGGTCACGAGGACGATCGCGGCGCCGGTGATCATCATCGCGCTCTGGATCCCCTGGACGACGCCCCAGCCGATGAAGTAGCGGACGGGATAGATGTCGTTCGTCGCGCGCGAGATCACCTCGCCGGTCGCGTGCCGGTCGAAGAACGCGCGCGGGTAGGTGAGGTAGGCGTGGTAGAGCAGCCCGCGCAGCCGGGCCTCGACGGCGATGCCGACCCTGGCGGTCGCGAACCGCCGTGAGAAGTTGACGCCGAACCGCAGTGCCGCGAGCACAACGATGACGCCGAGATACGGCAGCAGTCGGCCCTCGTGCGGACCGACGATCGCCTCGTCGACCACACGCTGGATCAGCACCGGGATCGTGATCGAGAGCGCCGTGAAGGCGAGCGCGAACGTGAGGCCGAGCCCGACCAGACGCCGCTGCTCCCACCAAAGCGGCAAGAGGCGGCGCAGGGTCGGCCAGAGCGCGAGATCGGGGGGATCGACGTGGTCCATCGAGTCCGACGCTATCAGCGGCTGTCACGATGATGTCGCCACGACTTGACAAGACATCATAATGATGTCATAGTGTTGTCATGCAGATGGCACCGTATGTCCAAGCGCTTCAGGAAGACCTCGCCAACGCCGCCGCTCTGGCCGGTGGCGAGGCCGCTCAGGAAGCCGGCCAGCGGCTCGCGCAAGCGCTCGAGCCCTCGCTTCAGCTGCGGCTGCTTGACCTCCTCAGCGAGATCGCGCTGTCGCTCAACTCGCAGGTTCCGGGCCGCGTCGAGGTGCGCCTCGCCGGCCGCGAGCCCGAGCTCGTCTACGTCGAGGACGTGGAGGCCGAGCCGGCCGCCGCGGCCGCCGACGACGCGCTCACCGCCCGCATCACGCTGCGTCTCTCGGAGGGTCTGAAGGCCCAGGTCGAGGTCGCCGCGACGCACGAAAGTCTCTCCGTCAACTCGTGGATCGTGCGCGCCCTTGCGCGCGGCCTCGAGACCCGTT
>JBDSOJ010000097.1:0-10940 GCA_039914895.1 Gaiellaceae bacterium
ATCCCCGTTTTCGGCACGTCGGCGAACTTGATCGTGTCGTTGGGGTGCGCCCAGATCGCGTCGGCGAGATCCTTGCCGACCTTGTCCGCGGTCACGTCGAACGCGGCCGTGAACTCGATGTCGGAGATGTGGTAGCCGCCGAGGTTGACGTGCATCAGGCCGGGGACGAACTGGTCGTCCGGCGCTTCTTTGTAGTAGTGCACGCCCTGGACGAGCGAGTTGGCGCAGTTGCCGACGCCGACGATCGCGACGCGGACCTTGTCCTTGGAGCGCGCCTTGCCGTTCTGTGAGCCGTTGGTGGAGGCCATCGTTTCCTTTCGATTGCCAGATTGATTGTTGGAACTGAAGGGGACCTCGAGCGCGTCGCTGAGGGTCAGCAGCACGAGGTCGTTGACGTTGAGCTTGCGGCGCCGGGCCGCGGCCTTGAGCTCGCGGCGGAGCTCGGGCGACATCCGGAGCACGACGGCGCCCGCCGCGCCGGGGATCGCCTTGCGGCGGCGGCCGCTGGGGGAGAACGGAACGCCGAAGCGCTCCGCGAGCAGCGCGACGGCGACATCGTTCAGGTTCGACTCGCGGCGGGCGACCTCGCGGACGAGCGCCCGCTTGAGCGCGGCGGGCATGCGGACGAGTACGCTCGTCCTTTGGGTGAGAGAAGTGCTAGCAGACAAACTGCTAGCACTATAGCGGATCTGCGATCGAACCGGCTGACTCAGGTGCGGGCTTGCAGCTCGCGGCGGACGTGCAGGATCCGCTGCAGGACCGTGAACCAGGCCGTCGCCGCGAGGACGCCGATCGCCCATGGCAGCACGCCCCACGGGGCGAGCGCGAGGCCGACCGAGATCACGACGACGCGCTCGGCGCGTGAGCCGATGCCGACGTCGCCCTTGATCCCGAGCCCTTCCGCCTTCGCGCGGGCATACGGAACGAGGAACGAGCCTCCGATCGCGGCGACTGCGAGCGCGAGCGCCAACTGCTGCCCGTCGCGCATGAAGACGAGCGCGATTGAACCGAGCATGAGTCCCTCGCCGACGCGATCGAGTGTCGAGTCGAGAAAGCCGCCGAACGGGGTCTGCTTGCCGCCGGCCCTCGCGAGCGCGCCGTCGAGGATGTCGAGCACCGAGCCGACGACGAACGCGAGCCCGCCGAGCCAGAAGAAGAGGAGCTCGTCGCGGTACTCGAAGTAGACGAGCACGGCGCCGACGGCACAGAGCGTCACGCCTGCCGCCGTGAGCATGTTCGGCGTCACGCGCGTGCGGGCGAGGCCGGTCATCGAGCGGGCCGCGATCCCACGGGCGCCGGCGGTGTAGGCCGCCTTCAGGCTCATGCCGTTCGCGGCCGGAAGCGCCGCCACGGGCGGTACACGATCGCGGCCGCGACGCCCGCCACGAGGATGCCCGCGGCGATGTCGAGCCAGAAGTGGTTGCCGGTCGCCATCACCGCGAACCAGACCCACGGTGCCCACGCGAGCCAGAGCACTTTCGCCCAGCGCCGGCGCACGACGGTCGCCATCACGATGCTGACGATCAGGGCGTCGAGCCCGTGCAGGCTCGGCATCGCGGCGTACGGGTTCGACGAGAAGGCGACGAAGGTCGACGAGTGGTTGACGGTCGAGTGGGTGGCGAGCGTGTCCGTGAACCCGGCCTGGGGGAACATCCGCGGCGGCGCCGTCGGCAGCAGCACGTAGCCGGCGAGCCCGATCATGTTGCCGACGATCAGCATGTTCCGGAAGCCGTAGAAGCGCGGGTGCGCCTTGAAGTAGACCCAGGTGAGCGCCAGGCCGACGATCGCGAACTGCGAGAGCCAGTAGGTGATCGACGTCGCCTGGATCAGGAGACCCGAGCTCTCGACGGCGCGCTGCAACGTCAGCTCGAACATCGAGCCGAGGCTGCGCTGGAAGTCGATGATCAACTCGCCGTTCGCGAACGCGGCTGCGACGCCGCCACGGTCGGCGACCCCACGGGCGAGCTGGTACGCGAAGTAGAAGCCGATCCAGAAGGCGAACTGGAGCGCAAGGTGCGCCCAGCCGCGCGGGAGCCGGCGGGTTGTGGCTTCGGAGTAGGAGGTCACGAAGCCGCCGATTCTACCCGGCTGTGTTCAGCCCCCGATGTAGCTCATCTCGACCTTGGGCAGGTTCACCGTCGCCTCGGAGCGGCGCTCGGAGTAGCGGTCGGTACGCTTGCCCCAGATCGCCGCAAGCGCCTCCTGCAGCTCCTCATCGGAGGCGCCACCTCTGATCCTGGCGCGGAGGTCGTGCCCGCGGAGGCCGAAGAGACAGGTGTAGAGACGGCCCTCGGCCGAGATCCGCGCCCGCGTGCAGTCGCCGCAGAAGGGCTGCGTCACCGAGGCGATCACGCCGATCTCGCCGCCGCCGTCGGTGTAGCGCCAGCGCTGCGCCACCTCGCCGCGATAGTTCGCCTCCGCCGGCTCGAGCGGCAGCACGGCTGAGATCCGCTCGATGATCTCCCTCGCCGGGACGACGTCGTCGAGGCGCCAGCCGTTCGTGGCGCCGACGTCCATGTATTCGATGAAGCGGAGCGTGTGGCCCCGCTCGCGGAAGTAGCGCGCCATGTCGACGATGCCGTGGTCGTTGAGGCCACGCTTGACGACCGCGTTCACCTTCACCGGCAACCCCGCAGTGGCCGCAGCCTCGATCCCTTCCAGCACTCTCGAGACGGAGAAGTCGACGTCGTTCATCGCCCGGAAGGTCTCGTCGTCGAGCGAGTCGAGGCTGACCGTGACGCGGTGGAGGCCGGCGTCCGCGAGCGCCTGCGCCTTCCCGGCGAGCAGCGACGCATTCGTGGTCAGCGTCAGCTCGACGCCGAGCGGCGCGAGCAGGGCGATCAGCCGGTCGACGTCCTTGCGCACGAGCGGCTCGCCGCCGGTCAGGCGCAGCTTCTCGACGCCGCGGGCGACCGCGGCCCGCGCGACACGCTCGATCTCCTCGAATGTGAGCAGTTCCTTGCGGTCGAGGAAGCGGTACTCGGATCCGAAGACCGACTTCGGCATGCAGTAGACACAGCGGAAGTTGCAGCGGTCGGTGACCGAGATGCGAAGGTCGCGCAGAGGCCGTCCGAGGAGGTCCAGCGTCATGGACTGAGCGTAGCGCTATCGTGGCTAGCTAACGTGCGTGCAGGGTTTCCACACGAGGAGGGGTTTCTTTGAGCAGGTTCCAGAGAGGATCGACGATCGTCGTCCTGATCGCGGTGCTGTCGCTCGTCGCCGCGATGTCGGCCTTTGGCGGCTCGGCTGCCGCGACAACGATTGCGGTCACGGCCGGTAAGCCGAGCGAGCTCAAGTTCACGCTGTCGAAGACGGTGGCCGCGAAGGGCGCGTTCACGTTCCGCGTCACTAACAAGGGCAAGGTCTCGCACGACTTCAAGATCGCCGGCAAGAAGACGGCGACGCTGAAGCCGGGCAGGGTCGGCAGCGTCAGCGCGATCCTCAAGCCCGGCCGGTACGCATTCCTGTGCACCGTCCCGGGTCACGCGGCCGGGGGCATGAAGGGCACGTTCACCGTCAGGAGATAAGCACGCTGATCGGGGCGGCGGCTGCGTGGCGACGCGCGGCGGCCGTCGCCTCGACGATCTCGGCGCCGATCGCGACCGCGACCTCCTCAGGCGAGCGGGCGCCGATCGCGAGCCCGATCGGCGCATGGATGCGGCCGATGCCTGCGTCGTCGACGCCCTCAGCCCGGAGCCGATTCTCGCGCGCGGCGGTCGTCACCTTGCTGCCCATCGCGCCGATGTAGACGGCGGGCGTCTCGAGTGCGGCGATCAGCGCGGGAACGTCGAACTTCTCGTCGTGCGTGAGCACGCAGATCACCGTGCCGGCGTCGACGGGAGCGCTGCGAAGGAAGCGGTCGGGCCAGGCGACGACGAGCTCGTCCGCCTCGGGGAATCGCTCCGGCGTCACGAACGCTGCGCGCGCGTCGCAAACGGTGACGCGGTAGCCGAGCGACTTGCCGACGCGTGCGAGCGCCGCGGCGTGGTCGATCGCGCCGAAGACGTACATCGCAGGCCGAGGGGTGAGAGCGTGAACGAAGACCGCCTCGCCGTCGACGTCGGCGAGTGCGCTCTCACCGGCCTCGAGCAGCCGCGCGACCGGACCTGTCGGGCGCTCGTGGAGCTCCTGGGCGCCGAAGCGGTCGCCGCTCGCGACCATCGTCAGAGCAACCGCCCGGTCGGCTGCGACAGCGTCAGCCAGCGGCGGCACGAGCGAGAGATCGAGTGGCGCGATCAGGATCCCGACGGTCCCGCCGCACGCGAGACCGACCTCGAAAGCGGCGTCGTCCGCGATCCCGTACTCGCGCAGCCGCGCAGGCGCACCGTCCAGGATCTCCCGAGCCTCGCGGATCACCTCGGGCTCGACGCAGCCGCCCGTGACGGAGCCGGCGATCTCGCCGAGGTCGTTCAGCGCCAGCGACGCGCCCGGATCGCGCGGCGCAGAGCCGCGTCGCTCCACCACCGTCGCGATCGCCGCACGGCGGCCGTCGGCCTGCCAGCGGGCGAGCGTGGGGAGGATGTCTCGCACTCTCTCAAGCTAGCCGTTTCGGGTGTGATTCGGAAACCGCCGCCCGGGAAGAATGCCGCTGTCAACCAGTAAAGGGGGAATTGTGGACACCGATCGGATCGAGGGCAAGGTCAAGGAAGCCGAAGGCAAGCTGACCGGCGACGAGAAGCTCGAGCAGGAGGGCAAGGCGCAGGACTCGATGGGCAAGGCGAAGGACAGCGCCGGCGATGCGGCCGACAAGGCCAAGGAGCTCGGCGGCGATGCCTGGGAGTCCACCAAGGACGCCGGCGACGCGGTCAAGGATCAGGTCGACAAGCGGACCTAGGGCCGCTCGGATCGGACGAAAGGCGCCTCCGACGGGGCGCCTTCGTCGTTGTCAGTCGCCGAGCTCGGTGAAGAGCGTCAGCTGCAGCCCACCCGGCGCTTCGAGGCGAGCGTTGAGCGAGTTCCACGGCGTCCGAGCCGGCCCGGCGATCACGGTCGCGCCCGCTGCTGCGAGCCGTGCGGCGGTCGCCGCAGAGTCGTCGACCTCGAACGCGACCCGGATGTGACCCGCGACCCGGCGGCCGACCTCCACCTCGTCGACGTACTCGGCGTGGCGCTCGTCCAGCAGCTCCAGGGTCGCTCGGCCCGCCTCCAGGATCGTGACCCGGCCCGGTGGCCCGAACGTCGCTCGCTCCTCGAGGCCGAGCACGTCGCGGTAGAAGGCGAGCGCTTCATCGTAGTCGGGCGTCGTGACGGCGAGCCGAAGCTCGCGGACGGTCTGGTCGGGCATGTCGCCTCCTTAAGCGCTCGCGGGACGTCGTCAGAGCGTGATCGCGACCGTGATACTGCGCGCACCCTCCGCGCCTGTCCACCCGTGGTGTCTGGGAGTGACCGAGTAGCGCCAGGTGCCGAGTGGAACCGCCGAGTCGGTGCACGTCGTGGCTGCGACGAGACCGGCGCAGGTGCCGCCGATTGCGCCGGCAGCACCTGACAAGCCGTCGTAGCGCCTGATCAGATAGCCCTCGACCGTGCTTCCGCCCACCGAGGCGGCGGCCCAGCTCACCGTGACGGTCGTCACCATCGCCACGGCGGCGGGCATCGACCCGGCCGGCATCGACGCGGCAGCGGCCGAGCCCGAGCCGCCACCCGTCGCGCTCCACGCTCCGGCGGCGGCCGGAGCGATCAGGAGCGCGAGCAGGACGGCGGCTACGCGCTGGTCGCGGTGACGCTGACGGGAATCGAGAGGAGCGCGCTCTGGCACGAGTTGACCGAGCTGCTCGACATGGAGACGGCGCCGGCGAGTGAGAACACCGTCGTGGCTCCGGCCGCCAGCGCGAGCGAGAGACCGGTCTGGGTCGAGAACGCGACGCCGTGGCCCGCGTCACAGGCGGCGCCGGCGTCGCTCGTGATCGTGCCGTTGGCGCTCACCGCGGTGATCTGCACTGGAAACGCGTTCGGATTCGTCGCCTTGACCTTGAGCGCGCCGCTGCCACCGGGCCAGAGGTCCCCGGTCGTGGAGGCGCTCGCGTCGCTGAGCGTGATCGCGCTCGCGGTTGCCGCTTTGGCGGACGCGGTGCCGCTGCCGTTCGTCGACCAGGCGGCGATCCCGACGCCCACACCTGCGCGCACTGCCATGAGTCCGGCGGCGAGAGCGAGGCGCGCTTTCGAGAGACGGAGCATCCGGCTCCTCCTTCCGGTGGTTGGGGCCAGGTGATCGGCAGGCGGGCGCCGGAGATGAGCCCGGTCCTACAATCGCCGGATGCCCGCCTTGCTCGCGCTCGTGGTCGTCACCGCCGTCTGGGGCGTCACCTTCGTCCAGGTCAAGGACGCGGTCGCGGTCTACCCGCTCTTCGCGTTCCTCGCCGTTCGGTTCGCGATCGCCTCGGTCGTGCTCGCGGTTCCCGCGGCCGGGCGTCTGCGGTCGCTTGGTCTGCCCGGCTGGGCGGCCGGCGCCTCGCTCGGGCTGCTGCTCGCGGTGGGTTACGCGCTGCAGACGGCCGGCCTCGAGCGAACGACGGTCTCGAGCGCCGGCTTCATCACCGGCCTTTACGTCGTCTTCACGCCGCTGCTCGGGCTGCTGCTCTTCCGAACGCGCGTCGGCCGTGCGGTCTGGATCGGGGTCGCGCTCGCGGTTGCCGGGCTGGCGATGCTCTCGGGCGTCGGCGCCGGCGACCCGATCGGGGACTTGCTCGTGCTCGGCGGCTCGGCCGCGTACTCGCTCCAGATCGCGCTGATGGAGCGGTACGCCCCGCGTTACGACCCGGTCGCGTTCACGCAGGCGGAGATGCTGGCCGCGTTCGCCGGCTTCGCGGTCGTCGCGCTCGCGCTCGGGCAGGTCGAGCTCCCGCGCGGCTGGACCGTCTGGGGCGCGCTGCTCGTCACCGGCGTCTTCGCGAGCGCGCTCGGCTTTCTCGTTCAGACCTGGGCGCAACGGCGGATCAGCGCGGCGCGGACGGCGATCGCCTTCGCGCTGGAGCCGGTCTTCGCCGGGATCTTCGGCTTCTGGCTCGCGGGCGACAGACTCGGCGCGCTCGGCTGGGGCGGCTGCGCCGTGATCATGGCGGGGATCCTCGTCGCGGAGCCGGAGGCGGCCAGGACGCTGCGCCGACTCGTAGGCCGGCGAAGACTCGTCAGCGATCCGTGACGCTTCCGTGCGGGGGCTGTCCCCGGGACTGTCCCCGTCTCGACGGCGCGAGTGCGCGTCAGATCAGCCAGGAGCCGTCGCGCTGGACGACCTCGCCGTCGACGGAGAGCTCGCCGCCCGGGCGCAGGTCCTTGACCATGTCCCAGTGGACGGCGCTCTCGTTCGTGCCGCCCGTGTACGTGTAGCTCGCGCCAACCGCCAGGTGGATGGTGCCGTCGATCTTCTCGTCGAAGAGGACGTTGCGGGTGAACCTCGTGATCCGCGGGTTGCAGCCGAGTCCGAGCTCCCCGAGGCGGCTCGCGCCCTCGTCCGTCGCGAGGATCTGCCGGAGAAACTCCTCGCCCTCCTCCGCCGAGGACTCGACGACCTTCCCCTCCCGGAAGACGAGCCGCGCGCCGACGACGTCGTGGCCGAGATAGACGGCCGGGAACTCCGCGTAGGTGATCACGCCCTCGGCCGTGTCCTCGACCGGGCTGTAGAAGACCTCGCCGTCGGGCATGTTGCGAAAGCCGGCCGAGACGACGCCCTCGCGGCCCTCGATTCCCACCGTCAGGTCGGTGTCCTCGCCGACGATGCGGACGGAGCCGGCTCGGTCGAAACGCTCCTTGATCTCGCCCATCCGCTCCTCCTCCGCATCCCAGTCGAGCAGGCACGCGTCGTAGACGAAGTCCTCGAACTCGGGCAGCGCCATCCCCGCCTCCGCCGCTGCAGCCTCGGTCGGGTACTCGACGAGCGCCCAGCGGACGTCGAGGGCTCGGGCGCGGCGGCTCGCCGGCTCCCCGGCCCGCTGCAGCAGCTTCCGCCGCTCCGGATCGAGCTCCGAGCCGGCGTGAACGTCCTCGGGAGCGCGGATCGTCAGCCGCGCGTCCTCGTTCGCCACCTGGTGGGCCTCGATCGGCGCCAGCTCGCCGAGCAGCTTGAGCGGCGCCTCGAGCGCCCAGTCGAGATCGGCGCGGAAGCGCTCGGGGCCCCAGTTGATGCGGGGGAGGTAGTAGGCGCCGCGGCGGGCGATCGCGCCCGCGACCTCGCGGACGAGCGGACGGGCGAGCGGGGTGGCGCGGACGGAGACCTGCCAGCCCGGCTGTACGTCGAGGCACCGATTCACCATCAGCTCGGCCAGCTCGCGTATACGCGGGTCATCCACGGCGGCGGATCGTAGTCGCTATAGCGTTGAGCCGTGGACGCGGTCGTGCTCGCGCTCGTCTCGGCCGCGCTCTTCGGTGCGATGACGGTTGCGCTCCGGTTCGCGCTCGCGCGCGAGCCGGACGCGGAGGCGGGCGCGCTGCACACGATCCTCGCGGCGCTGTCCGTGACGCTGCCGTTTGCGGCCGCGGGCGACGTCGACCTCGGCGGGACCTGGCCGTTCCTGCTCGCGGGCGTGCTCGGCCCGGGCGGCTCGCAGCTCCTCTTCACGCTCGCTGTCCGTGACGCGGGGCCTTCGCGCACGTCCGTGACCGTCGGGACGGCGCCGCTTTTCTCCGTCGCGATCGCGCTGCTGCTGCTAGACGAGCCGGCGAAGGCGGGTGTGATCGTTGGCGCGCTGCTGATCGTCTTTGGAGGAATCGTGCTCGTCCGTGAGCCGGGGCGGCCAAAGCACGTGAGGTGGATCGGGCTCGCATTCGCGCTCGCCGCGACGGTCGTCTTCGCGGTGCGCGACAACCTCGTCCGGCACCTTTCCCTCGATACGGAGGTCGAGCCGGCGCTCGCGGCGGCGGCGACGCTGCTCGCCGGCGGCGTGACGGTGGCTGTGTGGCTGCTCGTCTCGCGTCGGCGGCTGCCGGCGGGCGGTTTCCGCGCCTTCGTCCCCGCCGGCGTCCTCTTCGGCCTGTCCTACCTCTGTCTCTTCGAGGCCTACTACCGCGGCCGCGTCTCGGTCGTCTCACCGCTCGTCGCGACCGAGTCGCTCTGGGGCGTCGCGCTCTCGGCGCTCCTGCTCCGCCGCCACGAGCTCGTCGGCCCGCGCCTCGCCGGAGGGGCGGCGCTCGTGGTGGCCGGTGGTGTGCTGATCGGAGTGTTTCGTTGAGACCAAGTCTGACCAGCTCGTGCGACTTGGTCAGACCAAGTCGAGCCTGAATCGCTGTGCTCAGCTCGTTTCGCTCGACCAACCTGTGTCGACTCACGCGCGCAAACCGTTACGACTTCGTGGCTCTCCGACCCTCTGATGATCTGATACGCTTGCGCTCAGATTTTATATCGTTAGCACGCTGAGAACAAAGGAGAGTCCCACCATGGCGAAGACAATCGGAATCGACCTCGGCACCACGAACAGCTGCATGGCGGTGCTGGAGGGCGGCGAGCCGACCGTGATCCCGAACGCCGAGGGTGGCCGCACGACGCCGTCCGTGGTCGCGTTCACGAAGGACGGTCAGCGGCTCGTCGGCGCGCCCGCGCGGCGCCAGCAGGTGACGAACCCACAGAACACGATCTTCTCGATCAAGCGCTTCATGGGCCGGAAGTCGGACGAGGTCTCGGAAGAGATGACGATGATCCCGTACGAGGTCACGAAGGGCGAGAACGGGGACGCGCGCGTCACGGTCGACGGCAAGGAGTTCGCGCCGCCCGAGATCAGCGCGATGATCCTGCAGAAGCTGAAGGCCGACGCCGAGGCATACCTCGGCCAGCCGGTCACCGACGCCGTGATCACGGTGCCGGCGTACTTCAACAACGCGCAGCGGGAGGCGACGAAGGACGCGGGCAAGATCGCCGGACTCGAGGTGCTCCGGATCGTCAACGAGCCGACCGCCGCCGCGCTCGCGTACGGGCTCGACAAGGAGGGCGGCGACCAGACGATCCTCGTTTTCGACCTCGGCGGCGGCACCTTCGACGTGTCGGTGCTCGAGCTCGGCGAGGGCGTCTTCGAGGTCAAGTCGACGAACGGGGACAACCACCTCGGAGGCGACAACTTCGACAAGGCGGTCGTCGACTGGATGGTCGCCGAGTTCAAGAAGGATCAGGGGATCGACCTCGCCGCCGACAAGATGGCGCTGCAGCGGCTCTACGAGGCCGCCGAGAAGGCGAAGATCGAGCTCTCCTCGACGATGACGACGCAGATCAACCTGCCGTTCGTGACCGCGACGCAGGAGGGCCCGAAGCACCTCGACCTGCAACTGACGCGGGCGAAGCTCGGCGAGATCACCGCCGCCCTCGTCGAGCGGACGGTCGGGCCGACGAAGGCTGCGCTCGCCGACGCGGGGCTCGACGCCTCGAAGATCGAGCACGTCGTCCTCGTCGGCGGCATGACCCGGATGCCGGCGGTGCAGGAGAAGGTCAAAGAGCTGCTCGGGAAGGAGCCGCACAAGGGCGTCAACCCGGACGAGGTCGTCGCCGTCGGCGCGGCGATCCAGGCCGGCGTGCTCAAGGGGGAGGTCAAGGACGTGCTCTTGCTCGACGTCACGCCCCTCTCCCTCGGGATCGAGACCAAGGGCGGCGTCTTCACGAAGCTGATCGACCGCAACACGACGATCCCGACCCGCAAGGCGGAGACGTTCTCGACCGCCGAGGACAACCAGCCGTCGGTCGAGATCCACGTCCTTCAGGGCGAGTCGGAGATGGCGACCTATAACAAGACGCTCGGCAAGTTCCAGCTCGTCGGCATCCCGCCGGCGCCGCGGGGGATGCCGCAGGTCGAGGTCGGCTTCGACATCGACGCGAACGGGATCATCCACGTGACTGCGAAGGATCTCGGCACCGGCAACGAGCAGCAGATCAGGATCGAGGTCGGCTCGGGCCTCTCGGAGGACGAGGTGCAGCGGATGGTCAGCGAGGCCGAGGCCCACGCCGACGAGGCGCACACGCTGCGCGA
>JBDSOJ010000205.1:0-3096 GCA_039914895.1 Gaiellaceae bacterium
TCGCCGCCGAGGCGATGACCGGCCGGGACGGTGTGACGGCGCGCGCTCGAGCCCGAGTTGCTCGTCAGCGCGTTGCGGAGCTAGACCCGACGGATCGCACGAACTGCTTGATCGCCCGGACGAGCGCCGCGTCGGGGTCTCGCACAACCTCGCCGTGGTGGGAACCAACGGCGACATGCACGGTCGCATGACGGGCGGCCGCGACCTGGGCTCGGATCGCGGCGTCGGGCAGGTACGGGAGCCCAGCGATCCACGGCTCCGACGCCTGGACGACGAGGACCGGGCACGTCAGCCGCCGAAGCGCGTCGAGGCTGTCCGCCTCGGTCACGGACTCCCATTCGGCCTCGAGGGCCTGCCGCAGCCCGCGCATGCGGTAACTGCCATCCGAACCCGGTGTGAGGGCATAGCGCGCGCTGCGGTCGATCCACCGCTCGACGTCGGTCTGTGGTTCGCGGCCGTCGAGCTGCCAGCGCTCCAGGTATTCCTGAAAGCCTGCGTACCGGCGATCGAGCCCCGGGCCGAGGGCGCCGATCGCCTGCGCGGCGGCGTTCTCCGTGAAGGCTCGATCGCCGACGACCGCGTCGAGCAGGATCACGCCCGCCGCAGAGACGGCTTCGGCCGCAAATGTCGCGATTGCGCCGCCGACCGAGTGGCCGAGCAGCACCGGCTGCTCGAGCTCGAGCGCCTCGGCAAGCTGGCGCAGATCGGAGACGTGGTCAGCGACGGCGTATCCCCGCGGCGGCTTGTCGGAGAAGCCGTGGCCGCGGAGGTCGACGGCGATCACGCGCACGTCCGGCGCGAGTCGTTCTCCGAGCGCGGTCAAGACGTAGGCGTTGCCCGCGGAACCGTGGATTGCGAGCACGGGCGGGTCGGCGCCCGGCCACTCGACGACGTGCATCGAGATGTCCCGGAGCGGGATCAGATCCTCGAGCGGGAGCGGCCGGCCGTCCGGCGGACTTGACTCGTAGCGCGCGGCGACCGACGAACGCGGCCGAGCATGCAGCTCGGTGCGCACGATCCGCTGATAGCGGTCGTAGGCGTGACGCGCCTCGTCCTCCCTGCCCGCGGCCTCGTATGCCTGCACGAGCAGCACGTGCCCGTCCTCGAAGTAGGGATCGCTGCGAATCAGGCACTCGAGCGGCGCGATCGCGGCGGCGGGCGAGCGGCGCGCGAGCTCGACCGTCCCCTGCCGGAGCCGCTGGCGGGCGCGGTCGTCTTCCACGTAGAGCCAGTTGTGGAAGTCGGCCGACGCGTTCACGGAGAGACCGGCGCAGAGGTCGCCGCGGTAGACGGAGAGGTCGCCGTTGTCGAGCGCACGGACGTCCGTCGGGACGTCGAGCTCGACGGTGTCGCGGCCGGCGCGAATCCGGCTGCGGAGCGAGTCCGGCAGGCGGGCGCGAAGGTGGCTCAGGTGCCAGCGCAGGCTGTCGCGCGGATCGGCGGCGTCCGGAAAGAGAAGTTCGGCGAGCTTCCCGCGAGGCTGAGGCCCGTCGCGCAACGCCAGATACGCGAGCAGCGCGAACGCCTTCGGGCGGAGCCGGAGCGGCTCGAGGCGTCCGTCCCGCAGCACCGCGGGCGGGCCGAGCAGGCACAGCATCGGCGCTTCCTCCTCGACCGTGTGCGTCGTCGTGTGCGCCGGGGTGGCGGCTCTATCGTGATGCAAATCGACCGCGGAGGTCCTTTCTCATGAGACGACTCGTCCTCATTCTGCTCTTCCTGCTCGGCGTCGTCACAGCCGCGCAGGCTCAGCCCGGCACGCAGAGCGTCCTCACCGCCGTCTCCGGCCAGGGGATCGGTCGAGTCAACGTCTCGCCGACGGCCAACGACAGCGGCGGAACGTTCGACGTCCAGGGCGTGGTGAACCTGCACCACGCACTCCCGGACACGAGGTTCACGATCGCACGCGCCGTCGACCTGAATCCCAACGGCGTCTGCACGAGCACCACCTGGAATTCCGTGCCGGAGACGCTGACCACGTCCGAGGGCGGAGCGGGCGCCGCACACTTCGAAATCGTGCGCGGAGCGCCCTTCACCGACGGCGTTCGCTTCGACGTTCGCTGGCGCGTCATAAGCCTCGACGGCAGCCAGGTCCTCCTGAGCGACTGCTTCACCGTGACGGTGAAGTAGGCCGCAGCCTAGACCTCGAGCAGTAGCGCGTCGCCCTGGCCGCCGCCCGAGCGGCGGAGCTTCGTGCTTGCAAGCTCCCGCTCTGGGCGCCTCCCGAATAGCGTCGCCGCGCACGTGACCCCCCGACGAGCGTGGCCGCCTCAATCGCACGGTCGACTCGGTAGGAACGAATCTGGCGCCACAGGGTGTCGAGGCTGATCGTCAGCCGTCGCGCCGTGAGCTGCTGAGCAGCTTCTATCCCCGACCCGAGGAGGGGACTGCCACACAAGCCTGATGCACGAGACCGGTGAACCAGACGTAATGTGATACGAGGAGGGCAAGCGCCCGAGCCTGGCGAGGGCGAACTGCTGATCAAGGTTCACTCCGCATCGGTCAACCAGACGGACTGGAACCGCCGCGGCTTCATGAAGGAGCCGCTCCCGGCGGTGCTCGACAGCGACGTGTCGGGCACTGTGGTTGCCTCGCGCGCTGACGGCTTCTCCGAGGGCGACGAAGCGTTTGGCATCTCGGCGAGCGGTCGGTACGCGGAGTACTCGACCGCGTCGCCGAGGTGATCGCGAAGAAGCCCGAGGGCGCGAGTCATGAGCAGGCCGCAGCCATACCGGTCGCCCGATAGACAGACCTCTGACCAGACTCACGCGTTGGAGTTCAGCGGCCCCTCGACCCATCGCACCGCTTCGGTTCGGGCGGCCAGTGAGTCGACCCACACACTTGACCTGTTTTCCGCGGCTTCTGGTCAAAACTGTCGTTAAGTACAGCGCGGGGCAGCAAACGGTGCATCAAAATGGCCAGCGTTCGCGTCTACCTGGGCAACCAAGTTACGCGATTTGCACGTATTTTGAGAGCGGGAGCGACGGGACTCGAACCCGCGACCTCCGGCGTGACAGGCCGAGTCGGGCACACTGACGCTCAACGACGAACATTGCCGAACGGCGTCATTTGCAGGGGATTTTTCCCCAAGCGCTGCCT
>JBDSOJ010000215.1:0-2572 GCA_039914895.1 Gaiellaceae bacterium
ACCGCTTCTACGGCCGCGAGGCGCTCGCCTACGTCCGCTCGCGCAAGGACTCGAGCGACTACACGCGGATGGCGCGGCAGCGCTGCTTCCTCAGCGCGATGGCCGACCAGCTCGACCCCGTGCGCGCGCTCCGCAACTTCGGCTCGCTCGCGAGAACGATCGAGACGAACGTGCGCACCGACATCCCCCTCAACCGGCTCCCGTCGCTCGTCCGCCTCGTCAGCTCCGTCGACTCACGAGAGACGCTGACGGTCACGTTCGGAATCGACTACTTCTTCGGCCGCCAGAAGACCGGCAACTACCCGGTGCCGGCGCTCGGCCGCGTCCAGCAAACCGTGCGACGAGCGATTCTCTTCCCGGAGCAGCTCCGCCGAACCGGAACCGTGCCGACGGCGAAACAGAGCTGCTAGAAGGATCGCTCGAAAGGGGGACGCGTCCCGCTCGAGGGCGAGACAAGGTCTATGGACACTCTGTGGATGCGCGCCTACACTGGGTGTCCACGCGAAAGGACTGCGGGTCGGTTGAACACTCTTCGGGTACTCGTCGCTGACGATCACAGGCTGATGCTTTCGGCCATCCGTCGCGCGCTCGCCGACGCCGACGACTTCGAGATCGTCCACGAGGTCTCGGTCGGCAGCCACGTCATCCCGGCCGTCCACGAGACGAAGCCGGACGTCGTCCTGCTCGATCTGCGCATGCCCGAGCTCGACGGGCTCGCCTGTCTCGAGCGGCTGCACAAGCACGATCCAGGCATCGCGGTGGTGATCCTCTCGAGCTACAGCGACCAGGAGCAGATCGAGGCCGCTCGCACCGGTGGCGCCCGCGGCTACGTGGTCAAGACGGTCGAGCCGGTCGATCTGGCGGCCGTTCTTCGCACGGCCATCTCCAGCACGTCTTTCGCGGTCTGGGGAGCGGACGCGAAGCCTGACCCGGTCTCGGCCGTGGGCGCTGCCTCGCTCAGCCAGCGCGAGGCCGCCGTACTCGAAGCGGTGGCGCAGGGTCTCTCGAACCGCGAGATCGGCTGCCGGCTCTGGATCAGCGAGCAGACCGTCAAGTTCCACCTCCGCAACGTGTACCGGAAGCTCGACATCTCGAGCCGCACCGAGGCGGCGCGCTACGCGTACCACACCGGCCGGGTCGGAGCGGTCACCGTCGAGTCGGCCTAGACGTCTCCCTTGAGCGACGCCGCGGGCGCCCGAGCGCCATCCGACCAGGGTCTTGCTGCGGCGAACGAGCGGCTGCTCGTGCGGCTCGGCTTCGACCTGCACGACGGACCGCTGCAGCAGGTGTACGTGCTCGCGCAGGATCTCCGGCTCCTCCGCGAGCAGGTGGTGGCGCTCGTCGGGAGCGAGCACCTCGAGCCGCTCGTCGGTCGCTTCGCCGACCTCGAGGCCGAGCTCGCAGAGCTCCACCAGGACCTGCGCGATCTCGCCCACTCGCTCGAGCCTCGCTCGCTACTCCAGCTGCCGCTGCCGGACGCGGTCGCGCGCGAGCTCGCGGTGTTGAGTCGGCGAACCGGGATCGCGACCTCGATCGAGCGGCAGGGCTCGTTCGACGCCCTCAGCGCGTCTCAGCGGATCGCGCTCCTGCGCGTCCTCCAGGAGGCGCTCAGCAATGCCCGCCAGCACAGCGGCGCCGCGACGGTCTCGGTGACGCTGCGCGAGAGCGAGGACGGCATCCGGATGGAGGTCTGCGACGACGGCCACGGGTTCGAGCCGGCCCAGGTGGCGCCCGCCGAGGACGGGCAGAGCGGCATCGGCGTCGTCGGGATGCGCGAGCGCCTGCGTCTGCTCGGAGGCCTGCTCGAGCTCGAGAGCGCGCCCGGAGGGCCGACGGTCGTCAGGGCGACGCTGCCGCGCTGGACGGCCGGGAGCTAGAGAGCTAGTCGACGATCCGGATCGGCGTGCCGACCGGGACGAGAGCTCGGAGGCGCAGGATGGCCTCGTTGGCGACGCGGACACAGCCGTGCGAGACGGCCTGGCCGAGCAGGGACGGGGTGTTCGTGCCGTGGATCCCGACGATCCCGCCGCCGGGCCACTCGCTCAGCTTCGAATATGCGGTCGTCTCGAACGCGTACGCGCCGAGGATCGGGGCCGTCGGCCGGAACTTCGCCATCACGTAGAAGCGGCCGAGCGGTGTCTCCATCCCGGGCGCGCCGACCGCAACCCGGGTGTGCAGGACGACGCGGCCGGCGTCGCGCAGCTCGAGCGTCCGGTCGCTGCGGTCGATCACGATCTCCTTCCGCACCGGCTTCAGGTTGACGCTCGCGGCCGGAACCCACCCGGTGCGCCCGTTTGGACGTCCCGGCAGGCTGAGGCGATACCACTCGGGCCGACGACGCGCGTCGAGGCGAACCTCGACGGCGAGGACGATCCGCGGCCTGAAGTCGGCGCGAAACTGCGTCAACACCGCCACCCGAGGCGCGGTCCGGCTCGGCTTCGCCCTGACCGCCACCTGCGCCCAGTCGATGTGCCCGGCTGCCGGGACGCTCGCGCGTGCCGCCTCCGCTCGCGCCTCTCCCGTCCAGCAGAGAAGCGCGAGCGCGAGGCAGGCGGCGAGGCTAGCCCGTGAC
>JBDSOJ010000225.1:0-17151 GCA_039914895.1 Gaiellaceae bacterium
ATCCCAGAAAGCTGCTGGCAGCGGCGGCTCGATCTCGCCCTCGGACTGGTTGAAGAGGATCGCCAGCGTTCCGCCGGGCCGCAGTACCCGCGCGAGCTCGCGCAGCGTCGCTTCGGTTGCGAACCAGTGGAAAGCCTCGCCGACGAAGACCGCGTCGAGGCTCGCGTCCTCGAGCGGGATTTCGGTGGCCGTCCCGCTCAACGCCTCCGCCTCCGGCACGACGCGATCCAGCACCGCCCGCATCCCGCCCAGCGGCTCGACGGCGAGCACGCGCGCGAACCGACGCACGAGCTGTCTCGTCAGCTTGCCGGTGCCGGCGGCGAGGTCGAGCACGACGGCGTCGGCGGCCAGACCGACCGCGTCGAGCGCCGCCTCTGCGTAACCCGGCCGACCCTGCTCGTACTCCTCCGCCGCGCGGCCGAAGCTACTCGCGAGCTCGCTCACACGCCGGCGAGGAGGAACGCGCGGCTCTCGCGCAGCATCTCGCGGGCGATCACCAGGCGCTGCACCTCCTGCGTCCCCTCGTAGATCTGCGTGATCTTGGCGTCGCGCATGAAGCGCTCGACCGGATACTCCTTGATGTAGCCATAGCCGCCCAGGATCTGGACGGCCTCGATCGTGACCGCCATCGCGACGTCGCCGCACTTCAGCTTCGCCATCGCGGAGGCCTTCGTCAGCTCGGCATCGTCGGCTCCGGCGTCGCACATCTGGCCGAAGCGGTAGAGGAGCCCGCGCGCCGCCTCGGTCTCGGTCTCCATGTCCGCGAGCTTCGCCTGGATCAGCTGGTGCTGCGCGATCGGCTTCCCCATCGTCTCGCGCGTCTTCGCGTACTCGAGCGCGTAGTCGGTGGCGCCCTGCGCGATCCCGAGCGCCTGCGCCGCGACGCCGGGGCGCGAGCGGTCGAGGATCCTCATCGCGATCTTGAAGCCCTCGCCCTCTTCGCCGAGCAGGTTGGCGGCGGGGATACGGCAGTCGTCGAACGTGAGCTCGCCGGTCGTGGAGCCGGAGATCCCCAGCTTCGGCTCGACCCGCGCGACCGCGAAACCGGGGGCGTCCTTCTCGACGAGGAACGCCGAGATGCCCGAATGGCCCGCGTCGGGGTCAGTCTTGGCGAAGACGGTGTAGAGGTTCGCGACGCCGGCGTTGGTGATGAAGCGCTTGCTGCCGTTGAGGACGTACTCGTCGCCGTCGCGGACTGCCGTCGTCCGCATCGCGGCCGAGTCCGAGCCGGAGCCGGCCTCGGTGAGCGCGTACGCAGGCAGCCACTCGCCGGTCGCGAGCTTCGGCAGGTACCGCTCCTTCTGCTCCTGCGTCCCGGCCAGCTTGAGGCCGAGCGAGCCGAGCTCCTGCACCGCGAGCAAGAGGCCGCTCGTCGCGCAGACCTTCGAGACCTCCTCGATCGCGACGAGCGCGAGCAGTGTGCCGGTGCCGGAGCCGCCGTGCTCCTCGTCGAAGAGCAGGCCGAAGATCTCGTGCTGGCGGAAGAGCTCGACGATGTCCCAGGGGAACTCGTGCGACTCGTCGATTTCGGCTGCGCGCGGCGCGACCCGCTCGCGCGCGAGCGTGCGAACGAGCTCACGGATCTCGCGCTGCTCCTCGGTGAGGACGTCCCAGGCCACGGCCGGAGATTAGTCGAACGGTTGGTACTCGACCTCGCCGCCGGCAATCGCCCGGTTGAGCTCGAGCAGAAACCGGTTCGACTCCTGCTGGTCGTGCGCGGCGGATGCGGGCCAACCGTATGCGGCGGCGACAGACTCGTCGAGCCGCTCGTGCAGCTTGCTCAGCTCACGGTACGCGCCCTCGTCGACCTCGTTGTAGAGCTTCGTCAGGCCGATCGCACGCTCGGCGCAGATCGCCTGGCGGCGCTCGATCAGCTCCCGAGCGAGTTCGCCGATCTCCCGCCGCTGCGCCTCCGTCGGACGCAGCTCGGCGAGGAAGGGCTTGTCGATGGACTTCTCAGTCCGGAGAAGCCGCGCCACTTCTCTATGAACGCCTCGAGACGCGCTCGCAGGACGTCGGAGTCCGGCACGCCGGCTACGTGAGCGTCAGCTGCTGCTTCGGCACGGCGAAGAACGTGCCCTGCGTCAGCAGCTTGGCCGTCTCCGAGAGCTGTTCCTGCGCCCGCTCGAGCGCCTCGACGAGGAAGTCATCGGCACCGCCGTCGCGCAGAGCCGCGCAGGCGGCCTCTGTCCGCGCCGGGCGTCCTCGATGTAGAGGAGGACGATGTCGACCTCGCCGTGCTCTCGTGCCCCGGCCCGGGTATCATTGCCGGGCCATCGGGGAGCTCGGGACAACCGGGCTGAGAGGGCGGCCGGACGCGCCGCCGACCCGCAGACCTGATCTGGGTAATGCCAGCGGAGGAACGGATGCAGACGGAGACGGTGATCGTGGTCGCAGGCGGCGGCGTGCCGTGCGCTCGTGCCGAGCAGCTGCCCGCGGGAGCGCCCGTGATCGCGGCCGACGAGGGAGTGGATCACGCGCTCGCGCTCGGGCTCACCGTCGCGGTCGCGGTCGGCGATTTCGACTCCTGCTCCCCGGCCGGGCTGACCGCGCTCGCGGCCGCGGGCGCCCGCGTCGTCCGCCATCCCGCCGAAAAGGACGCGAGCGACCTCGAGCTGGCGCTGGCGGAGGCGGCCGCGCTCGGCCCGCGCCGCGTGCTCGTCGTCGGCACCGACGCCGGCCGGCTCGACCACGCGCTCGCCGGCCTGCTCCTCCTCGGCTCGGCCCGGTGGGCCGGGCTGGAGGTGGACGCGCTCCTCGGCCCCGCGACCGTCCACGTCATTCGCGACGAGCGCACCTTCGCCGGCGAGCCGGGCGAGCTCGTCTCGCTGCTGCCGCTCGGCGGTCCGGCGACGGGCGTCCGCACCGAGGGGCTCGCCTACGCGCTCGACGGCGCGACGCTCCCGGCCGGCACGACCCGCGGCGTCTCCAACGTCTTCGCCGCCCCCGAGGCCCGCGTCTCGCTCGCCGGCGGCGTCCTGCTGGCAATCCGGCCGGGACGGGAGCCGAGCTGACAGTGCGCGCGATCGTGATCGGTCTCCTCATCGCGGCGGTCGCGGGCTGCGGCGGGGAGCAGGCGGCGCCGCGGCAGGTCGTGCTCGTCACGCACGACTCCTTCGCGGTCTCGAAGCCGGTGCTGCGCGCGTTCGAGCGCACGAGCGGCTTCACGCTCCGGATCCTCCAGACCGGGGACGCCGGCGCCGCGCTCAACCGCGCCCTGCTCACCGCGGGCACGCCGGAAGGCGACGTCTTCTTCGGCGTCGACAACAATCTGCTCTCCCGGGCGCTCGGCGAGGATCTGTTCGAGCCATACGAGTCGCCCGCACTCGACCGGATCGATCCGCAGTACGTGCTCGACGACGAGCATCGCGTCACGCCGGTCGACCACGGCGAGGTCTGCGTCAACGTCGACCGGGCGGCGTTCGCGACCGAGCCGGCGCCCACCTCGTTCGAGCAGCTCGCGCTGCCCCGCCACCGCGGCAGGCTCGTGGTCGAGAACCCCGCCACCTCGACCCCCGGCCTGGCGTTCCTGCTCGCGACGATCGCCCACTTCGGCGAGGACGGCTGGCAGAGCTACTGGCGGGCGCTGCGCGAGAACGACGTGCTCGTCGTCGACGGCTGGGAGGAGGCGTACACGCAGCGCTTCTCGGGAGCCGGCGGCAGCAACGGCGACCGGCCGATCGTCGTCTCCTACGCGTCCAGCCCGCCCGCCGAGGTGATCTTCGCCGGCAAGGCGCTCGAGGAGGCGCCCACAGCCGTCATCGCGTCGACGTGCTTCCGCCAGGTGGAGCTCGCCGGCGTCCTGCGCGGCGCGCGCAACCCCGAGGGCGCGCGGGCGCTGCTCGACTTCATGCTCGGCGAGCGCTTCCAGCGCGACGTGCCCGCCTCGATGTTCGTCTTCCCCGTGCGCGAGGGGACGCCGCTGCCGCCAGCGTTCGAGCGCTTCGCCGTCGTGCCGGAGCGGCCGCTCGAGCTGCCGCCGGCGGAGATCGGCGAGAACCGCGACCGTTGGATCGGGGAGTGGACGGACGTCGTCCTGCGCTGAGCGCGGCGGCGGTGTGCCTGCCGGCCGCCTTCCTCGCGCTCTTCTTCGCCTACCCGCTCGCGGCGATCCTCGCCCGCGGCCTCGGCGACGGGCTGCCGTGGGACGTGCTCGGCTCCCGCTCGACGCTCGGCGTGCTCTGGTTCACCGCGTGGCAGGCGGCGGTCTCGACCGCGGCGACGGTGCTGCTCGGGCTGCCGCTCGCCTGGGCGATCGCGCGGCTCGACTTTCCAGGCCGCTCGCTCGTGCGCGCGCTCGTGCTCGTCCCGTTCGTGCTCCCCACCGTCGTCGTCGCGGCGGCGTTCCTCGCGCTGCTCCCGGACGGCGCCGAGCGGGGGCTCGTGGCGATACTCGCCGCGCACGTCTTCTTCAACCTCGCCGTCGTTGTCCGCATCGTCGGGTCGTTCTGGGGGCGGCTCGACTCCGGCCTCTGGGATGCCGCCGCGACGCTCGGCGCCTCGCCGGTGCAGCGGTTGCGCCGGGTGACGCTGCCGCTGCTCGCCCCCGCGCTGGCGGCGGCCGGCACGCTCGTCTTCCTCTTCTGCTTCACGTCCTTCGGCGTCATCCTCCTGCTCGGCGGGCCGACCTACGCGACGCTCGAGACGGAGATCTACAGGAGCGCGGCGCGGCTCTTCGACCTGCGAGCGGCGGCGGCGCTGTCGCTGCTCCAGCTCGCGGCGGTCGGCAGCCTGCTCGCGCTCGCCGCGCTCGTCGAGCGGCGGCTCGGCGGCGCGGTGCCGCTCGCGGGCGAGCGCGACGTCGTCCGCCGGCCCCGCGGGCGCGAGCGGCTCGGGCTCGCGGCCGCGCTCACCGGCGCCGCGGTCGGGCTCGGGCTGCCGCTCGCGGCGCTCGTCGAGCGCTCGCTCGCGACCCCGGACGGCTACGGGCTCGGCTTCTACCGGGCGCTCGGCGAGGAGACGGCCGTGCTGCTCGTGGCGCCCTGGCACGCGGTCGTCAACTCGGTCCTCTACGCGCTTGCCGCGACCGCGGTGGCGCTCGTCGTCGGCGGGCTCGCCGCGGCGGCGATCGCCCGCCGGCGCGCCGCCTGGCTCGACGCGCTCGTGATGCTGCCGCTCGGCGCCTCCGCGGTGATGCTCGGCTTCGGCTTCGTGATCGCGTTCGACGAGCCGCCGCTCGACGTCCGCGGCTCGCCCTGGCTCGTGCCGGTCGCGCAGGCGCTGGTGGCGGCGCCGTTCGTCGTCCGGATCGTCGCGCCGGCGCTCCGCTCGATCGACGAGCGGCTGCACGAGGCCGCCGCGGTGCTCGGCGCTTCGCCCGCGCGGATCCGCCGCGAGCTCGACCTGCCGCTCGTGCTGCGGGCGCTCGGTGTCGCGGCCGGGTTCGCCTTCGCGATCTCGCTCGGCGAGTTCGGGGCGACCGTCTTCGTCGCGCGCAGCGACTGGCCGACGGTGCCGGTGGCGATCTTCCGCTTCCTCGGCCGGCCCGGCGCGCTCAACGCCGGCCAGGCCGCCGCGCTCGCCGTCGTCCTGATGGTGCTGACCGCGGCGGCGGTGCTGGCGGCCGACCGGATCGCGGTGCGCCGGGGTGCGCTCTGATGCTCCGCGCCGACGAGCTGCGGGTGTCCTTCGACGGCGCGGAGGCGCTCGCCGGCGTCGACATCGCGGTCGCCGAGGGAGACCGGCTGGCCGTGCTCGGGCCGAGCGGGAGCGGCAAGAGCACGCTGCTACGGGCGCTCGCCGGGCTCGAGCCGCTTCGGGCCGGCCGGATCACGGTTGACGGGGTCGACGTCACAACCCTGCCCGCTCATCGGCGCGGCGTCGGCCTGATGCTGCAGGAGGGGGCGCTCTTCCCGCATCTCGACGTCGCCGGCAACGTCGGCTTCGGTCTGCGGGTGGCCGGTCTCGTGCGGTCCGAGCGTGAGGAGGGCGTCGCCGAGGCGCTGGCTCTCGTCGGGCTCGAGGGAATGGACCGCCGCTCGGTCGCGACGCTCTCGGGCGGAGAGCGGCAGCGCGTCGCACTCGCGCGCGCGTTGGCACCGCGGCCGCGGGTGCTCCTGCTCGACGAGCCGCTCGGCTCGCTCGACGGGCCGCTCCGCGAGCGCCTGCTCGACGAGCTCTGCGAGCTCTTCGACCGGCTTCGGCTCACGCTCGTCCACGTCACCCACGACGTCGGCGAGGCGTTCGCGATCGGCGATCGGATCGCGGTCATGCGCGAGGGACGGATCGTGCAGGAGAGCACGCCCGACGAGCTCTGGGCACGCCCCGTCGACGCGTGGGTCGCCCGTTTCCTCGGCCTCGTCAACCTGCGCGAGAACGGCACCCTCGTCCGGCCGGAAGCGGTACGCCTGACACCGGGCGAGGGCGCGACCGTCGTCTCCGCCCGGCGTCGGGGAGCGACCGTCCGGCTACGCGTGCGGCTCGACGACGGCGAGGAGCTGGAGACGGTCGCGGCGACGCTCGAACACCCTGCGCCCGGCGAGCGTGTCGCCGTCGAGGTCGATCCCGCCGGCATCGTCCGGCTCGGAGCCGACCCGGGCTAGAGCTCCCGCGCCCGGGCGAGCAGCTCGCGCAGGAACTCGTGCGTCGCGTCGAGCTCGGGCTTGGCGTCCGGCTCGAGCCCGGCGACGAGCCGCTGGTAGGAGACGGCATGGTGCAGCGGAATCACGACCGCCGCCAGCAAGACCGCCTCGCGCAGTCGCTCGGGCGTCTCCACTCCCTCCCACGCTTCGAGATAGGCCCCCAGCAGCGCCGCGCGGTTCGCTTCGTCCTTCTCCCACTGCAGCGACAAGAGATCGATGAACGGGTGCGCGACGCAGGCGTCCGTCCAGTCGAAGTAGACGAGCTCGCCGTCGAGCCGGGCGACGTTGAGCATGTGCAGGTCGCCGTGCACGAGGGTCGGCTGAGGGCCAAGCACTGCCAGCCGGCGGCAGAGCTGCTTCAGCACCGGAGCGAGCCGCCTGAGCTCGGCCACCTCGTCGGCGCCGAGGCGTGCGGTCGCTTCGCGATCGGCCAGCAGCGGTTCGATCTGCCGCTCGAGGACGTCGAGCCGACGATCGAGGCAGCCGTCGGCGAGAAGCTCGTCCGTCAGTCCGGACGTCTGTCGTTGCAGGTGGGCGAATCGCCGCAACGACTCCTGGCGGACGGCGAGCGGCGCGTCGAAATCGAACAGCTCGTCGAACTCCGGAAGCAGCAGCCAGCCACGCTCCGGCTCGACTGCCAGCGGCGCCGGGACGTGGTCGGGAAACCGCCCGGCGAGCCTGGCCGTCAACGTCGCCTCGTCGACGAAGAGCGGCAGCCGCGCGGGCACTTTGAAGTAGAGGTCAGGCCCGTTGGTCTCGACCCGCAGCACCGACGAGATGCTCCAGTGCTTGACCTGCTCGATCGCGACGACGGCATGACCGAGCCGTGCGGTCTGGGCGTCGATCCAGGGCCGCACCTCTGCCAACCAGCCCGTCCGCGCCCACGGCGGCCGCTGCTCCGGGACGTTTCCGCGCTCGAGAGCATCGAGGAACGCAACCAGGACCGGACGCTGCCGCTCGTCCTTCAGCCGCAGCCGCGCGAGGTCACCGAGCCCCGCCCAGCGCCCGTGCGCCGGCGGGGCCCAGCCGGGATCGAGCAGCTCGAGCTCGAGGATCGCCTCGATCCTCCGGGCCGCCTCGTCCGCGGTCGAGTCGAGCCGGCGCAGGAGCCAGAGCGGCGTCCCGAGCCGTCGCTCGATCGCGGGGACGACGACGCGCGCGTTCGCCGCCCAGACCGCCTCGCGGACGAGGACGCGTGGGAGCCGCCACTCCCGGTCGCTCCGGAGGAGCAGGAGCCTCGGCTCGCGCTGGTGACAGACCGCCGCGAAGAGGTGCGAGCGCCACGCCATTAGCTGGTCGACACCACGATTCCGCGCGCTCGGAACGCGAGCTGGGGTGTCTGGGCCGCTCCCGGCTGCCTCATGGCATCAATCATCTGGGCGGACGCGGGCGACGGTGACGATCTCGGCGCACGCCGGGTGGAGTGGTTCCCCGGACCAGCCTCCGTGTTGTGCCTCGATCTGAAAGCCGGCGTCGGAGAGGAAGCCCGCGAGTACGCCCACATCGAGGAAGCGGAGGTTGGCACGGTCAATTCGCAGCGCGACGCCGTCCGCACCGCTCGTCGTCTCCGTCAACGTGACCACGTCGCCGACGACCGACTCCACCTCGTGCGAGATGCGTACCGGCCGACCCGCCGGGTCAACGATGTCGATCGCGTTCTCCGGATTCCAGCTCTCCCACACCTTTGCGAGCGGATTTCGGGTCTCGAAGGCGAAGCGACCACCGACGGTAAGCGCTCGGCGGATCGCGGTGAGCGAGGAACGCAGCTCGTCGACGTCGACGAATACCTGGAAACCGTGACCAGTCATGATGGCCAAGTCGAACTCGCTGTCCCATGCCATCGACGCCGCTGCGCCGGCCACCCACTCGATGTCGGTTCGGCGCCGCGCCCTCCGGAGCATCGCACGATCCGGATCGAGCCCGCACAACCGCCCAACATGCCCAGCCTGCCGGGCACGGTGCAGCATCACACCCGTACCGCAGCCGACATCGAGCACTGACCGAGCGCCCATCACCAGCGCGAGGTAATGGTCATCGCTCGGACCCCACGCGTTGAGCACGTCATACAGAGCCGCTGCCTCCTCGTCCGAGTAGATCGCGGCGACATGCCGGAGTTCAGGTCTGGCTTGGCCCGATTCCTCGGCAGACATCCGCTATGCCGGGACGATTCGGCCGCGCACCTCGCCGAGCGGATCGCCGCGGAGCACGACCTCGTCGCCGTCCTCGAGAAACGCCCGCTCGCTGCCGTCGTCGAGCCGGACCGGCTCGGTGCCGTTCCAGCTCAGCTCGATCAGGCTGCCCTCGCTGCCGCGCTCGGCGCCGGAGATCGTTCCCGACGCCATCAGGTCGCCGGTGCGGATGCTGGCGCCGTTCGAGGTCGCGTGCGCGAGCTGCTGCGGCATCGTCCAGTAGAGCCCGCGCGCGTTGCCGCGCGAGATCACGCTGCCGTTGAGCTCCACCTCGAGCGGCAGGTCGAAGGCCCAGCCGCCGTCGACGCGGAGGTGCGGCAGCGGCTTCGGCTCCTGCGGCGGGGCGGGCACGCGGCGCTCACCGAGCAGCGCCAGCGGCGTCACCCACGCGGAGATCGAGGTCGCGAAGCTCTTGCCGAGGAACGGGCCGAGCGGCACGTACTCCCACGCCTGGATGTCGCGCGCGCTCCAGTCGTTGACGAGCACGACGCCGAAGACGTGGTCGAGAAACGCGCTCGCGGGCACGGGCTCGCCCAGGCGACTCGACATCCCGACGACGAAGCCGAGCTCGAGCTCGATGTCGAGCCGGCGCGAGGGGCCGAAGACGGGAACGTCGGCGTCCGGCGGCTTCGCTTGACCCTGCGGTCGCCGGATCGGGGTGCCGCTGACGACGACGGAGCCGGCGCGGCCGTGGTAGCCGACCGGCAGGTGGCGCCAGTTCGGCAGCAACGGCTCCGAGTCGGGCCGGAACATGCGGCCGAGGTTGGTTGCGTGCTCGAGCGACGAGTAGAAGTCGACGTAGTCGGCGACGGTGAACGGCAGCAGCGGCTTTACCTGCTCGAGCGGGATCGTGTCGCCCGCAGCCACCGCGGCGAGCGCGCCGGCGAGCGCGTGCTCCCAGGCGGTGCGGCCCTGCGGCAGCAGCTCGTCGAGCGATCCCTCGCCGAGATCGACGACCGCGTCGCCGGAGCGGAAGCCCAGGTGGGTTGCCCCCGCGCCGACGACGAGCGTGCCGAAGCCCTGGGTCACAGGATTCCGAGCTCCTTCAGCTCGTCGACCGGCTCGAAGAAGGAGCAGCTGCCGACGGCGACAAGCTGCTCTCGGCGCACGCGTGCAAGCTCTGCTGCGCCCGCCTCACGGTCGCGCCAGCGCAGAGCGTCGGCGTTGAGCTCGACGTCCTCGATCAGCGCCGCGGCGTCCTCGAACGCGCAGGCGGCAAGCACGTTCAGGAATCCATGCCGGCCGCCGACGGCGATCGGGTGGTGCAGTCCGGCGGTCGCCTTGAACGGCACTCCGGCGGCGCGGCAGGCGGCGAGGAAGCGGCCGAGCTCTTCGGCCGCTGGCAACTCGGCGCCGCCGCAGCGGATTTTCGCGCGCAGACCCTTGTCGGCAAGCGCCGCCACCTTCTCCTCGAGCCCGTCTCCAAGCGGCAGCTCGACGTATGCCTCGCCGGACAGGCTCTCGAGTCCTGCGTCCCAGTGCGTCTCGACGGCCTCCGCTCGCATGTCGCCGCCGTAGGCGCCGTCGAGCAGCACCGAGAGGGCGCGGTCTTCCCCTTCGAGCTCGTCCAGCCGCGATGCGGGCCAGACGAGCCGTCCCAGCAGCCAGGCGTGCTCGTCAGCGCGGGCGCGGCGGTCCTCCTCGATCGCGTCTGGCACCGGCAGGCTTGCAGGCGGGAAGAGCGGCGCGTGGTCGATCAGAGCGGACAGCGCTACGCGGCGGGCATCGGTCACGGCGCGGAGCATAGATAGGGTGCCGCGGGTGATTCTCGAGAACGGCGTCGTCCGCACGCTCGACCCGTCGCTGCCGACGAGCCGTGCGCTTGCGATTGCGGGCGCGTACGTCGCCGGCGGCGTCGGCGTGCACGAGACGGCTCTCGCGAGCCCCGAGGTCGTGAACCTCGGCGGCCGTTGCGTCCTCCCCGCGTTCACCGACTCGCATGTTCACTTCCCGACGTGGTCGCTCGCGCAGCGGCAGATCAAGCTCGACGGCTGCGGCTCGATCGAGGAGGCGCTCGCGCGCGTGCGCGACGCGAAGGTGGCGCCGGGCCGCTGGCTGCGCGGCTACGGCTGGCGTGACGGCGACTGGAGCCCGCGGACGGAACCGACGAAAGAGGTGCTCGACGCGGTCACGGGCGACACGCCGACGATCCTGATCTCGAAGGACTACCACTCGGTCTGGCTCAACTCGGCTGCGCTCGCGGCCGCGGGCGGCGACCTCGACGTCCACGGCGGCGTCGTCGAGCGGGATGCTGCCGGCGAGCCGACGGGCGTTCTCCGCGAGGAGTCGGCCTGGCGTTTCCGCGACCACCACGTGATCACGACCGAGGACGAGTGGGTCGAGGCGACGCGCGCCGGACTCACGCTCGCGAGCTCGCGCGGGGTCGGTGCGATCCACGACAAGGACGGCTGGCTCGGCGCGCCCGGGATCTTCCAGCGTCTGCGCAACGAAGGGAATCTGTCGCTCCGCGTCTGGGGCTCGATCCCGCACGAGCTCGTCGACTCGGCGGCGGCGCTCGCGCTTCGCTCCGGCTTCGGCGACGAGTACCTCCGGATCGGCTACCTGAAGTGCTTCCTGGACGGCACGCTGGGCTCGCAGACCGCACTGATGACGGACGGCTCGGGCGTCGAGATCACGAGCCGCGAGGAGCTGGAGGAGATCATTCGCCGCGGCGCCGAGCGCGGCTGGCCAGTGGGCGTGCACGCGATCGGCGATCAGGCGAACCGGAACGCGCTCGACGCCTTCGAGGCGACGTGCGACGCCTGGGAGCCGAAGGGCTTGCGTCACCGGATCGAGCACGCGCAGTGTCTGACGCCGGAGGATCTGCCACGTTTCGCGGAGCTCGGGATCGCCTGTTCGGTGCAGTTCTCGCACGCTCCTTCGGACCGCGACCTCGCCGAGCGGCTCTGGGCCGAGCGGCTCGAAGGCACCTACTCCTTCCGCTCGCTGCTCGACTCCGGAGCGCTCGTGGCGAACGGCTCCGACGCGCCGGTCGAGGAGCTCGATCCGATCGCGGGTATCGCGGCCGGCGTGCTGCGCTCGATCGACGCACGGCCGGCGTGGCGGCCAGACGAGACGCTGAGCGTGGGGCAAGCGCTGCACGCGACCTGCGTCGCACCGGCCTGGCTCTCGGGGGACGAGCGGCGCCGCGGCCGGCTGCTACCGGGCCTGCTCGCCGACCTCGTCGTGCTCGATCGCGACCCGCTCGCCGTCGAGCCCGAGGAGCTTCGCGAGCTCCAGGTCGTCGCAACGATGGTGGGCGGCCGCTGGGTGCACAACCCGCCTCCCTGGGACTAGTTGGTCGAGTTGGTCGAGTTGGTCGAGTCTGGATTTGCAGGCGCTTTGTCACCGCTTGACCTGGTCTGACCTAGTCGTGCGAGCTGGTCAAACCAAGTCTGATCAGTCGCCGCGCTCGGCCCAGACCTGGGCGAGCTCGACCAGCATCGCGGCCGCGGCGGCCATGTCCTGCACGCTCGCCCACTCGCGCCGGGAGTGGTACTCGGAGCCGCCGGTGAAGAGGTTCGGCGTCGGCAGGCCGCGGTGGGAGAGGCGGGCGCCGTCGGTGCCGCCGCGAATGATCGAATGCACAGGCTCGACGCCGAGCCGCCGGACTGCCTC
Source organism: Gaiellaceae bacterium (assembly GCA_039914895.1). Classification (GTDB taxonomy): domain Bacteria; phylum Actinomycetota; class Thermoleophilia; order Gaiellales; family Gaiellaceae; genus Gaiellasilicea. Next base: position 12,389 of record JBDSOJ010000225.1, read on the forward strand.
GACGGCCGCCTCGATCACCTCGGGATACCGGTCGATCACCTCGCCCATGTTCCGGTACTGCTCCTCCTCGCGAACCTCCACTGACGCCCGCGGCTCGCGCTCGCGCACGTCGTCGGCGAGGTCGCGGATCAGCGCGATGTGCTCCTCCAGCTTCGCGGCGTCGTGGTCGCGCACGATCAACTCGACGAACGTCTCCTCGGCGCCGCCCGCGATCTTGGTCGGATGGACGAATCCCTCCCGCTCCTCGGTCGTCTCCGGCGAGAGCGAGTCTCCCGGCAGTGCGGCGACGAGGTCGGCGGCGAGCTTGACTGCGTTCACGAGCTGCCCCTTGGCGGTCCCGGGATGCGTGGAGCGGCCGCGGATCGTCACCGTCACCTTCGACGCATTGAACGTCTCCGCTTCGATCTCGCCGAGCTCGGCCCCGTCGAGCGTGTAGGCGTACTTCGCGCCGAAGCGCTCGAGGTCGAGGTGCTCGGCACCGCCCGCGACCTCCTCATCGACGGTGAAGCAGACGCGAATCGGCGCATGCTCGAGCTCGGAGTGCCGCTTCAGGTAGGCGACGGCGGCCATGATCTCGGCCACGCCCGCCTTGTCGTCGGCGCCGAGCAGCGTCGAGCCGTCGGTCGTGACGATGTCGTGGCCGATCTTTTTCCGCAGCAGCGGCAACTCACCCGGGTCGAGCACGACATCGGCGCCGCCCAGGAGCGCGATCGTGCCGCCGTCGTACGCCTCGTGCACCTGCGGGTTCACCCCCGTCCCCGTCACGTCGGGCGACGTATCCACGTGGGCGATGTACCCGATCGCAGGTTCGGAGCCGGATCCCTGCAGCGAGCCGTAGACGTAGCCGTGCTCGTCCAACCGCACGTCGTCGAGGCCGATCTCCTCCAGCTCCTCGCTCAGGAGGCGGGAGAGGTCGAGCTGCTTCGCGGTCGAGGGTGAGGTCTCGACGCCGGCCGCCGACTGGGTGTCGATGCGGACGTAGCGGAGGAAACGTTCGAGCACGTCCTCGGCCAGCTCGGCCGCGAGCGGGGTGACGAAGTCGGCCTTAGGAACTCGGATCACCGCAAGCCTTGTGTCGCTGGGCCGTCGCGGGCAGCACGATCGCGGCACCCCAGCGACGAAGCTCACGATGATCCGAGTTCCTACGCGAGGTCGCCAAAGCGGGTGTAGAGCTCCTTGATCGTGGCGACGCCGCGCGGGAAGAACTCGACGAGCATCCGCTCGTTCGGCGAGTGGACGTTGCTCTCCGGCAGGGCGAAGCCGGTCAGGATCGTCGGGATCCCCTTGTCGGCGAGTGCGGGCATGATCGGCAGCGTGCCGCCCGAGCGCGTCAGGATCGGCCTGACCCCGAAGGCGTGCTCGAACGCGTCCTGGGCGATCTTGATCACCTGCGAGTCGGCGGCGACGAGACCGGGACGGGTCGAGCCGGGCAGCTCCTCGACCTCGACCGTCGCCCCCGCGGGAGCCGCCTCCCTGAGCAGCCGCTCGACCTCTGGGGCGACAGTGCCGGGCGACTGCCCCGGCGCGAGCCGGACTGTGAAGTTCGCTTGCGCCTCGCTGATCACGGTCGTGTTCTTCAGGCCGGGCTTGCCGCCGAGGATCCCGTTCACCTCGACGGAGGTCTCCGCAGTCGTGCGCAGATAGAACTCCTCCGCCGCCCGCGCGTCATAGGGCACAGCGCCCGCCTCGCGCAGCACGTCGGCGCCGTCGGGCTGCATGTCCCAGCCCGCGCGCTCCTCCGGCGTGACCGGCGCAATCCCGATCCGCAGCGCCTCGGGCACGCGGCCGTCGCGCGGGAGGATCCCCGTCAGCGTCTCGTGCAGCGCGTGAATCGCGTTCATGGCCGCGTTGCCGTACATCCCCGAGTGGAGGTCTCGCTGGCCGGTCTTGACGCGCAGGTTGAAGGCGGCGAGGCCGCGCGTGGCGACCGAGATCGCGGGCAGCTGACGGGACTCCATCCCGCCGTCGAAGATCACGCAGGCATCGGCGCCGCGCTCGTCCTGCTCGAGGAACCGGACGATCGACTGGCCGCCGACCTCCTCCTCACCGTCGGAGACGATGCGGACGTTGATCGGGAGCGCGCCGTCGGCGGCGAGCAGGCCGGCGGCGTGCAGCAGCATCCAGAGCTGACCCTTGTCGTCGGCGACCCCACGCGCGTAGAGCCACTCGTCGCGGATCGTCGCCTCGAAGGGATCCGACTCCCAGAGCCCGAGCGGTGCCGGCGGCTGCACGTCGAAGTGGCCGTAGCAGAGGATGGTGGGGGCGTCGGCAGCGCCGTTCGAGGCGCGAATCTCGCCGATAACCATCGGCCGGTCCCCGTAGGGCACGAGCTCCGCTTCGCCACCGCTGCGGCGCACCTTGTCCGCGACCCACTCGGCCGCCTCGACCACATGGTCGGCGTGCGCCGCATCGGCGCTCACGGACGGGATGCTCAGCAGCTCGCCGAGCTCCGCGAACCAAGCTTGATCGAGTTCAGCCACGGGCGCGAGTCTAGTCAGACTCGCACGGGCGCCGAGCCTTTAGGCGACGTCGCGGAGCTGAGCCGCCAGGGCGAGAGCGCGGAGCTTCTTCAGGCCCTGATTCTCGATCTGCCGGATCCGCTCGCGCGTGACGTTGAACGTCCTGCCGACCTCGTCGAGCGTCCGCGGCTGCTCGCCGTCGAGTCCGTAACGGAGCTCGAGCACGCGCCGCTCGCGGTGCGAGAGCGACTTCAGGATCGAGCGGAGCGCCTCGTTGCGAAGCGTCTCCTCGGCCTGCTCGTCCGGCAGCGGCATCGTCGCGTCGGTGAGGAAGTGCCCGAACTCCGACTCGTCCTCGTCGCCGACCGGCTTCTCCAGCGAGATCGGCGTCTGTGCGCTGCGGCGGATCTGCTCGATCTCCTCCGGGTGCAGGTCGAGCTCGTGACCGATCTCGGTTGCGCTCGGCTCGCGGCCGAGCTTGGCGCGGAGCGTCCGCTCGGTCCGGACGATCTTGTTCAGCTTCTCGACCACGTGCACGGGCATCCGGATCGTCCGCGCCTTGTCCGCGAGCGCACGAGCCACCGCCTGGCGGATCCACCACGTCGCGTAGGTGGAGAACTTGAACCCCTTGCGGTAGTCGAACTTCTCGGCCGCCCTGACGAGGCCGATCGTCCCCTCCTGGATCAGGTCGAGGAACGGCAGCCCCTGATTGCGGTAGCGCTTCGCGATCGAGACGACGAGACGGAGGTTCGCCTCCACCATCGCCTGCTTTGCGGCGTGCTCACCGCGCTCGATCCGCTTCGCCAGCTCGACCTCCTGGGCGGCGGTCAAGAGCGGCACCTTGCCGATGTCCTTGAGGAAGAGCTGCAGCGTGTCCGTCGTGACCTCGCGCGCTTCCTCGATCTCCGCCTCGGGCTCGTCCCGCTCGACGACCTCGATCTTCTGCTCCTCGAGCGCCGCGTAGAACTCATCCATCTGGGACGCGTCGAGGTCGAGCTCGTCGAGTGCGCTCGCAATGTCCTCGGCGACGAGCCTTCCGACCTGCTTGCCGGTTTCGAGCAACGCTCGTACCTCACTGCTTGCGAGCACGTCGAACCCCTGGATGTCGACCGCGCTGTTCTCGACTGGGCTGTCCTCAACGGTGCTGATGCTTCCCCCTGCGCTCACTTCGCCCCCTCCGATCGCGCCTCAGAGTAGTCGCGGCTCTGGCAATCCGCAACATTTTCCGAACAAGCCGCGAGAGCTTGCCAGAGGCCTGGCTCAGGCGCCATAGGCCGTGTGGCCCATCTTTGGATCAGGAGGTCCCTGCGTTGCGAACGGCATCGAGGAAACGCTTGGCCTCGGCGGCGATCTTGCTCTTCGGCTCGGCCGCGCGCGCCAGCTCGAGCTGACGTGTCGCCTCTTTCACGTCCTTTTGCCAGAGGAGCAGCAGGCCGAGGTGGAAGCGCACGGTCGCCGCCTGCGGAAAGCGGCGGCTGAGCGGTCCGAGCCGGGAGAACGCAGCCGACGGATTGCCCTTGTCGTAGCGCCCGACGGCGTCGGCGACAAGCGCGTCGACGTTGTTTGGCGCGAGCTCGAGCGCGGCCGCGAAAGCACGCCGCGCGGAAACCGGACGGCCGAGGCCCTGGAGCGCGATCCCGTGCAGCAGTCGCCCGCGGAGCGTCCGGTCGGCCGCGAGCGCCTCGAGCTGCTCGGCCGGCGTCTCACCCTCGAGCTGGTAGTCGAAGCTGACGACGAAACCGGGCAGCCCCGGCGCGAACCCGTCGAGGTGGAGGAGATCGCCGGCGCGCACGGCGTACGGCGTGTCCGGCTCGATGTCGCGCGCCTCCCGCCAGGCGGTGACGGCGCCGCCTGTGCCAGCCCAGAAGCGGGCGAGCCCGACATGGAGCTGCACGAGCGAGCTCCGCGGATAGAGCGCGCCGAGCTGCTCGATCCGGTCCAGGGTCGCGGGCCAGGCTGCGAAGGCAGCGCCGAGCTTCGCCTCCAGCGAGTCGTAGAGCCCGAACATGCCTGCGGCCTCATCGGGCTTCCCGGCCCGGTAGAGCTCCGCGGCCTGCCGCAGGCCGCGCGCCTCTGCGTCGTCCCTGATCCCGAACGAGAGCTCGAGTGGCGGATGTCCCTGCCGCGGCTTCGGCTTCGCGTCAGCCGTCGCCGTCGACCCAACGGTCTCGGCCGACCAGACGGCTGCGCCGACGACGACGCCGGCGGCCAGCGCTGCGAGCGCGGCCACGGCAAGACTCGTGCGGGCGCGCGGCGACACGCGGCCAGCCTAGCCGCCGGTGACGTACTCCTCGACGGCGGTGG
>JBDSOJ010000131.1:0-3329 GCA_039914895.1 Gaiellaceae bacterium
CGGCCGTCGTGGTGGCTGGAGGAGGCGCGGGCGCACCGCCGCGAAGCACCTGCGCCGCCCCTCGCGGAAGCGCTCGAGGTCGACGTGGCCGTCGTCGGCGGCGGCTACACCGGGCTCTGGACGGCGCTGGCGCTGCACGAGCGCGAGCCGTCACTTCGCGTCGCGCTGCTCGAGGCGCGCGAGCTCGGTGACGGGCCGAGCGGCCGGAACGGCGGCTTCCTACACGGCTACTGGTCGTCGCTGCCGACGCTGCGCGCCGTGCTCGGCGACGGCGCCGCGCTCCAGCTCGCCCACGCCTCGACGCGGATCGTGCCCGCGGTCCGCGACTTCCTCGAACAGCGCGACGAGGACGTCTGGCTGCGCGAAGGTGGGCTTCTGAAGGTTGCCGCGACCGAGGCCGAGGACGCAGCCGTCGAGCGCTCGCTGCAGGCGGCGCGAGAGCTCGGCGTCGAAGAGGAGGCTGTCGCGCTCGGCCCGGCCGAAGTCCGGCGACGGCTCGACTCCCCACGCTTCGGGCGCGGTGTCCTCTTCCGCGACGGCGCGATCGTGCAGCCGGCACGTCTCGTACTCGCCCTGAAGCGGGCCGCTCGCGACGCCGGCGTCCAGATCTTCGAGCACACGTCTGTGACGGCCGTCCGTCCAGGAGCGCTCGGGACGCCCGGCGGCAGCGTCACGGCCCCCGAGATCGTGCTCGCGCTCAACGCCTGGGGAACCGGTTGGCCACTCGCGGGGCGGCAGACCAACTTCGCCAGCGCCGTCGTCATGACGGAGCCGGTGCCGGAGCTGCTCGAGCAGATCGGCTGGACGGGCAACGAGGCCGTCACCGACGGACGCATGTTCCTCCACTACTTCCGCACGACGCCCGACGGGCGCGTGCTGATGGGCAGCGGCTCTGGCCGACTCGAGCCGGGTGGACGCGTCGGACCGGGCGTGCTGGACGACGTCGCCGCCCAGGGTCGGGCTCACGAGGGGCTGCGCACGCTCCTCCCCGCCCTTGCAGACGTGCGGATCGAGGCGCGCTGGAGCGGCCCGATCGACGTCTCCGCCGACAAGCTCCCGCGCTTCGGCACCGTCCCCGGCACACGGATCCACTACGGCTCGGGCTACTCCGGGAACGGCGTCGGGCCGAGCTGGCTGGGCGGTCAGATCCTGGCGTCGCTCGCGCTGGGCGTGCAGGACGAATGGACGGCGCTTCCGCTCGTCGAGCGTCCGGCGCGCCGGCTGCCGCCGGAGCCGTTCCGCTACCTCGGCGGCAGGCTCGTCCGCTGGGGGACGCTCTCGTCGGAGGAGGCGATCGGCGCGGGCCGGCGACCATCGGCCGCCGCCCGCGCCGCCGCGGCGATCCCGCGCCTCCTACGAATGCCGATCGGCGTCCGCTAGATGCGACTCGTCGCGCGGCCGTTCTTGACCAGGTACTGCTGGTGGTAGTCCTCGGCCGGCCAGAAGGTCGCCGCCGGAGCGATCTCGGTCGCGATCGGCTTCCCGAAGCGGGACTGCGCCCGCTCCTTCGACTCGGCCACGATCTCCGCCTGCTCCGGCGAATGGGTGAAGATCGCCGAGCGGTACTGACTGCCGACGTCCCAGCCCTGGCGGTTCACCTGGGTCGGATCGTGCAGGCTCCAGAACCGATCGACGAGCTCGCCGTACGAGACCTCGGCCGGATCGAACGTCACCTCAACCGCCTCGGCGTGTCCGGTCGACCCGCTGCAGACGGTCTTGTAATCCGGCTCCCCAACGTGGCCGCCGCTGTAGCCGACCTGGACGTCGGTGACGCCGGGCGTGTTGCGGAAGTCGACCTCGACGCCCCAAAAGCAGCCGGCGGCGAACGTGGCCTTCTCGGTCGCGACGCTCACGAGCGCTCCAGCTCGAGCGCGCAGGAGTTGATGCAGAAGCGCTGCCCGTTCGAGCCGGGGCCGTCGGGGAAGACGTGGCCGAGGTGTCCGCCGCAGGAGGCGCACATGACCTCGGTGCGAACCATCCCGAACTTCCTGTCCGTCTCGGTGACGACGCTCTCGAGCGAGGTCGGCTCGACGAAGCTCGGCCAGCCGGTGCCGGAGTCGAACTTGGCCTCCGAGCGGAACAGCTCGGCGCCGCAACCCGCGCAGCGATAGACGCCCGCGTCCTTCGTGTCGTTGTACTCGCCGGTGAACGCTCGCTCTGTGCCCTTGCGCCGGAGAATCTCGTACTGCTCGGGGCTCAGGTCGGCACGCCACTGGTCATCGGTCTTCTGTGCGTCGGTCTTCTGTGTCTTCATGTTCATGCGGTCACGGTAGCGGAGCTTCCATTACACGGCGATTAAGCCTTTGGAAGCACAAAAGCGGCGATTGCGACGAAGTGGACAGCTGCCGCGGCGATGACGAGCAGGTGGAAGATCTCGTGGTAGCCGAAGGTCGCCGGCGCCGGGTTCGGCCGCTTGAGCGCGTAGGAGAGCGCGCCGAGTGTGTAGAGCCCGCCGCCGGCGATGACCAGCACCGTGGGGGCGACACCCAGGTCGAGCAGCTCGGGGACCGCGACGATACCGACCCAGCCGAGCGCGATGAAGACGACCGCCGTCAGCCACTTGGGCGCGTCCACCCAGGCGAGGTTGAGCACGAGCCCCGCCGCCGCCCCCGCCCAGACGACGATCAGGATCACGTCCGCGATCCTGCCGTCGAACGCGAGCAACGCGAACGGCGTGTAGGTGCCGGCGATCAGCAGCAGGATCGTCGAGTGGTCGAGCCGGCGCATCCACGTTCGCATGCGTGCCGAGCGCCAGTCGACGCGGTGGTAGAGCGCGCTGACGCCGAACATGGCCGCCAGCGCGGCCGCGTAGATCCAGGTCGCGAGCAGCTCCAGACCCGAGTCCGAGAGCGCCACGAGCACGCCGCCGGCGACGAGCGCGACGTAGAACGCGTACTGATGGAACACGCCTCGCAGGCGTGGCTTCTCGAGCAGCTCCACGCCGGAAGTGTGCCCTAGACTCGACAGGAACGAACGGGCCGTTAGCTCAGTTGGTAGAGCAGGGGACTTTTAATCCCAAGGTCGCTGGTTCGATCCCAGCACGGCCCATCTCAGTGAAAGTCCTGCAAGTCGGTCTTTTTCGATCTCCAGAGAGGCAACGAAACAGCGCGAGATCAACGCAGAGTCAGAGGAAGGCGCCGGCGGCCCGACGACCGTCATCGACGTGCGCCCGTGACCGCCACAAGCGGCTGTGCAAGCCAGAATCAGTGGGCATGAGCGTGCTCGTCGGCCGGAATGCTCCCCGGAGCCATGCGCGCCGCAAGAAGCGCAGCGAGCGCTGTCGTCAGCGGGACGGCGGCGATCAGCCCGATCGATCCGACCAGGGTCGC
>JBDSOJ010000083.1:0-13206 GCA_039914895.1 Gaiellaceae bacterium
GACCGCCACCTGCGCCCAGTCGATGTGCCCGGCTGCCGGGACGCTCGCGCGTGCCGCCTCCGCTCGCGCCTCTCCCGTCCAGCAGAGAAGCGCGAGCGCGAGGCAGGCGGCGAGGCTAGCCCGTGACCGAAGGCGGCTGGAAGACACCGACGACACCGATCCTCCTGGTTGAGCAGCGAGCGGGCTGGTTCGTCATCCGGATCTCGACGATGCCGGTCCGGGGCGGCCGCACCGAGATCGCGACCCGGCCGCGCCGGTCGGTGATCGCGGCCTTCGACAGGCCCGGGCCCTTGATCAGGATCCGAACGCCGGGGACGCCGCGGCCCTTGTCGGTCACCAGCACCCTGACGATCCCACGCTTGCCGACCGAGAGCGAGCGCGGCTGGACGGTGAGCCCGGGGCAGGACGCGACCGGGGGCTGGAACGGTCCCTGGACGAGCGTCGGCGTGCTCGCACGGTTGTTCGCCGTGTTCGGCTCAGCCTGCTCGCCGACGACCGTCGCCGTGTTCAGCAGCGCACCCGGGGCGGTCGGACGGACGACGATCGTGATGATCGCGCTGCCGCCGTTTGCGATCGTGCCGAGGCTGCAGCGGACGACGTTGCCGCCCGTGCACGTGCCCTGAGTGCTGGTCACGGAGACGAAGGTCGTCGCCTCGGGCAGCACGTCGGCCACGACGACACCGGTGGCGGTGTCAGGCCCGGCGTTCCGCACCGAGAGCGTGTAGGTCAGGCTCGCGCCGACGAACACGGGGTCGGGACGGTCGGTCTTGACGATCGACAGGTCGATCACCGATGCCGGCACGATCACGGGCGGCGGCGGGGGCGGCGGCGGAATGGCCGTCACAGTCGCCTTGTCCTCGTTCGAGCTCGTCTCGCCCACGCTTGCCCTGGCCGTGTTCGTGAGCGAGCCCGCGTTGACGTCCGCCTGCGTGATCGCATGGGTCGCGGTGCAGGTGATCGCCTCGCCCGGATCGAGGAAGCCGTCGAGGTTCCCGACGGTGTTCAGGTTCGGGCACGTCGCCGTCGCCTTGTCGTCCGCGACGGTGACCGGGCCGGCGAGACGCACGTTGCCGGTGTTGGTGACCAGGTAGCTGTACGAGATCACGTCGCCGACCGAGCGGTAGGAGAGCGGCGTCGCGGTCTTGTCGAGCAAGAGCTTGCGGTCCTGCACCGCCTCGACCGTGGCCTGATCCTCGTTCGAGTCGATCTGACTCGCGCTGGCCTTGGCGGTGTTCGTGAGCGAGCCGGTGTTCAGGTCGGCCTGCGTGATCGAGTGGCTCGCCGTGCAGGTGATCGACTCGCTCGGATCCAAGAAGGAGTCGAGGTTGCCGACCGTATTGACGTTCGGGCAGGTCACGGTCGCCTTGTCGTCGGCCACAGTGACCGGCCCGGCGAGACGCACGTTGCCGGTGTTGGTGACCAGGTAGCTGTACGAGATCACGTCGCCGACCGAGTCGTACGAGGACGGGGTCGCCGTCTTGTCGAGCGTCAGCTCGCGATCCTGGACCGCGTTCACCGTCTCCGTGTCCTCGTTCGAGTCGATCCCCGCAGCACTGGCCTTGGCGATGTTCGTCACCGAGCCGGAATTGAGGTTGACCTGCGTGATCGAGTAGCTCGCCGAGCAGGTGATCGCCTCGCCCGGATCCAGGAACGAGTCCAGGTTGCCGATCGTGTTCACGTTCGGGCAGGTCACGGTCGCCTTGTCGTCGGCCACAGTCACCGGGCCCGCCAGGCGGACGTTGCCGGTGTTCGTGACCAGGTAGCTGTAGGCGATCGAGTCGCCGACCGAGTCGTATGTCGCCGGCAGCGCTGACTTCACCAACGAGAGCGTCCGCGACTGCACCGCGTTGACCGTCTCCGTGTCCTCGTTCGACTCCACACCGGCCGCGCTCGCCTTCGCCACGTTCGTGACGGAGCCCGAGTTCAGGTCGGCCTGCGTGATCGAGTACCTCGCCGAGCAGGTCACAGCCTCACCCGGATCGAGGAACGAGTCCAGGTTCCCGACCGTGTTCACGTTCGGGCACGTCACCGTCGCCTTGTCGTCCGCGACCGTCACCGGGCCGGCGAGACGGACATTGCCGGTGTTCGTGACCAGGTAGCTGTAGGCGATCGAGTCGCCGACCGAGTCGTAGGTGGAGGGCGTGGCCGACTTGACCAACGAGAGCGTCCGCGACTGCACCGCGTTGACGGTCTCGGTGTCCTCGTTCGAGTCGATACCGGCCGCGCTCGCCTTCGCCACGTTCGTCACCGAGCCCGAGTTCAGATCGGCCTGCGTGATCGAGTACGAAGCGGAGCAGGTGATTGCCTCACCCGGATCCAGGAACGAATCGAGGTTGCCGACCGTGTTCACGTTCGGGCAGGTCACCGTCGCCTTGTTGTCGGCCACCGTGACGGGGCCTGCCAACCGCACGTTGCCCGTGTTCGTGACGAGATAGCTGTAGGCGATCGAGTCGCCGACCGAGTCGTAGGTGGACGGGGTCGCGGACTTCACCAGCGAGAGCGCCGGGCCCTGGACTGCGGTCACCGTCTCCGTGTCCTCGTTCGAGTCGACACCGGCCGCGCTCGCCTTGGCGATGTTCGTCACAGAGCCGCTGTTCAGATCAGCCTGCGTGATCGAGTAGCTCGCCGAGCAGGTCACAGCCTCACCCGGATCCAAGAACGAATCCAAGTTGCTGACCGTATTCACGTTCGGACACGTCACCGCCGCCTTGTTGTCCGCGACCGTCACGGGGCCGGCGAGACGCACGTTGCCCGTGTTCGTCACGAGATAGCTGTAGGCGACCGAATCGCCGACCGAATCGTAGGTCGCCGGCAGCGCCGACTTCACCAACGAGAGCGTCCGCGACTGCACCGCGTTGACGGTCTCGGTGTCCTCGTTCGAGTCGATCCCCGCGGCGCTCGCTTTGGCGATGTTCGTCACCGAGCCGCTGTTGAGATCAACCTGCGTGATCGAGTAGGACGCCGAGCAGGTCACAGCCTCGCCCGGATCCAAGAACGAGTCCAGGTTCCCGACCGTGTTCACGTTCGGACAGGTCACCGTCGCCTTGTCGTCCGCCACGGTCACCGGCCCGGCCAGACGGACATTGCCGGTGTTCGTGACGAGATAGCTGTAGGCGATCGAGTCGCCGACGGAGTCGTAGGTGGAGGGCGTCGCCGACTTGACAAGCGACAGCGACCGCATCTGCACCGCTGTCACCGTCTCCGTGTCCTCGTTCGAGTCGACACCGGCCGCGCTCGCCTTCGCGATGTTCGTCAACGAACCGCTGTTCAAGTCGGCCTGCGTGATCGAGTAGGTCGCCGAGCAGGTCACAGCCTCGCCCGGATCGAGGAACGAATCCAGGTTGCCGACCGTGTTCACGTTCGGGCAGGTCACGGTCGCCTTGTTGTCCGCCACCGTCACGGGGCCCGCCAAGCGCACGTTGCCCGTGTTCGTGACGAGGTAGCTGTACGAGATCGAGTCGCCGACCGAGTCATACGTCGCGGGCGACGCCGACTTCACCAACGAGAGCGACCGCACGTCCGCCACGTTCGTGAACGTGCAGCGCGTCTCGAGGCCCGACTGGATCGAGATGCCGGTGACGCGCTTGCCGGCGCTGTCGAACGTGCCGGTCGCGCCACCGTTCACCGCGCACGCTGCGCCGCTCAGGCTCCAGCCGCTCGGCACGGTCTCCGTGACCGTCTCGGTCGCGTTGCCGACGAGCAGGCTGATCGGGCTGGTCAGGCCCGAGCCGACGATCGTGTAGGCGGAGGCCGTGCCCGCCGGAACCGGTGAGACGGCGAACGCGAAGCTCGTCGTCGTGTCGGCGCCTGCGTTCTTCACGATCACGAGGAAGCCGCCGCCGGGATTCGCGATGCAGTCGAACGGGTTGTTGTTGCCGCCGTTCCCCGCAGACGGGTAGGAGCACACGTTCACGAGCACGGCGCCCGAGATCAGGATTTTCGGGATGTTGATCTGGAGGGTCACGTCATTCGGGGAGTCCGAGCCCGCCGGGGCGAATGGATCGGTGTCGGTGATCAGGTTCCCGTTGCGATCAAGGCCCGCCGACCCGATCGTGCCGGCCTGGATTCCCGTCGCCAGAAGCGGGGACGGCTGCGAGCAGCGGTCATTCGTTGTGTCCGCGCACGCAAAGAGGAGCGGCGAGTCAGCCGTCAGCTTCGCCTGGGTCGGATCCGCGTTTGGATTCTCGATCCGGGCACAGGCGGCGAAGTCGATGTTCCCGTCGCCGTCGGAGTCGAAGAGGGCACACGCGTCCCCCGACTGTCCCGCCCCCGTCCAGAGCGAGGTCGAGTCCCAGCTCCAGAAGAGCTTGTAGAACGCGGGGTCGCTGTCGTCGCGCCCCATCTGCGTCAGGTCGTTCTGGTCGGCGTTGACGTCGTTCACGCCCTGCTGGTCGACGACCGTGAAGAAGCTCGACGGAATCGCCGCGGCAGCCGTGCCGGCACTCGCCAGCAGCGCCAGGACGGCGAGGAGAGCGGCCAGGAGGCCGACCAGGGAGCGGGTCAGCTTCGGCGCTTGCGCGACGGCGTGTGTTCGTACGCGGCTCGCTTCGGTTCTGGCTGTTCGCAGATCGTGCAACGTTGACGCTCCTTTTCAGGCCGCACGGCGTGCGCGGCGGACGCAGAAACCCACTGCTCTCATGGTGGGAAGAACCCCTACAAAGGCTCCTACTCGTAGGGTGGGTTCGCCATCCCAATCGGGTGGGTGGCAGAGGGCGACCAGGACTACCCGCGTGGGCACTGCGACCTGCCCGGATGACGGGAGTCTCCGCAGCCGGCCCCGACGATGCTGCGGTGATGCCGAGCTGGAGCGGATCAGGGGTGCGGAAGAAGAGAGCGGCCACCCCGCCGCCTGCCGCTGCGGCCTCCGAGGTCGACGCCGCTCGCCAACTGCTGGAGCAGCTGCTCGCCGAGCAACCGAACAGCGAGCCGGCTTCGCAGAAGGAGCAGTAGCCGGTGTCGCGCGTCTCGGGACTACCCGTTTCGCCTGCCCGAACTACCCGTTCGTGCGCCCGTCTGGCCGACCTACCGGTGGATACTCGCTTCGAGTAGGCGATGAAGCTTCAGATCAGTCATCCCGAGCTGGCCCCCGATCTCGTTTATGCCCTGAACGAGACGGACTGCCTGGCGGCACGCACAGACCTCGACACCGTCGAGGTCTTTGCGCCCTGGCTCTACGACGGCGGCGACACCGCGCAGGCCGCGACCGAGCTCTTGTTCTTCGTCCGGGCCTGGGCCTCGCGCCACCCGGAGTTCCGGGCGACGCTGCTCGAGCCCGCGTAGCTCGTCTACTTGCCGACGCCCATCTGGTCGGCGCAGACCTTCATGAACCAAAGGGATGCGAGAAACGCGTAGGTGAGCACGGGCACGACGGCGCCGACGACCACGAGGATGCCGATTGACGGTACGGTCTCGACCCCAAGCTGGATCACGCTCGCACCGATCTGCAGCACGACCCATGCAAGCAACACCCTGACAATGGCACCCTTGAACGTGGCGGGTGCAGCACCTGGCCAACGGAGGTACGACCAGATCGCGAGCGCCGCAGTTCCCATTGCGAATGCCGCCAGAGTTCTAGGCGACGGTCGTCGCGAGGTCGTGCTCGTACGCGTAGCGCAGCGCCTCGGTCCGGCTCTTGATCCCGAGCTTGCGGTAGACGTTGCGCAGGTGGAACTTGACCGTCTGCTCGCTCAGCCAGAGCTGCGCCGCGATCTGCTTGTTCGTGCGCCCGTGCGCGAGCGCGACGAGAACGGCAACTTCCTTCTCCGACAGGCCGGCCGCGCGAGCGGGCGCCGCGCCGTCGTCGCGGGTGAGGGAGCGGTGGATCACGCTGCCGTCGAGCATCTGGCGGATCGCCGCCGGCAGGTCGAACGGGTTGACCGACTTGAGGATGTAGCCGCTCGCACCGCGCCGGAAGGCGGAGGCGATCACCTGCTCGTCCTCGACTGCTGACAGCATCGCCACCTTCAGTTGCGGGTGCTGCGTGGCGAGGGCCTCGAGGCAGGCGAGCCCGTCGAGCCCGGGGATGTGGACGTCGAGGAGGACGAAGTCGGCCTCGACGCGCTTCAGCAGCGGCAGCAACTCCTGCCCGTTCGCGACCTCGCCGACGAGCTCCATGTCCTCGGCCTCGTCGAACACCAGCCTGACCGCGTCCCGCATCAGCGCGTGATCCTCGGCGAGGACGACCTTGATCGTTCCCATAAGTCCGCTACACCCTTTCCCCAAACTCGCCGCCCCACCGCAGGGACGACTGCCGCCACCACATCCTAAGCCACATTCCCTCAAGGCTCTATCCCTTTCAAGGGGGATTGACACATCTTCAACCCGTTCGGCATCCCGTCCCCTTACAGTGTCATTTTTTTGTGTTATCTTCTGAGCGTGGCTCGGGTCGCAAAGGGTCAACCGTTCAGCGTTCGCTTTTCGGCAGCGACGGATCGCGCCGTCGCGGACGAGGCACGCCGCTCGCGCCGCTCGAAGAGCTCGGTCGTGGAGGCGCTCGCCGAGGAGGCGATGCGGACGCGACTCTTCCCCGGACTCGGCTTCCGCGGCGACGACGCCCGACGACGGCCGTGGGTGATCGGGACGGGCCTGGACGTCTGGGAGCTGTGCCAGCTGCTCGCCGAAGCCGAGTCGATCGAGTCGCTCGCGGCAGAAATGGAGCTGGCAGAGCGTCACCTGCAGCTGGCGCTCGCCTACCGTGAGCGGTACGCGGACGAGATCGCCGACGCGATCGCAGAGAACGCTCGCCCGGCAGCCGAATGGCACGAGCTGTACCCGTTCGTGCGAACCCCGACGCCCGCGTAGACGGTGAGGCTCCTGCTCGACGCGAACCTGTCGTCGAAACGGATCGGCGAGCCGCTCCGTGAACGCGGTCACGATGTGCGCGGCGTCATGGACGAGCCCGAGCTCGAAGGTCTGGCCGACGAGCCGCTGCTCGAGCTTGCGGCGCAGGATCGGCGCATCCTCGTGACGTGCAACAGCCGCGACTTCGCGCCGATCTGCCGCACCTGGGCCGAGGGCGGAAGCGAGCATGCCGGCGTGATCCTGATCTGGACACTCTCTCACCGCCAGTACGCAGAGATCGATCGCGGGATCGACCGGTGGCTGGACGAGATCTCAGCGGACGATCACTGGCGAGGAGTGGTCGTCAGCCTCTGATGATTGCTGCCACGGGATGGGCCAGGGCAGCAAGGCGTGATCATGGTCGCGACGCCGACCTCCTCAGGACATCGGCCAGTTCGGCCCGGTACCGGTCGAATGCGACGCCGCGGTCAGCGTTCGCCTCCGCCCAGCCGCGGGCGCGCACGCCCATCTGGTCGAGATCGTGCTCGCCGGCGGCCACGGCGCGAATGACGGTCGCGAGTAGGTCCGGACGGCCTGGCGGCACGACCAGCCCACAGCCGACCTCGCGCACGAGCGTCGCCGTCTCGCTTTCCTCGTCGGCACTTGCGAGCACGGGCCGTCCTGCGGCCAGGATCGCGTAGAGGCGACTCGGAACGACGTACCCCGAAAGCCCCTGGGCAAGGCCGACGAAGTGGATGTCGGCGCTCGAGAGCGACTGTGAGAGCAGCTCGCGCGGTTGGTAGTCGAGGAACGAGACCCTGTCGGCCCCCACGGTCCTGGCGAGCCGGACATGGTGCGCGTGTCGCGCCCCGAACCCGATCAGGACAACCGCCAGCCGGTCAAGATCGCTGAGTGAGGTTGCTGCGCGGATGAGCGTTTCGAGGTCTTGGGCGTAACCGATGTTGCCCGAGTGCATGACGACGAACCGACGATCAAGCCCGTGGGCTTGGGCCCAAGGATTGTCCCGTGGTTCCGGTACGACAGCCTTCGTATCGACCCAGTTCGGGATCACGCGTAGGCGCTCCGGCGGCACGCCTTTCGCCTCGAGCCGCTGTCGCATCGTCTCTCCGATCGCCACGATGCGGTCCGCACGCCGTAGGTAGAAACGGGTGAGCAGCCCCAAAGTGCCGATCAGGAGGGGGCTTTGCAGTCGCTTCAGCTCGACCGCAATCTCAGGGAAGACATCCTGGCTCACCACCACGAGTGGCACTCGGAAGCGGCGAGCGACGGCAAGTGCGACATCACCGACCATCGGGGGATCGGTCATGCAGAGGACGAGGTCGGGTGGGGATGCGGATAGTCCGCGGCGCAGCGCGCGGGCCAGGTACGTGAAGTAGTTGATCGCGCGCTGGAGCAGGCCGGAGCGGTCGAACGCCGTCGAATGCACTCTGATCAGCTCAACGCCGTTCCGCCGCTCGTAGTCCGGATCGCTCTCGTGCCCGAGCAAGCGTCCTGTGACCACCGTGATCTCATACGAATCGGCGAGCGCCTCACAGAGCTCAGTCAGCAGATGCGCCGTTGCCTCGACCCCGGGCCAGTAGTACTGGTTGAAGACAAGCACGTGAGGACGGCGACCGTTCGGCACAAGCAGGCGAGGATACTCACGGCCGCCGGCAACGGTACGCTCGGCCGCGAGATGGCCCGTGCAACGCTGCATCGCCTACGTACAGCTGTCAGGCCGCTCGTGCCTCGCCGCTTCCATGCCCTTGCGACGCGAGCCGTCGGGCATGCCATCGCGCTCGCCCTGAAAGGTAACCGGGTCTCGTGCCCGTGCTGCGGCGCACGCCTGCGGCGCTTTGTCGTCTACCCGAGCCTGTACTGCCCGCGCTGTGGCTCCTACGAGCGGCATCGGCTCCTCGCGCTTCACCTTCAGCGCCACCCGGAACTGTTGGCACCTCCGCTGCGTCTGCTCCAGGTGTCGCCCGACCGGCCGCTTGCGCGGCTGCTGATCCGAGAGGGCATCGAGCGTGTATCGATCGACATCGACAACCCGAACGTCGACCTCGAGATGGACGTCCACGAGCTGGCCTTCCCGGACGAAACCTTCGACGCCGTGCTCGCCCTCAGCGTGCTCGATGCGGTCGCCGACCAGCCGCAAGCACTCGCGGAGCTGCACCGCGTGCTTCGGCGCGGGGGTCGCGCGATCTTCCAGGTCTCGGTGCCGGAGCAGCCGCGACTCGCGGCCAGCCTGATCGAGGCAGGGTTCGACACGGAGATCGTCCGTCCAGCCGACTTCGGCGCCGACGCCGTCGCCACCTACGCGCTGATTCCCGAGGAGGAGACCTACCTCTGCCGCAAACCTCTACCCGCGGGCGAGCGAACGCCCTAAGCGGCCTGTCCGCTCGAGTGGCGCGCCGAGCGGAGTGTCACGGAGCGCCCTGCCGACCCGACTCGTCTTCAGCCAGAAGAGCGTGCGACCGTCGTGTCCGTCCACACCGACCCGCGGCCAGCTCAGCGCGTCGGCGCGCAGCGTACCGCCGGTCGTACAAGCCGCTGTGTAACCCGCCCTTGCGGCCGCGACGCGCACTCGCTCATCCGCGGCAGCGTAGGGGTACGCAAGCGAGCGGCAGGGCACGCCGAGCGTGTCCTCGATCGCCTCGCGTGACCCCCGGAGCTCGTCGCCGAGCAACCGGTCATCGAGGTCTGTGAGACGGGCGTGGCTGAGGGTGTGGGAGCCGATTTCCCAACCCGCCTCGGCAAGAGCCTCGAGATCCTGCCAGCCGAGCAAGCCCGGCGTCCCGACCGGCATGACGGGGACGAAGACGGTACCCGGCACGCCGAGCTCGGAAAGAACGGGGAATGCATGCTCGATGACGTTGCTCTCGCCATCGTCGAACGTCACCGCCAGACAGCGCGTCGAGGGCCGAGCGAGCACGGCGCGGTTGAACGTCGTTCCCACGTAGCCGCGACGGGTCAAATTGGCGACCTGCCATCGCAGGGCTGCCCGAGTCACAGTTAGCGGCGACGCAGACACGTTCGAGACGGCGTGATAGCCGAGGACCAGTCGATCGCGCACGAGCGAGAGGCTAACGTCTTCCGACTATGAGCCGTGCCCTCCGCATCGTCTTCGCAGCTCCGGCCTACTGGCCCGCGAAGGCGTTCGGGGGGCCGATCCCGGTCATGCGTGCTCTCGCCTTCGAGCTGGCCGGCCTCGGCCACCACGTCGACGTGGTGACGACGACGCTGACCAGGATCGGCGAACGTCCGTCGCGGGCGACACGCCTGGCGGCGGTCGACGGTACGACCGTGCGGTACCTCGGGACGCCGCTGCGGTTCCGCTGGTTCGGCTTTGCACCGTCGCTGGTGCGCGAACTGGGTGCACTGCCGACTCCCGACGTCGTGCACGTCTTCGGCTACCGCGACTGGGTGAGCACCGTCACAGCGCGCTGGTGTCAGCGCAACCACGTCCCTTACCTCTTCGAAGCCCTGGGCATGTTCAGACCGAAGCTTCGCAAGGTGCTCCTCAAGCGTGCGCTCGACGACACGCTGTACCGCAACGTGCCCCGCTGTGCGGCGCTTGCAGTCGCCGCCTCGGAGATCGAGCGAAACGAGCTGGCAGCGGTGATCCCAGCCGAACGCATCACCGTCCGGCCGAACGGTTTTCCCGCCCCGTACGACCCACCACCCCGGCCGGGTCCGCTGCGCGCCCGGCTCTCGCTTGACGCCGACACACCGTTGGTGCTCTCGCTCGGCAGGATCGCGCACGGTAAGGGACTCGAGCATCTGGTCGCCGCCGTCGGCCGGCTCGATGCCGTGCAGCTTGCGATCGTCGGCCCCGACGACGGTCATGGCCTGACTTCCGAGCTGATCCGACTCCGCGACCGGCTCGGGTTGGGCCGGCGCGTGCACCTGCTGGGCCCGGTCGATTCGCCTGCCGACCTCTTCGGCGACGCCGACGTGCTCGCGCTTCCCTCGGCTCACGAGAACTTCGGCATGGTCGCCGCCGAGGCCGCGGCCGCCGGCGTCGCAACAATTCTGACCGACCGCTGCGGCATCGCCGAAGTGCTACGTGATCGCGGCGCCCTCGTCGTCCCCTACGGCGAAGCGTCTCTCCACGGCGCCCTCGGCCGGCTGCTCGCCGACGGCGGGCTGCGTGCGGAACTCGGCCGCGGTGGGCGCAAGGTCGCTGCCGAGCTCTCGTGGAGCAATGTTGCGCAGCTCCAGGCCGAGATCTACGAGCGGGTCGTCTGATCGACCTCGCCGTCGTCACCCAGGATCCGCGTTTCGTGGGAGGCGCACTCGCGCAGACGCAGGCGTTCGTGCGCGCCGCGACCGAGCTCGGCCGGGAGCCGGAGCTGCTGCACCCGCGCTTCGTCCCGCTCGTCGACTCGGTGGCCCAGGTGGTCGAGTCGAGGCGCCTGGCCCGTCTCGTGAGAGAGGCACGCAGCACGTGGGTGGTCGCCGCCGCGGCGCCGTACGGCTACGGGGCGCTCCGTTCCGGCCGGCCGTACGTAGCGTGGATCGGCACCGCGCTCGACGAGGAGTGGGCGGCGCGCCGACCGCACCTCGCCCGGTCGCGTCGCCTCGCGCTCGAACTGAACGCACCGCTGCTGCGCCGCCTCGAGCGCCGCGTGCTGCAGGGCGCTCGGCGCCTCTTCGCGACGAGCCCGAGCTCGCGCGCCGCGCTCGCCGCGGCAGCCGGGGTTCCGCCCGAGACGGTCGGGATCCTGCCGATCCCGGTCGACACCGAGCTCTTCCACCCGGAGCCGGACGAACAGTGGCTCGCCCGCCACGAGCGGCCGACGGTCGTCTTCGTCGGCCGCGCCGACGACCCGCGCAAGAACGTCCGCCTCATGCTCGAGGCGTGGCCGGCGGTGCGCGACGCGCTGCCGCACGCGCGACTGCGGCTGATCGGCCGCCCGCCGGCCGACCCGCTCCCGGCCGGCGTGGAAGCCGCCGGCGAGGTGGCGTCCGTCGCCGAGGAGCTCCGCGCGTCCTCGCTCTTCGTGCTCCCCTCCCTCCAGGAGGGCTTCGGGATCGTTGTCGCCGAAGCGCTCGCCTCGGGAGTGCCTGCGGTCGTGACCCCGTGCGGCGGACCAGAGGAGTTGGTGCAGGCGTCGGGCGCCGGGACGGTTCTCGCGGACTTCGAGCCCGGGACGCTTGCAGATGCGGTCGTCGCGGCCCTGGGCGACCGCCGGAGCCTGGCCGAGCAGCGGGCGCACGGGCGGGCCTACGTCGAGGCAGCCCACTCTCCCGAACGGCTTCGCCTCGAGCTCCAGACCGTGTTCGCGGAGCTCGCCGATGCCTGACGTCGCGGTCGTGATCGGCAACTACCAGGGCGAGCGCCTCCTCCCCGACTGCATCGCGAGCCTGGACGCGCAGACGCTGAAGCCGAGCGAGATCGTCGTCGTCGACGGCGCGTCCGCCGACGCTAGTGTCGGTGTCGCGGAGGCGCTCGGGGCGCGAGTGCTCCGGCGCGAGAACCGTGGGCTCGGTCACCTCTACAACGAGGGCGCTCGTGCGACGTCGACCGAGCTCGTGCTACTGCTGAACAACGACGTCGCGCTCGACGAGAGGTGCCTCGAGCTGCTCGTGGCGGCGCTCGACGCGGACGCGTCGCTCTGCGCGGCCGACCCGCGGCAGGTCGACTGGGACGCCAGACGCGACGTGAAAGCGCGCACCGTGCTCGCCCGCGGCCGGCTCTTCCGCGAGTACATCCCTAGTCTCCACCTCGATGACTGTGTTCCGAGCGCGGAGATCGTCCCGACCGTGAGCGCCCACGGCGCCGCGATGCTCGTCCGCCGCGAGCTCCTGCTCGAGCTCGGCGGCTTCGACGAGACGTTCTTCATGGAGTGGGAGGACCTCGACCTCTGCTGGCGCGCCTGGCTGCGCGGGCACGGCAGCGTCTACGTCCCGGACGCCTGGCTGCGACACCGCGTCGGCGGCGCAACCGGCGCAAGTGACCTGACCCGCCGACTCTCCTCGTCGCACCACAACCTGATGCGGTTCGCGCTCAAGTGCCTGCCGGCACGGGCGGCGGCCCGCGTGCTCGCCGGCGAGCTCCTGCGGCTCCCCGTGCACCCGCGCCTGATCGCTCCGGCGCTCCTCGCAGTCGCACGAGAGCTACCAGAGATACTTCGTCTGCGCCGCCGGATCGGCCCGTCGCAGACGCACCTCGACTGGCTGCTGGGCGGGATGCCGCGATGAGGCAGCGCGCGCTCGTCGTCTCGAACGACCACGTCGGCACCGCGATGGCGGGCCCGGGCATCCGCGCGCACCGCTTCGCGGTCGAGCTGGCCCGCGACTTCGACGTCACGCTCGTCGTGCCGTTCGAGACCGACCTCGTCGACGAGCGGATCGAGGTGGTACACGACAACCCGTGGGACCCGGCGGGGATGTCCGCGCGCGTGCGCGAGTACGACCTCG
>JBDSOJ010000107.1:0-11362 GCA_039914895.1 Gaiellaceae bacterium
CGGGGAGCACGTCGCGGAGCCGTGCGACGAGGCCAAGCCGCTCGCGGCCACGCCAGAGCTCGACGTCGAGCCGGGAGACGGGCCGCAGCTGGCGCCGGCCGGCGAGGTCGCGCACCTGGCCTGCCTGGACCGTCAGCACAGCCGGCGCGCGATCGGACGCGCGGAAGGTGCGCGCGGAGAGGCTGACGCCGCCGATCAGTGCGGCGCCCTTGAACGGCAGCGCGACCGCCCACGGGACGGTGACCCGACCGCCGCCCGCAACCTCGAGCCGCACCCGCCCCTGGATCGCGCCGACGCGGCGCGGTAGGAACGTCAGCCGCGCGGTCAGCTTGACGCGCGCGACGGCGCCGGGTGCGAGCCGGACGCGGGTGGGATCGGCTGTCACCGTAAGCCCGGCGATCCCCTCGATCGCGGCGGCGATGTCGACGCGAACGCGCCGGGAGGAGACGTTCCGCACCGAGATCCTACGCACGGCCGTCCAACCCGCCTTGTCGGCGGGACCGAAGCCGACGGTGGCGGGTTCCGAAACCACCTCGGCTGCAGCGGCAGCCAGCGCATCGAGCGCGCCCGCTCCCTGGGCGGTGACCGGGCTCTCGGCTGTCGGGACGCTCGTGCCGACGAGCGCGCCCTTGAGCGCGGACGCATTCAGCTCGGGACGTGCCTGCGCCAGCGCCGCCGCCGCTCCGCCGGCCAGGGCGGTCGCCGCGCTCGTGCCGCTGATCGTCGCGTAGCGGGCGGTGCGATCGGCGTTCCGGCCCGGGTCGGAGGTGAAGAGCTCGACCCCGGGTGCGGCCACCTCAGGCTTGATCCCGCCGCCGAACGCGAGCCCCTGCGACGAAAACGGCGCGATCGAGGTGCGCCGCTCGTTCGTGCGCCAGCCCGGCGCGCCGAGAGCGACGTGCACATCGGTTCCCCGGGCCAGCGCCGACCGGAGCGCCGCGGCCGCCTCGCTCGGGATGCCGATCACGGGGACGTCGAGGCGGTCGTCGAGGCCGAGCGCCCCAGCAGGGACGACGCCGTCGACGAGAATCGCCGCCGCGCCCGCGAGCACCGCCGCCCGCGCCTCGTCAGTCGGACCCGACGTGCGTGCGAGCAGAGTCGCCCGGCCCGCGACGAGGCTGTAGCCCCGATCGTCGAAGTAGCGGGCGAGCGGAGTCCCTCGCGGCCCCGCGTCCGCATCGCGCCTGGGTCGGACGACCGTCAGCGACAGCGGGCCGCGTGGAGCCGCCGCGCCGGCGAGCGCGACCTCGCGGTCGAGCAGCACGTGCAGTCCCGCCCGCACGACCACCCGAACGGTGGCCGTCGCGCGGCGGAGATCGGCCGCAGCGACCGTGAGCGCGTCCGGCGCGCCGCCCGGGCCGCCGACGCTGCCGTAGCTCGGTCCGGCCGGGCCCTCGTTTCCGGCGGGGACGACGACGAGCGTGTCGAGCCGCGCGGCGCCCTCGATCGCCCGCGCGAGCGGCCCGTCGGGGAACGACGCGAACGGCTCGGTCACGCCGACGACGGCAACCCGCGCCGCGTCGAGCACGTCCCCATCCGAGTCGGGGTCGACGGCGTGCTCGATCCCGGCCAGGAGCTGGTCGGTGCGCCCGTAGATGGCGAAACCGCCCTCGGCGCTCGGCTGCCAGCCTGCGACGCGGATCGGCAGGATCGAGGCCGCGGGGACGACGCCGCGGATGCCGCCCGGGCCACCGCTGCCGGCAATCAGCCCCGCCAGCTGCGTGCCGTGCCGCTCGAGGCGCGTCGGCTCGTCCGGGTGTGCGCGCGCGATCCCGCGCCGTTCGGGATCGAGCATGTCGGCTCCGTCGAGCAGCCGATTGCGGATGAACGGATGTGTGAAATCGACGCCGGTGTCGAGCAGCGCGACGGTGATGCCGCTGCCGTCGATGCGCGGGATCCCGACCTCTGCACGGCGGCCCGCGCCGGGAGCGAACGCGACGTCGCCGAGGTCGGCGCCGGCGAGGGCCGCCGGGTACGCCGCCCGCACCGGATAGACGCCGAGCACGTCCTTGTCACGCTCGAGCAGCGCGAGCGCACGCCCGTCGATCGGCGCGGCGAAGCCGTTGAGGGTGCGGGTGTAGACGAAGTCCGGGACGAGCCTGATCCCCTCGCGCGAGAGCCGGGCGGCGATCTGCTTCTGTGCCGCGAGCGCTCCGGCCGTCCACTGCCTCATGTCGGATTCCGTCGCGGTGCCGCCCGCCTCGGCGACCCGGTCGGCGAGGGAGGGGTTCCGGAGCACGACGATCATCCGCTGGCCGATCGCGATCGGTGCGCGCTCGCCGTCGACGAACCCGCGCCACGCGGCGGCACCGTCCTCCGGCGCGACAGGCGCCTGCGCGCCCTGGCCGCCCCCGGCCGCGAGCAGCGCGACGGCGATCGCGAGCGCCCCGGCGAGGCTCCGGCGGTCAGGCCCGCGATGCATACGCGTCGAGGTCAAGGTAACGAGGATAGGCGAGCCGTCTGCCGTACCTGCCGGCGGACGCGATCATCGCCGCGTTGTCGGTGCAGAGCTCGAGCGAGGCGAAGTGGGCTCCGGGAAGCGACTCGCGCAGCTCCGAGTTCGCGGCGACGCCGCCGACGACGGCGATCCGCTCGTGCCCCTCCTGCTCGGCCGCCGCCCGCGTCCGCTCCACCAGCGCGCGCACGATCGCCCGCTGGTAGGAGGCGGCGAGGTCGGCCCGCCGCGCCTCGACCTCGCCGCCGAGGTCGCGGACGGCGTAGAGCAACGACGTCTTCACGCCCGAAAACGAGAAGTCGAGCCCATCGAGCCGCGCGACCGGGAAGGAGAACGCGTCCGGGTCGCCGTCGCGGGCCAGCCGGTCGATCTCGCGGCCGCCGGGATAGCCGAGCCCGAGCAGCCGCGCGCCCTTGTCGA
Source organism: Gaiellaceae bacterium (assembly GCA_039914895.1). Lineage (GTDB taxonomy): Bacteria > Actinomycetota > Thermoleophilia > Gaiellales > Gaiellaceae > Gaiellasilicea. Next base: position 2,876 of record JBDSOJ010000107.1, read on the forward strand.
ACGCCTCTCCTGCCGCGTCGTCGACCGAGGTTCCGAGCACGCGGTAACCGGCGTGATCCTGGACGTCGAGCAGCAGCGTGTGGCCGCCGCTCGCGAGGAGGCAGAGAAACGGCGGCTCGACCGGATCGGGCTCGAGAAAGAGGGAGGCCACGTGCCCGTGCAGGTGGTCGACCGGCGCCAGCGGGAGGCCGCGCGCCCACGCGACGGCCTTCGCCGCCGAGAGCCCGACGAGCAGCGCGCCGACGAGACCAGGCCCCTGCGTGACCGCGATCGTGTCGACGTCCTCGAGCGTCGCCCCCGCCTCGCCGAGCGCCTCGCGAACGACGGGCGAGACGAGCTCGAGGTGACGACGCGACGCGACCTCGGGGACGACGCCGCCGTAGCGGGCGTGCAGATCGGCCTGCGAGGAGACGACGTTGGCCCGGATCTCGCCCTCCTCGGTCACGAGCGCCGCCGCGGTCTCGTCGCAGGACGTCTCGATGCCGAGGATGAGCCCGCTCACGCATCCAACTCGGCCGGGAGCACGAAGCCCGCGTCACGGACCTGCTCCAGAAGCGAGAAGTGGATGAAGCCCTCCCGCTCGAGCGAGGGAGGTTCGTAGCTGCCAGCAGACTTGGCGGCAACCCACTGCTCCCGGCGGACTATGTGCAGAATCATCCGGTCTCGACCTGCTCGCCTGCGGCCGGGTCGCGCCACATGATCAGCGCGTCCTCCCGGTTGTCGGTGTAGTAGCCGCGGCGGACGCCGCGGGCGACGAAGCCGATTCCTTCGTAGAGCGCGATCGCGCCCACGTTCGAGACGCGCACCTCGAGCGTGTAGCCGCGCCGCTCGTCGGACGAGGTCACCTCGAAGAGCCGCTCGAGCAGGGCGTGCGCGACGCCTCGGCGGCGATGATCGGACGTGACCGCAACGTTCATCACATGCCACGCGTCGACGTAGCGGGAGATCACGAGGTAGCCGACGAGCTTGCCCGTCTCCCGGTCGAAGGCTCCGAGCGAGAGCGAGCTCGGCTTGGCCAGCTCGCCCGCGAACATCGACCGCGACCACGGCGTCGGGTATGACTCGCGCTCGATCCGCTCGATCTCGTTCAGGTCGTGCAGCTCGAGCTTGCGCATGTCGAAGCTCATCGCGCCGCCTCGACGGCGTCGGGGAAACGGACGTAGAGCGGCTCGACAAGCTCGACCGGGCCGAACTCGAGCGCCAGCGCCGCGTGGTAGCGCGCCCGCGGCAGGTGCCGCTCGTCGTCGTCCGGCGGCACCTCGGTGCCGGCCCGCTCGAACACGTCGCGGTAGCGGATCGCGCCGTCACCGACGTACGTCGCTCCGGCCTCGACCTCGAGCTTGGCGGGAGCCACCACCCGAGGGCCGGGCACGAAGACCTCGCTGCGTTTCGCGTCGATCACCGGAATCGCGCCCGGGGCACCCGCGACCAGCGCGTCGAGGGTCGGAACGCCTGCGGCGGGGACGTCCAGCGCGAGTGCGAGGCCGCGCGCGACGGCAAGCCCGATCCTGATCCCGGTGAAGCTGCCGGGCCCGATCCCGACGGCGAGTCCGGTCAGGTCACCCGGTCGTGCGCCGGCCTGGCGCACGAGCGCGTCGACGTCCGCGAGCAGCGTCGAGGCGCGCGAAACCCGCTCGCCGAGCACCTCCCCGTCGTCGACGAGGGCGCTCGTGGCGCGATCAGTCGCCGTGTCGAAGGCCAGGATCAGCGGCATGGCCAAAGGTTACGTCGCCGTCGATCACGATTCGCCTCGTCCGCTCGTCAACGTGCTCGAGCCGCACCGCAGCCCGCACCGGCGGCAGCCCCGCGCCGGCCGCCTCCGGCCACTCGACGAAGACGATCGCGTGCTCGAAGTACGGCTCGAGGTCGCCCCACTCGGCCGGGGAGACGGCCGTGAAGCGATAGAGGTCGAGGTGCGAGACGTCCGGGTCGCCCTCGTAGCGGTGGCCGATCGTGTACGTCGGGCTCGTCACCGGCGCGGTGACGCCGAGCGCGCGGCACGCGCCGCGGACGAAGGTCGTCTTGCCGGCACCGAGCTCGCCGGAGACCGTGACGACGTCGCCGGGCTCGAGCTCCCACGCGAGCCGCGCGGCGAGCGCCTCGGTCTCGTCAGAAGAGGCCGAGCTGAACCGCAAGCTCCGGCACCTCGGCTTGCTGTCGCTCCGGCTCGTACTCCGGCTCGCGGACCGACTCGGACGTACCTTGTGTTTCTGAAACACAAAGTCTCCCTCCGAGCAGCTCCGGGATCCGGGCGAAGTCCTCCTCGAGCACCGACAGCATCGAGCGCGTGTAGAGCGCGGCGGCCGGGTGGTAGAGCGGGTAGAGCATGACCTCGTTGCCGCCGAGCGTCACCTGTTGCGGGACGCCGTGGACGCGCGTGATCCCCGCCAGCTTGCCGGAGAGGAGCTTCGTGGCGAAGTTGCCGAGCGTCGCCACGAGCGTCGGCCGGATCAGCTCGATCTGGCGGAACAGGTGCGACTCGCAGGCTTCGATCTCGTCCGGCTGCGGATCGCGGTTGCCGGGCGGGCGGCACTTGATCACGTTCGCGAAATAGACGTCGGTGCGCGCGAGGCCGATCCCGCTCAGCAGCGTCTCGAGCAACTTCCCCGCCTGACCGACGAAGGGGACGCCGTTCTTGTCCTCATGGAAGCCGGGCGCCTCGCCGACGAACATCAGCTCGGCGTTCGGATCGCCCGACCCGAACACGACCTGCGTCCGCGTCGCCGCGAGCGGGCAGCGGGTGCAGGTGCTCGTTGCCTCCTGGTACTCGACGAGCAGGTCGCTCACGCCGGTGAGTCTACGCCGGCCGCAGGACGGTCAACCGCAGCCGCAACCGCCGCCGCAGCAGCCACCGCCGCCGCCAAGGCGAGGCTGCGAGGAGACGCCGGCGACCGCGAAGCTCGAGAGCTGCTTGAGCACGTTGCCGGCGCCGCACTCCGGGCAGGCCACCGCCTGCTCGGCGCTCCGCACCAGCTCCTCGAAGTGCGACTCGCACTCCATGCACGCGTACTCGTAGATCGGCATACGCGGAGTCTAACCGCCCCCGTCGAGCTCTTCCTCGGCTTCCTCGCCGTGCTCGACGATGTCGCCCGGCCGGAAGAGGACGCGCTTCAACACGGCCGCCCACTCAGGCTTCTGACGCCCCAGGAACTCGAGGTTCATCGCGAAGTGCTTGAACTCCTCGCCTTGCGCGTTCTCCATGATCGCCCGCGCCTCGGGGTCGCGCTCGACGTCGAGCCGCTGCTCGTAGCAGCCGATCGCCTCCGCCTCCTCGATCAGCGAGGCGCAGATCCGGGCGAACGTGCGAACCTCGTGCGACAGCTCGGCGGGCGGCTCGTGGTACTGGTCGAAGGGCACGGTCGGCATTCTACGAGGATGTCCTGGAGCGCACCCACGCTCGAAGGCGAGCTCGTGCGGCTCGAACCGATCGCGCCCGCGCACGAGGACGGGCTCTGGGAAGCCTCGCGCGACGCGCGCACCTGGCGGTGGCTGAGCGTCGCGCAGCCGCAGACGCGGGAGGACTTCCGCGTCTACCTCGAGGCCGCGCTCGCGAACCAGGCCGACGGGACCGAGTTTCCGCTCGTGACCGTGCGCCGCACCGACGACCGTGTCGTCGGCAGCACGCGTTACCTCGCGCTGCGACCGGAGCATCGGAGCGTGGAGATCGGCTGGACCTGGCTGACACCCGAGGTGTGGGCCACGGGCGTCAACGTCGAGGCGAAGCTGCTGATGCTCGAGCACGCCTTCGAGCGGCTCGGCTGCCTTCGTGTCGAGCTGAAGACGGACGCGCGGAACGAACGCTCGCGGGGCGCGATGGCGGCGCTGCCGGCCCAGTTCGAGGGCGTGCACCGGAAGTCGATGCTCGTCCGCGGCGGGCAGCGGCGCGACTCGGCCTGGTACAGCGTCATCGACGACGAGTGGCCCGAGGTACGGGCGAACCTCCTACGCCGGCTCGGGCGGGGCTAGTGGTCTGACCGCAGCGTCGCCCGGTCAAACCACTAGAAACTCGCGCACGACCCACAAGCTCTGAGCTCGAGCGCATCGCAGAACTGCGCCAGGTCATCCACCCACGTCTCGAGCGTCCAGTGCTCCTCGGATCTCCAGTCGCCGCGCCCGGCGCCACTCGACACCGTTCGCGTGCACCTTCACGCGCCACCCGCCTCGAGCTCGTCCAGAAAGCTGCTCAGCTCCTCGGCGGCGGCCGGTACGTCGGTGACGACAGAGAACGGCCCGTGGTCGAACCCCGGCCCGGGATGCAGCAGGACGACCGTCTCGCGCTCGCGCATCCACGGCCCCTCGGCGACGAGCTTCGTCCCCTCCACGTCGAAGAAGAGGCGCACGTCGTCGACCTGGACTCGCATGGGGTTACACTACTTTCGCCCGGTATCCGCGAGGAACTGGAGCCACCACGATGATCCAGGAAGTCCATGTGATCGGCGCAGGACGCGTCGGCTCGGCGATCGCCGCGAGACTGCGCGAGCGCGGGCTCGACCTGGCCACGGACGCTCCGGAGCTCGTACTTCTCTGCGTCCCCGACCGGGCGATCGCCGAGGTCGCAGCCGCGCTCGCGCCAGGCCCCTGGGTGGCGCACGTCAGCGGAGCGACCCCGCTCGCCGCGCTCGACCCGCACGAGCGCCGCTTCGGGCTCCACCCGCTGCAGACGTTCACGCGCGATCGCGGCGCCGAGCAGCTCGACGGCGCCTTCGGGGCGGTGACGGCCGAGAGCGACGAAGCGCTGGCGGTGGGCGTCTGGCTCGCTCGCACCCTCGGGCTCGAGCCCTTCGCGCTCAGGGACGACAAGCGTGCGGTCTATCATGCCGGCGCGGCAGTCGCCTCCAACTACCTGGTCACGCTGCGACGGGCGGCGGGGGCGCTGCTCGAAGCGGCCGGTGCTCCACCGGCAGCGCTCGACCCGCTGATGCGCCGCACGATCGATAACGGCTTCGAGCTGACCGGGCCGATTGCGCGCGGCGACTGGGAGACGGTCGACGCGCACGTCGCGGCGATTCGCGCCGAACGGCCCGAGCTGGAGCCGATGTACGTCACGCTCGCCGAGACGACGAAGTCGCTGTTGTGAACGTCGTCCGTCGGATCGACGAGCTCGAGCTCGACGGCATCGTCGGCCTCGTACCGACGCTGGGCGCGCTCCATGCCGGACACGAAGCCCTGATCGCGGCGGCGCGTGCGGAGTGCGAGACCGTCGTCGTCAGCGTCTTCGTCAACCCGGCCCAGTTCGATGACGACGCCGACCTGGCCGCCTACCCGCGGGACGAGGAGCGGGACGCCCGCATCGCGGAGACGGCCGGGGCGGACGTGCTCTTCGCGCCCTCGCAGGAGGAGATGTACCCGCCAGGGTTCCAGACCTGGGTGGAGGTCGAGCAGCTGTCGCGCGGGCTCGAGGGCGCCCAACGGCCGGGGCACTTCCGCGGCGTGGCGACCGTCTGCCTGAAGCTCTTCAACATCGTGCGCCCGCAGCGGGCGTATTTCGGCCAGAAGGACGCGCAGCAGGTGGCTGTCATGAGGCGCCTCGTTCGCGACCTCGACCTCGACGTCGAGATCCGGTCGGTGCCGACCGTCCGGGACGCAGACGGGCTCGCGCTGTCGTCGCGCAACGCACGCCTGTCCCCTGCCGAGCGCGCGACCGCCCTCGCTCTCCCCCGCGCGCTGGCCACACGCGACCTCGCCGCCGCTCGTGCCGCTCTGAACGGGCTCGACGTCGACTACGTCGAGATCGCCGACTTCGAACCGCCCGTCCTCGCCGCCGCCGTCCGCGTCGGCTCCACCCGCCTGATCGACAACGTCATTCTCGAGGAGGAATCGTCATGACCACACGCCCCCGTACGCCCGCACCCGGCACGCCCGCCCCTGGGAAGCTCGCGCTGCCCGAGCTGGCTGAGCTGAAGGCGCGCCGGCAGCCGATCGCGATGGTGACCGCCTACGACGCCCCGTCCGGCCGGCTTGCGGACGCCGCCGGCGCCGACCTGATCCTCGTCGGCGACTCGGCGGCGATGACGGTGCTCGGCCACGACTCGACCGTCCCCGCGACGATGGACGAGATGGTGATCCTCACCCGGGCCGTCACCCGCGGCGCGCGCCGGCCGCTCGTCGTCGCGGACATGCCGTTTGGCTCCTTCCAGGTCTCCGACGAGGAGGCGCTGCACAACGCGATCCGCTTCGTCAAGGAGGCGGGCGCCGACGCGGTCAAGCTCGAGGGCGCCGGGCCGACGCTCTCGCGTGTGCAGGCGCTGGTCGGCGCCGGGATCCCGGTCATGGGCCACCTCGGCCTGACACCGCAGTCGGCGACGATGCTCGGCGGCTTCAAGGCGCAGGGTCGGACGGCGGCGAAGGCCGTGCGGCTCTACGAGGACGCGCTCGCGCTGGAGGCCGCCGGCTGCTTCGCGATCGTGCTCGAGGCGGTGCCGGCACCCGTGGCGGCGCGGATCACGGATGCGCTGAGGGTGCCGACGATCGGGATCGGAGCGGGAGCCGAGACCGATGGACAGGTGCTCGTCTGGCACGACCTGCTCGGGCTCTACGAGGGCCACGCGCCGCGCTTCGTCAAGCAGTACGCCGACCTCGCCGCCGCGATCAAGACGGCGGTCGGTGCCTACGTCGAGGAGGTGCGGGCGCGGACGTTCCCGCAGGAGCAGCACACGTACGCGATGCCGGAGGAGGAGCTGGCGCTCTTCAGGGCAGCCCTAGAAGACGTAGCCGAACGCCGCTAGGAAGAGCGCGACGAGCCCGAGCGCCGCGAGCGAGCGCCACCAGCTCCAACCGTGAACGGTGCGGACGCCGAGGAGCAGGAGCGCGACCGCCCAGAGCGAGAAAGCGAGCGCGGCGGCATAGAAAACGTCGCCGGCGGCTCCCTCGTCCGAGCCGTCGCGAGCGAAGATGTCGGTACCGAAGATCGCCAGCCCGAGCGGCCAGAGCAGGAGCGCCGAGAGCGCGAGCGGAGCGACCGCGAAGCCGAGCACGTGGCGCGCCCGGCGGAACGTGCCCTCGCTGCCGAGGCCGCGCGCACCGAGATAGAGGGCGCCGCCGACGATGAAGTAGCCAGCGAAGGCGACGAAGCCCCCGGCGAGCACGATCCAGACCCCCAGCGTCAGCGGGTCGTAGAGCGGGTCGTCGTAGAGCCGCCGGGCGGTGCTGGTGCCCAGCGCGACCGCGATCCCGGCCAGCAGCGTCAGCGCGAGCACGGGCTCAGCGCGGGCCTCGAGCTCCTCCTGCTCCTCGCTCCGCAGCGCGGCGAAGACCGACCGCGGCGAGAGCAGCACAGCGGGCACGCGCAACCACCACTTGCGATCGGGGTTCATGGCTCGAGACTAGTTGCTACGTTCGGCGGCGTGGACGAGGCTCTGACCGAACAGGTGCGGCGGGCGATGCCGTACGCGGCGACGCTCGGGATCGAGCTGCTCGCCGCCTCGGCCGACGAGGTGCGGGGCCGCGTGGCGTGGGAGGAACGGCTGACCACCGCCGACGGGCTTCTGCACGGCGGTGTCCTGATGGGGCTTGCCGACGCCGTCGGCGCCTACTGCGCCTTCCTGAACCTGCCCGAGGGCTCGTCCGCGACCGCGACGATCGAGTCGAAGACGAACTTCTTCGCGGCCGTGCGGTCCGGAACGGTCGAGGCCCGTTCGCGGCCGCTGCACCGCGGCAGCCGCACGATCGTCGTCGAGACCGACCTCTTCGACGGGGGCGGCAAGCACGTCGCCCGCGTCACCCAGACGCAAGCCGTTCTCTAGCCCGCGAGTACGCGCCCGAGCTCGCGCGCGCCGCCGCCGACGACCGGCGCGCCGTGCGACACGACGACGTGCTCGACGGGTAGGTCGAGCAGCGGCCGCAGCGACTCACGCAGGTCGGCGTGTGTCTGCTTGCCGAGCCAGCGCTCGGGACAGAGGCGGAGCGGGTCGTCCGTGGCGCGCGGCTTCGCGCCCGCGCCGAGGAGGACGTCGCCGACGACGACAGCACGCTGATCGGGCAGCCAGTACACGGCCTCCGCGGCCCGCGCGGTCGGGAACGAGAGAATCCCGCCCGGTAGATCCGCGGCAGCATCGACGGCCTCGACGCCGCGATTGGCCAGCGGGCGGAGCGACCGCGAGGGCGCCCAGGCGCGAGCCTTCACATCGGCGGTTGCGCGAGCGTGCCAGTAGACCGTGACGAGCACATGTGCAGGCTGGCCGAGCTCGGCCGGCGGATCGAGCGGGTCGATCAGCACGAGCCCGTCGGAGGTGTCGACGGCGACGGAGCCGACGTCTTCCTCCCAGTGGTCGTGCCACGAGGTCCAGCGCCGGAGGCCGGGGGCGATCTCCTGCACGGTCAGGCGGCGACCGCCGCGCGCTCGGCGAGCACCTGGCGCAGGTACTCGCCGGTGAACGAGCCCTCGGTCTCGGCGACCTGCTCGGGCGTTCCTGCCGCGATCAGCTCGCCGCCCGCCTCGCCGCCCTCGGGGCCGAGGTCGACGACCCAGTCGGCCTGCTTGATCACGTC
>JBDSOJ010000109.1:0-2548 GCA_039914895.1 Gaiellaceae bacterium
CAGGCAGGCCAGGTGCGCGACCTCGCCGGCCGGCGCCAGCTGCGGCCCGTCTCCCGGCTCGACGTCGAGCTCTGGCGTGGCCGCGAGCGGCTTGGCCTCGTCGCACGGCTCCGCGACGTGCTCCCCGGCCGCTACGCCTTCGGCCTCACCGGCCGCGGCCCGCTCGGACGCGGCCTCGCCAAGGGCCCGTATCGATTGCGCGTGCTCGCCGTGCCCCCGGACGGCCCGGCCGAGGCGGAGACCGTCACCTTCCGGATCCGCTGACCCGAGCGGGATAAACTCGGCGCGGCCTCGAGAGAGAAGGAGTCAGCGATGTCCACCGCGGAAGTGCCCACACATCTTCGTGAGAACCCACTCGAGCTCGCGCGTCAGCAGCTCCGCCGCGTCGGGCAGACCTTCGGGATCGACCCGAACCTGATCCGCGTCCTCGAGAAGTGCAAGAAGTCGGTCGAGGTCTCGATCCCGGTGACGATGGACGACGGCTCGGTCGGCGTCTTCCGCGGCTACCGCGTCACCCACAACATCGCACGCGGCCCCTCGAAGGGCGGCATCCGCTACCACCCCGCGGTCACCCAGTCCGAGGTGAAGGCGCTGGCGATGTGGATGACCTGGAAGTGCGCGCTGATGGGGCTGCCGTTCGGCGGCGCCAAGGGCGGCGTCGTCTGCGACCCGAAGCAGCTCTCCCGCGGTGAGCTCGAGCGCCTGACCCGCCGGTACACGAGCGAGATCATCAACGAGATCGGGCCTGAGAAGGATATCCCCGCCCCCGACGTCGGCACCGACGCGAGCGTGATGGCGTGGATCTTCGACACCTACTCGATGAACAAGGGCCATTCGGTGCTCGGCGTCGTCACCGGCAAGCCGCTCGCGATCGGCGGCTCGCTCGGCCGCGAGGAGGCGACCGCGCGCGGCGCGCTCTACGTGATCGCCGACGCGCTCGGGGAAGAGGACAAGGGGATCGACGGGCTGCGCGTGGCCGTGCAGGGCTTCGGCAACGTCGGCAGCAACCTCGCGCGGCTGCTGCACGAGAAGGGCGCCGTCGTGATCGCGGTCTCCGACTCGAGCGGTGGGCTGCACGCGCCGAAGGGGCTCGACGTGCCGGCCGTCCTGGCCTGGAAGTCGGAGCACGGGACGCTGGAGGGATGCCCGTCCGCGGACACGATCACGAACGAGGAGCTGGTGCTGCTCGAGTGCGACGTGCTCGCCCCTTGCGCGCTCGAGCAGGTGATCAGCGCCGACAACGCGGCGCAGGTGAAAGCTCGGATCGTCTGCGAGGGCGCGAACGGCCCGGTGACGCCGGCCGCGGACGAGATCCTCGAGGACAACGGCCTCCTCGTGCTGCCCGACGTGCTCGCGAACGCGGGCGGCGTCGTCGTCTCCTACTTCGAATGGGTACAGGGCCTGCAGGAGTACTTCTGGAAGGAGGAGGAGGTCAACCAGCGCCTCGACGCGATCGTCACGCGTGCGTTCGAGGAGACGCTGGCGACGAAGAAGCAGCATGGGACGAGCATGCGCATGGCCGCCTACGGGCTCGGCGTGCGCCGCGTCGCGGAGGCGACCGTGACGCGGGGGCTCTATCCCTAGATGGTGGGTCGGTAATGGCCGTGCTCGCGGTGATTCCCGATCCAGCATCGAGAGTCGTGCTTTACACCGCGGCCGAGTGCAGCCTCTGCGAGCGGGCGCTCGAGGTGGTCGAGCAGGTCTGCGCAGGCGACTTCGAGCGGGTCGACATCGGCGGCGTCCCCGAGCTCGAGGCGGCTTACCGCGACTCGATCCCGGTGGTCGAGATCGACGGCGAGCGCGCCTTCACCTACTTCGTCCAGCCCGACGCGCTGCGGCAGCGGTTGAAGGCCTGCCGCTGACGGTTCCGCCCGCGCCCGCTGGAGACCGTCGGCACAATGTCACGAAGGTTGTTACAAGCGACGGAGGGGACGAGTTGGCGGATCGGTTGACGGTGGGGGTTGCGGCGCGTCTCTCCCGCTACCTGCAGGTGCTGACGCAGGCAAAGAAGATGGGCAAAGACCGGATCTCCTCGCAGGAGATCTCGGACTACACGAACATCAACGCGACCCAGATCCGCCGCGACCTCTCTCATTTCGGCAAGTTCGGCAAGCGGGGTGTCGGCTACAGCATCGATTCGCTGCTCGGCGAGATCCGCAAGATCCTGCGGACGCAGGGCCAGCACAACATCGCTCTCGTCGGCGCCGGCCGTCTCGGCCAGGCGATCGCGAGCTCGCCGATCTTCGCCGAGCACGGGATCAACATCGCCGCCGTCCTCGACATCGATCCCGACAAGGCGGGCCGGTCGATCGGCAACCTCGCGGTGACGCCGTACGTGCAGCTGCGGGACAGGGTGCGCGAGAACAACATCATCGTCGGGGTGCTCGCCGTGCCCGCCGACGGCGCCCAGCAGGCCGCCGACGACCTGATCGACGCGGGCGTGAAGATCGTCTTCAACTACTCCGAGGCGCTGCTCGACGTGCCCGCCGACGTTGCTGTGCACACGTCGAACCCCGCTGTGGAGTTGCTCTACGCGCTCTACTTCCAC
>JBDSOJ010000117.1:0-3329 GCA_039914895.1 Gaiellaceae bacterium
GCTCGCGCGCGCGCGCCTCGTACAGCTCCTTGCGGAGCGTGTCGACCTCGCCGAAAGCGGGCGCAGCGTCCGGATCGACCTCGGCGGCCGGGGGCAGCGCCGGCGTGTCGGGCGCTTCGGGTTCGACAACCGGCGCTTCACTCTCGCGGCGCGACTCCAGCTGAGCCCTGAGGCCCGTGCCGAATCCCTGCTCGATCTCGTGCTCGCCCGGCGCCATTAGAAAAGCTTCGCCAGGTTCAGCATCGCGGGTCCCAGGATGACGATGAACATCGCCGGGAAGATGAAGATCACCGTCGGGAAGAGCATCTTGATCGGCGACTTCATCGCCTTCTCCTCCGCGGCGGCCTGACGCTTGAGCCGCGCGTCCGTCGCCTGGACGCGGAGCAGCCGGCCGAGCGAGATGCCGAGCTGGTCAGCCTGGATGATCGCGCGGCTGAAGCTCGCGACCTCTGGAGCGCCCGAACGCTCGCCGAGCTTCTTCAACGCGTCGTGACGGGACTCGCCGATTCGCATCTCGCCGAGGGTCAGCGAGAACTCCTCCGCCAACGCGCCCTCGGTGTGCTCGGTCAGCTTGGCGAGGGCGCCGTCGAAGCCGAGGCCGGCCTCGACCGATACCGCCAACAGGTCGAGCGCGTCCGGGAGCTGGGCCCGCATCTCCTCGCGTCGCTTCCGACCGCGCTTCCCGACGACGAATCCCGGGATCACAAAACCACCGAAGCCGAGCCCGAACGCGAGCAGGAGCCCGATCATCCCGCCGCCGGCGCTCGCCCCGAACGCGAAGCCGAGAATGCTACCGCCGAGCGCGCCGCCGCCCTTCAAGGCGAGGAATGCGGTCGGGGTCACGGTTCGACCCATTCCGGCGGCGAGGAGCCGCGCCCCGATCGAGTCGAGCGTCAAACGCGGATTGAGCCGAAGCGCGAGCCGTGCGAGCGAGACCGTTGCCGGTGCGAGCACGCGCTCTTTGAAACGAAGCCGCTCGAGCCCACCGGCGGCGGTGCGATGGCGACCGTACGTCGCCGCCCGCCGGACGGCGCGCACGCGCTCGCGGCCGGGCTGTGTCACGACCTCGCCGACGAGGTAGACGGCGACAGCGAGGACGACGAACGAGGAGGCAAAGAGCAGTGGCATCTGTGATCAACCTTTGAAGGAGACGATTTTCCGGAGCATCAGCGATCCGACGGCGATCATTCCGGTGCCGACGATCATCAGCTTGTTGCCGGTGGATGAGTGGTACAGCGGTGCCATGTACTCGGGGCTAAGGAGCGTGATCGCGGCCAGCATGAAGAAGGGGATGCCAACGAGCACGTACGCCGAGGCACGCCCCATTGCCGTCAGCGAGCGGATCTTGCGAGCGAACTGCTGCCGGTTCCGCACCGCGTCGGCGACCATGTCGAAGATGCCCGCGAGGCTGCCGCCCACCTGACGCTGGATCGTGACCGCGGTGACGACGAAGGTGACGTTCTTCGAGCCGACGCGCGCGGCCATGTCGGCGAGCGCGTCGTCCATCGGGCGGCCGAGACGCGTCTCGGTGAGCACCCGCTTGAACTCGTCGCTCGCGGGCCGCTGGCCTTCGTCGACGACCGCCTGGATGCCCTGGCGGAAACTGTGGCCGGCCTTGAGCGATGCCGCCAGCGTCACGAGCAGGTCGGGCAGCTGATCGTCGATGGCGGCGAGGCGGCGACGCGCCTTGTTCCAGACCACGAGGATGGGCAGCGAGCCGCCGACGATCATCACGATGAGCGAGACGAACGTCGCTGCGCCTGCGACGGCGGAGACGATTCCTGCAAGGAACACGGCGCCGATGCACACGTAGACCAGCTCGACCGTCCTCAGCGGCAAGTCAGCCCGCTCGAGGAGGCGGTGGAGCGCGTGCCAGGCGCGAAGGTGGCCGAACGCCCGCTCTGTCGCCGTCAGCAACGTCGAGGCGGTGGCGAAACGCTCCTGCACGGGCCCGCGGACGTGCTTGCGCTCCTGCTCGCCGAGGTGAGGTGTGATCTGGCGGCGGAGGCGCGAGCCGACCGGGGCGCGCATCAGGAAGAGGCACGCGATCAACCCCATGAAGCCGACGATCGTCGCCATCGCGACCGGACCGACCTTGAAGAACTGCTCGGGCAGCCTCGACGGCTCCTGGATCGAGACGACGCGCGCACCCGGGATGACCGACTCCGCGCCGGCGCCGGCGGCCTCGATCTCGATCCGGTCGCCCGGACGCGCTGAGGTGACGTAGCTGAGCTGCCAGGTGCGGCGCAGCTCCTCTGCGAGGCCGGCGTAGATCGCTTTCAGGTTCTTCGTCCCGTTCGCCCCGACGTAACGGCCACCTGTTTTCTCGGCCAGCCGCTGCAGCGGCGCAGGCCGGAAGCTCGGGCTCTCGATCCCGATCGCGTAGACGGCCACGCGGGCATCGCGCGCGGACGCGATCGCCTGCTCGAGGCTGGCCTCGCTCGAGACCTCCTGGCCGTCGGTGAGCAGGATCAGGACACGTGTGGGATTGACGTCCGCCGCGAGCGCCTGGGTCGAGACGAGGATCCCGTCGTAGAGAGCGGTGCCTCGCACCTTGTCCACCTCGATCGTGCGCAGAGCGGCGTCGGTCTCGCCCGCGTTCGAGGCGAAGCTCGTCAGCTGCACCGCCTTCTTACCGACCGCGACGACGGCGATCCGGTCGCGAGCGGGTTTTGACTTCACGAACGTGCGGGCAGCAGCGGAGGCGTCGACGATCGCCTGGCCGATCATCGACTGCGAACGGTCGAAGAGCAGCATGACGCTCTTTTCACGGCCGAGGTTGACCGCGCGGAAGCCGACAACCGGACGGCCGTTCTCGGTCAGCTTCGGGGCGATCGCGACAGGCTTCGGTGTCACCACCGTCGCGTGGACGGTCGGATACCCGGCCGTGTCGAGGCTCGCGATCTTCGGCGTGGCGGCGAGCGCGACACCCGGGAGTGCTGTACAGAGGACAGCCAGAGCGAGGAACCGCCTCACTGCCCGCCCCCGTAGGGTGCGGCGCTGAAGCTCGGCCGGCCGCCCGGCGCCTCCTGGCGGAAGAAGGTCGCCGGCAGGACGACGCCGTTCCCGGCCATCTTCTCGAGGAAGTGCGGCTTCAGGCCCGTGCAGGCGAGCGGCAGCAGCAGCCGCGATGCGCGCGAGGTGGCGAGGTGCTCCTCATCCGGGGGCTTGGCCAGGAACAGGTCCTGCAGCGTGATCACGTCCGACTCCATCCGCAGCACCTCGGTGATGTGCGTCACCCTCCGGGAGCCGTCGACGAGGCGCGAGATCTGCACGAGCACGTCGAACGCGCTCGAGGTCTGCTCGCGGATCGCCCGCAGCGGCAGGTC
>JBDSOJ010000156.1:0-4373 GCA_039914895.1 Gaiellaceae bacterium
GACGGGGGCCACGAGCCGTACCTCGACGGCCTACCGCCGGCACCGGCCTCCGCCTCGAAGGCGGCCGCCGTTGCGACGGCCGCGCACGACGTCCTGGTGGGCGTCAACGTCGTGCCTCCGCTGTCGCCGGCGATCGTCGTCCGTCTCGACGATCTCCTCGCCGGGTCGATCGCAGCGGCGACAGTCCAGGATGGTTCGGCTGCGGCTACTCAGGGGATCGCGGCCGGAGCCGCGGCCGCGGACGCGATGCTCGCCGAACGTGCTAGCGACGGCCGCTACGGGCCGTTCCGGTTCTCGTGCGGCGAGGGGGTGGGAGAGTGGCGGCCGACGACGTCCACGGTGTGCACGACTCCGTCCGGCCCGAGCGACCCGAACGCGTGGGTCGCACGTGTCGAGCCCTTCGCGATGACCAGCACGTCGCAGTTCCGGACGCCAGGCCCCAAGAAGATCGGGAGCGGCGCGTACAGGAACGAGTACGACGAGGTCAAGACGCTCGGTGGCAACGGCACAACCACGCCGACGAGCCGCACGGCGGAGCAGACCGCGGTCGCGCAGTTCTTCGTCGCGAATCCGGTCGAAATGTTCAACCGCACGTTCCGCGGGCTCGCGACGAGCGAGGGGCTCACACTCGTCGACCAGGCACGGCTCTTCGCGCTGCTGAACCTGTCCGGGGCGGACGCGGCGATTGCGTGCTGGGACGACAAGGCGTACTGGAGCTTCTGGCGTCCGATCACGGGGATTCGCGTCGACGACGGGGATCCGAGGACGGTCGCCGATCCGGCGTGGACCCCGCTCGTCGCGAACCCACCGTATCCGGATCATCCCTCCGGCTACAACTGCCAGAGCGGAGCGTTCATGCACGCGGCCAAGTCGTTCTTCGACAGGAAGATCGCGTTCAGCCTGACCGCGAACCTCGCTTCGGGTCCGGTGACGCGGCCCTATGACCGGTTCACCGATGTGGTCGACGACACGATCGACGCTCGGATCTGGCTCGGGATCCACTTCCGGTCCGCCGACGTCGACGGCGCCTGGATCGGCAAGCGCGCAGCTAACTGGCTGGCCGAGAACTACTTCAGACCTGTGGTGACAGACTGATCGACCCTGACGACGTTACATCGATAGACGGGCCGCGGAGCGAACCGCGGCCCGTCTGTCGGAGCCGTCGCGAGGCGGCCCCACGACCTGTCCGCAACGGACTGCGTCGCTTGAGCGCGTGGACGCAAACTGAAATCCGCTTGTCCAAGCGGTTCTGACCCAACGAGCGCGGCGCGCCGGCGTGGCTCGCTTCGAGACAGGCGTCGCGAGTCTCAACCGGCGCCGTTCTCTGGCTCCCGTCGCCGCTGCCGTCGCTGCGGGAGCTCCCGGAGCAGGCCGTGTGACGGCGGTGCGCCAGTCTGCGATGGCGCACCGCCGGTTTTCGCGAGTCCCGCGCTAGGGGCAGGCGATCGTCGGGTTGAACTGCGCGAAGAGGCCGTTCGGGTTCTCTTCTGCGACCCAGACGTGTAGGTCGTAGTGGATGGGCATGGTCGGGTTGTGGCCGGGCATCGGCCCTTGGAACTGCCGTCCGAACAGCGACGGCCGGTCGCCATTCGTGGCGAGGTTCTGGTCGGCGTCGGCCTTGAAGTACTCGACCGCGACGAGCTTCAGGCTGCCGTTCCCGTTCGGGAGATAGACGAGCAGTTCCGGCCGCAGCGGGTCGATCGCGTCGTCGGCCATCAGCGCGGCGTTCAAGGCGTGGACGCCCATCGTTCCGGCGGGCGATCTGACGCACGGCTCACCGGCCCGAATCACGTAGCCGTCTCTTTCGGCCTGTCCGAAGCTGTGATACCGCGCGACGGCAGCTCGCACGGCCTGCTCGTCAGCCGGTAGTGCTCCGTCGCCGGCGGTGGCCGCTCCAACCGCCACCGCGGCGATGGCGGCGAGGCCGAAGGCCCCGATCAGCAGTCGGTACATGGTGCCAACCTCCTTGGTCGTTTCCCATTCGTGGGTCGACTCTGTCCGGTCACCGCTTAGATGGCGTCTCGGAAACCCCAACACTTCGCCCGCCCGGTGCTGGTAAGCACGCATCGGGTGGACGACAATGACCGAGTGACCACCGCAACCGGCTCCAACCTCGTCGGGCGCGAGAGCG
Organism: Gaiellaceae bacterium; assembly: GCA_039914895.1. Lineage (GTDB taxonomy): Bacteria > Actinomycetota > Thermoleophilia > Gaiellales > Gaiellaceae > Gaiellasilicea. The sequence goes on from JBDSOJ010000156.1 coordinate 2,132, forward strand.
AGCTCGCTCGGCTGCATCGATTCATCGACGACATCGCCGACGGCCCGTGTGGAGCCGTCATTTCCGGCGACGCTGGAATCGGCAAGACGGCGCTTTGGCAAACCGGGGTCGAGGCGGCGGAGGCGAGCGGTGTCAGGATCCTTACGACGAGATGCGCCGAGGCGGAGATGCCGCTCGCGCTCGGCGGCCTCGCCGACCTCCTCGATGGGGCGCTCGAGGGGATCGCCGACGACCTCGTCGAGCCGCAGCGCCGCGCGCTCGCCGTCGCCGTCGGTCTGGAAGCGCCGTCGGCCGAGAGACCGGACGCCGTCGTCCTGCCGCGCGCATTCCTCGCATGCCTGCGGGCACTCGCCGGCCGTTCGCGCGTGTTGCTGACGATCGACGATGTCCAGTGGCTCGACCCACCTTCACAGCGGATCCTCGCCTTTGCCGTCCGTCGGCTTCGCGACGCGCCCGTCGGAGTTCTCGTCACGCAGCGTGGCGACGCCGGCGACCCGCTCGGTCTGCGCCATCACTTCGACGAGCGCTTCACCAACGTTCGCGTTGGCCCGCTGAGCGTCGGCGCGCTCCACCACCTAGTCCGAACCAGGCTCGGCGCCCGCATACCCCGGCCGGCGCTAGCGCGCGTGCATGAGGAATCCGGCGGCAACCCGATGTTCGCTCTCGAGTTCGCGAAGAGCGTCGCCTCGACAGATGGGCCGCTGCCGCTACCGTCATCGCTGGAGGAGCTGGTCCGCGAGCGCGTCGCCGCGTTTCCTCCGGACGTGCTCCCGCTGCTGGCCGTCGTCGCCGCGACCATACGACCGACGCCGGCGATCGTGGAAGCGGTCGTCGACGGCTCGGCCACGCTGCTCGAGACAGCCTCCGCGGCGGGCGCAGTGACGGTGGACGCCGAGGGCATCGTCCGCTTCACTCACCCACTGCTCGCAGCTGCCGCCTACGCCGCGGCTGCGCCTGCGGCGCGCCGCGCGCTGCACGCACGACTCGCGATCGTGAGCGGGGATGCCGACGAGCGGGCACGCCACCGTGCCCTGGCGACCGTCGAGCCCGACGCCGAGACGGCGACACTGATCGACGAGGCGGCCGTGCGCGCTCGGGCGCGCGGAGCTCCTGACGCGGCCGCGACACTCGCGCGGCACGCCCTCCGGGTGACCCCGGTCGCCGACGTCGCCGGACGCGAGCAACGCGCGCTCGCGCTCGCTGACTACCTCGCCGACTCGGGACAAATTGCCGATGCGAGACGATTGCTGCGAGAGAGTCTCGCCACGGGCCTGAGCGGAGCGCGCCGCGCCCGTGCGCTGCTGGTTCTGTTTCAGGTCGAAGACGATGTCGAGAAGCGGGGCCGCATCGTCGAGGAGGCTCTCGACCACGCAGGGGACGACCGCGGACTCCGGGCTCGAGCCCTGCTGCTCGCGAGCAAGTATCGGCTCAACCGGGGGGAGACCGAAGCCAGCGAGGAGCTGGCGCGGGAGGCGCTCGCGGAGGCCGAGCAGGTCGTGGACTTGCCGCTGCTCGCGACCGCACTCTCGACAGTCGCGGCACGGTCGCTTCTCCGCGGACGTCCCGAGCCGGCTCTCCTCGAACGTGCAATTGTGCTCGCAGCCGAGCACGGAGTTCTCGCGCGTGCGACGCCACCGCAGGTGTTGCTGGCCGAGCAGCGCCTCTTCGAGGGTGACCTGGCCGGGGCGCGTGAGTTGCTCAGCGGTGTCCTCGAGGAGGCGAGCAGCAACGGGCGCGAACATGACCGCGTCCTCATGCATCTTGCAGAGGTTGAACTGGCCGCCGGTAACTGGGGGTGTGCGGATCAACTCCTCGACCAAGCGTCAGAGCTCGCGTTCGACGGCGGAGATCGCCTCAACGAGGCCTGGGCGTGCCTCCGGCGGGCCGAGCTTGCAGCACTCCGCGGCGACACGGAGGAGGCCCGCGAACTCGCCCACCAGGGCATCAAGCACGGCGAGGCCATTCACTGGCCGTTCTTCGAGGCAGCCAACCGGTGGGTGCTCGGGTTCCTCGAACTATCCCTCGGGCAACCGGGGCGCGCGTGGCCGCTTCTTGCAGACACCGGAGAGTTCGATCTGACATGGGCGGAGAACGCGGCCGCGGATGGCGTTGAGGCGCTCGTTGCTCTTGGCCGGATCGCTGAGGCGGAAGCACTCGTCCGCAGGCTCGAGGCTCACGCTGCGGGGAACGTGTGGACGACTGCGACCGCGCTTCGCTGTCGGGCGCTCGTGCTCCTCGCCGA
>JBDSOJ010000167.1:0-6569 GCA_039914895.1 Gaiellaceae bacterium
GCACGCCCGCCCAGGACAACGTCTTCGCGCCCCCGGGAGGGAGCACAAACACGATCCCATTGGCCTACGTCGTCAATCCCGTGCTCGACTATCCCGTGCGGCTCGGGGAGGCGCGTCCGGGCCCGAACTACCCCTGCAACTCGAACGCGCCATCGGGCACGCCGCCGCCGTTCTCGCTCGCGTCGACGGGCGACCCCCTGACGACGCCGGCGGCGACGGCGCCGATCGACCTAACGCCAGCGGCGAGCTACAGCTGCAAGTTCCAGATCGGCGCCTTCAACGCGGGTGAGATCTCCTGGGACAACGCGACCAAGGTGCTGGCCGTGAACGGGCTGGTCTATCTCGACCATAACGCGACGGTGAGCCAGGCTGCGACCTACGTCGGCAAGGCCTTTCTCTACCTCACCGGCACCTTCGCGATGACGTCGAATGGGCTGAAGCTATGCGCTGTCGTCACCTCGGGCAACTGCGACGTGAACAAGTGGGAGCCGAACGACCAGGCGCTGATCATCGTCGCGAACGGCGAGTACTCGGGAAGCGCAGCCGAAACCGCGCTGATGGGCACCATCGCGATCGCGCTCAAAGGTCAGGTCCAGTACCAGGGCGGCCTCGTGTCCAGGCGCAGCATCCTCACCGAGACCAACACGATCGCCCAGGGGCCGATGGTGAGCGTCGACGGCGTCGTCGTCGCCGGTCAAAGCAACAACCTCTCCTTCCCGCCGCTCGAGTTCCTGCCGGGCGGAGGCGAGTTCCAGGATCCGCCGCCAGCGAAGCTCCTCGCCGTACGCGACTACGAAGGGTGAGTTGGTGAGTCTTTCCGAAGAGACAGCGCAGCCCGCATCGCTTCCCGGCCGCTTCGACCTGAATCGCATGCTTCATGCCGCGGTCGAGCGCGGGGCGAGCGATGTCCATCTGAAGATTGGCCAACCGCCGATAATCCGCTGCGATGGCCACCTCCAGCCCCTCGAGGGCTGGCCCGCGCTCGGTACCGACGAGCTGGAGAGGATTCTCGATGAGGTCGGCTCCGCCGCTCCCGCGAGGCTCTCGACGTTCCAGGACTCCGGCGAGCTCGATCTTGCCTACCAGCGGCCGGGATTGCCCCGCTTCCGCGTCAACGCTTTCCGGCAACGCGGCGAGATCTCGTTCGCGATGCGCGTGATCCCAAGTGAGGTGCCGAGCTTCGCCGCGCTTCGGCTGCCGCCGGGCGTCGAGCGACTGGCCGAGGAGCAGCGCGGACTCGTGCTCGTAACGGGCGCAACGGGCGCCGGCAAGACAACGACGCTCGCAGCGATGATCGGCCACATGAACCGCTCGCGCCGCCAGCACATCGTCACGATCGAGGATCCGATCGAGATCCTCCACACCGACGCCGGCTGCATCGTCAACCAGCGCGAGGTCGGCCTCGACACGGGCTCGTTCCACGAGGCCCTACGCCGCGTGCTGAGGCAAGACCCCGACATCATCCTGATCGGCGAGCTCCGCGATGCCGAGACCGCTGAAACGGCTCTCCAGGCGGCTGAGTCCGGTCACCTCGTGCTCTCGACGATGCATACTGTCGACGCTTCCGAGACGGTCGGTCGTCTCCTTGAGTACTTCCCGGCGATCAAGCAGCCGCAGGTGCGCTCGATTCTTGCCGGCGTCCTCAAGGGCGTCGTCAGCCAGCGCCTTCTTCCCCGCGCGGGGGGAGGTCGCGTCGCGGCAGTCGAGGTGATGATTTCGAACAGTCGCATCGCTGAGTTGATCCGCGAGAACAAGCCCGAGTACATCTCCGAGGCGATCGCAGACGGCGCCTTCTTCGAGATGCAGACGCTCTCGAACGCGCTGATTGCGCTCGTGCTCTCGGGCGACGTCGACCGCGATACAGCGGCCAACGCGGCGCCGAATCGTCACGACTTCCTGATCGCCCTCGACCTTGCGGTTAAGGAGAAGGCCGTCGTGGACGCGATGCCCGAGGTCCAGGAGGAGGTCAAGACCGTGACGGGCCAGCCGGAGCACGATCCACAAGCTCTGCGAACGTCATGACGCTCGGTAAGCCGCCAGTCGGCCGGAGAGCGCAGCTCGACGGAGTCGCTCGCGACATCCGGCTGCGATTCGCCGACTCGAGCGGCGTCACGCTCATTGAGATACTCGTTGTCCTCCTGATCCTCGGGGTCATCCTTGCGAGCATGACGACGCTGTTCGTCTCCGCCTCCACGTCCCAGGTCGATCAGTCGAATCGCTACCAGGCCCAGCACAACGCGCGCCTGGCGCTCGACAACCTCCGTCGCGAGATCCGCTGTGCGTCGAGCGTCGTGATCAACTCACCGTCCTCGGTCACCGTCACCCTCCCAGGGCGTTGCCAGAAGCCGGTCGCCGGCGCAGCGGCGCCGTTCTCGTGGTGCGCGATCGGCGGCGCCGCGCCATATGCGCTCTGGCGCGCCGCCAGCGCGACGTGCACCGGAGGAGCGGGTGAGAAGCGCGTCGCCGAGTCGCTCTCCTCAAATCAGCTCTTTTCGCTGAACCGCCGGAGCCCCGCGGGGACGTTCACGCTCACGCCCAGCAAGTCGGGCACCCAGGTCGTGTTCAGCCCGAGGCGCTACGCCTACTCGGTGACCGCAGTTGTCGGCGGGAAGGAGCTCTCGGGCGACGTCGCGGAGATCATCGTCCCCACCGACACGGCGAACCGGATCAGGCTTGACTGGAGCTCGTATGCGGGCGCGACCGCGTACCGCGTCTACGGGCGTGATGACGGCGCGTTGGGCGCGACGGGGCTCAGGTACATGGCCACGGTGACTCCCTCGACGGTCAGCTACACCGACGTCGGAGCGCCCGCGGGATCCTCGGATTCCCCGCTGCCGATCGCGAGCACGACCGCGCCGCCACGAGCAACGCTCGGCATCTCGCTCGCGTTCGACCTTACGCTCGCCGACAGCAGTCAACGCTTCACGCTCATCGACGACATCGTCCTCCGCAATAGCTTTCGGAACTGAGTGAACGCCGCGCTTGCCGCCGTCGCCTTCGTTCCCGGCCTCGCGGTGGGAAGCTTCCTCAACGTCGTCGCGGCGCGGATACCGCTTGGACGCTCGGTCCTGGCGCCGGCCTCCGCCTGCATGAGCTGCGAGCAGACTCTCGCGTGGTACGACAATGTCCCCCTTCTCTCGTATGTGCTCCTCCGCGGCCGCTGCCGCTCGTGCGGAACGGCGATCCCGTGGAAATACCCGCTCGTCGAGCTTGCGACAGGACTGCTCGTCGCGGCCTGCTTCCTCGTTTACGGCTTCACCTGGGACGCCGCCGTCGGCTCGCTCTTCTGCGCCGCCCTCCTCGCTGTCTCGGTGACCGACCTCGAACGGCGAATCATCCCGAATAAGATAGTCCTGCCGGCCGCCGCGGTCGTACTGGCTGCGCAGACGCTGCTGCACCCGTCGGTCGAGTGGCTGCTCGCCGGCCTCGGCGCCTCAGGATTCCTGCTCGCCGCCGCGCTCGTCTACCCGGCCGGGATGGGGATGGGCGACGTCAAGCTCGCGCTCCTGCTCGGCGTGATGCTCGGCCGCGTCGTCCCCGTCGCGCTGATGGTCGGGATGCTCAGCGCGCTCGTGCCCGCCATCGTCCTGCTCGTGCGCCACGGCCATGCCGGCCGGAAGATGGGGATTGCGTTCGGCCCGTTCCTCGCCCTCGGCGGCGCCATCGGCCTCTTTGCAGGGAAACCGCTCCTCGACGCGTACCTGAGCCTGCTCTAATGAAGTTTCCGAGGATGAATCAGGACAACCACCCAGACCTGCGGCTCGTCAACGAGCAGGACCGTGACGCCGGCGGCTCGGAGGCGGGTCACAGCGAATTCGTCTCTGAGGTGATAGGCGAGATGGGGCTGCTCGACCCGGAGAAGCTCGAGCAGGTGCGCACACGTGCGATCGGCGGCACGTTCTCCCAGGCGTTGATCGACGAGGGCTTCGCGAGCGCGCTGGGCGTCGCCCGCACGCTCGCCGAGCAATACCACCTCCCGCTCGTCGACCTAGCTGTCGCCGGAATCGACACCGAGGCGTCGAAGACGATCGCGCTACCGGTGCTCGAGCGCGTCTGCGCGATTCCTTTCGCAAGCGACGGCGCGACACTGAAGCTCGCGATCACCGATCCCCAGAATGTGCGCGGGCTCGACGAGTTGCGGCTGGCGACGCGGAGGCCGATCGAGTTCTACGTCGCCGCCAAGAACGACGTCCTCACCGAGTTGCGTCGGCTCGTGCGCGCGGCCGAGGCGCAAAATGCCGTCTTCGTCACGGACGCGGCCGCCGAGGCCGATTCGGACGCAGAAGAGGACGATCTTGAGGCCGACGACGGAATCTCCGACGCGCCGCTCGTGCGGCTCGTCAACTCGATCATTTTTCAGGCGGCCGAAGAGGGTGCGAGCGACATCCACGTCGAGCCCCAGGAGGATGAGCTCATTGTGCGCTTCCGAATCGACGGCGTCCTCCACGTCGCACAGCGGATCCCGAAGCGGCTCACCGCCGGCGTCACCACGCGACTGAAGGTGCTCTCGAAGCTCGATATCGCCGAGCGGCGCAAGCCGCAGGACGGTCGGATCACGCTCACCGCGGCCGCGGCCGGGCGCCTGCTCGACATCCGCGTTGCGACCCTGCCCACGGTCGAAGGCGAGACGGTGACGATGCGACTACTCGACAAGTCGCGCGAGGTGCCGACGCTCGAGTCGCTGGGGCTCTCCGAGGAGATGCGGGCGCGGGTCTCGGAGATCCTCTCTCGGCCGACCGGCGCGATGCTCGTCACAGGCCCGACCGGCTCGGGCAAGTCGACGACGCTTTACGCCGCGCTCGCGGCGACGAGCCGTCCCGAGATCAACATCATCACCGTCGAGGACCCCGTCGAGTACCGGCTCGCCGGGATCAAGCAGGTTCAGACCAATCCGCGCGCCGGGCTCACCTTCGCGACCGCGTTGCGCTCGATCCTCCGCTCCGACCCCGATGTCGTCATGGTCGGCGAGATCCGCGACGGCGAGACTGCCCGGATCTCGATCGAGGCCGCGCTCACCGGCCACCTCGTCCTCTCGACGTTGCACACGAACGACGCGCCTTCAGCGCTGACGCGGCTGAACGAGATGGGTGTGGAGCCGTTCATCACCGGTGCTGCGGTGTCCGCGGTGCTCGCGCAGCGGCTCGCCCGCAAGCTCTGCCTCCACTGCGCCACCTCCTACGAGCCGGGCATCGACGAGCTTCGCGCTCTCCACATCGAGGACGAGCTCGTGGCCGCCCTAGCCGGCTCGACCTTCCGGCGCAAGGTGGGCTGCGTCCGCTGTGGCAATACGGGCTACAAGGGGCGGATCGGGGTCTTCCAGTTGCTCGAGATGACCGGCGAGCTCGAGCGGCTCGCCTCGGAGAAGGCGCCTCGGGAGGAGATCGAGCGCGCTGCCCGGGTCGACGGAATGCGCTCGCTCTGGCACGACGGGGTCGCCAAGGTCGCCGCCGGGATCACCACCGTCGAAGAACTCGCGCGCGTCTGCACGGCATGAGGGCCTTAATTTGAAATCTCGGCCCAGAAACCGCGGGTAGTCACCCGTCCGGGGGGTTGGGCCGGTTGCGAGACTGCCGATACTCCAAGTTATGGAGACTGCGGCTTCTCTCACGGACGTTCCCACGGCTACGTGGCAGGTTCTGCGCGACGGGGTGCCGCTCGCGAGCGTCGTCATCCGCAGCGATGGCGCGGGCATGATCGTCGCCACTCAGATCTTCGGCGACGCCGCCGACGCGGAGCGGATTCGTCCGCACAGGTTCCCGAGTCGAGAGGCTGCGGAGGAGTTCATCCGCGATCTCGTCGCCTCGTTCTCGTATCTCGGCTGCCAGGTCGCGCGCGCCTAAGCGCTCGCAGGAGAACTCGACCAGCAGACGAAAGCAAGTGAACCTACCGAAGCGTCCTCGCCTTTTGGTCGGCCGAATCCCCCCAAAAGGGGGTGACGGGATCACCCAAATTGAGCGATACACTTGATGTCCGAGTAACCCGGCCGATGCGGCCCACGTACAGAGGAGAAATTGCATGACCAAGTTGCTGCAGCGGCTCGCGCGTGAGGAAGGCTTCACGCTGATCGAGCTGCTCGTAGTCATCGTGATCATCGGGATCCTGCTTGCGATCGCAGTCCCGTCGTACCTCGGCTTCAAGGATCGCGCGAACGAGAAGGCGGCGAAGGCGAACATCCGTGCGGCGATCCCGTCCGCGGAGGCTTATTACAGCGACCAGACGCCTAGCACCTATGCGGCTATGACCGCCGCCAAGCTCAAGTTGATCGACAGCGGCCTCTCAGACACGCTGGCGGTTGCTGGCACTCCGACCGCCACGGCGTACTGTCTGACCGATACGGTCGGCGACCAGACGTGGAGCGCGCAGGGTCCGGGCATCGGCCCGACCGACTACAAGAACAACGCCGCCTGCACATAACGGCTGCTGAGCAGGCGTTCGATGCACGAGCGTAGAGGGGCGCGGCACCAGCCGCGTCCTCTCCCTTAGCGCGTAGCACGAGCCTTGCAATAGGTCCTAACGGTGGCACCGACTGGTGCCGAAAGGTCAGTAACTGTGGCAACTGAACTCCATTC
>JBDSOJ010000183.1:0-8292 GCA_039914895.1 Gaiellaceae bacterium
GAGGAGCATGTACTCCTCCTCGACCCCGAGCGTGTACGGGTCGGACTGGCCGAAGGTGTGATCGAGGACGCTGCCGCCCCGAACGGCGCCCTTGCCGGTGATCGAGTTGGGGTAGATCTGCTTCACGGTGTGAGAACGGCGTCGGCCTCGATCTCGACGCGCCAGCGCGGGTCGAGCAGGCCCTTGACGACGACGGCCGTCGAGGCGGGCCGGATCTCCGAGAACACCTCGCCGTGCGCGCGGGCGATCTCCTCGTAGTCGTCGGCGTCGGTCAGGTAGATGCGCGTGCGCACGACGTCGCCGAAGCCTGCACCGGCCTCGCCGAGCGCGCCGCCGACGATCTCGAGGCAGAGGCGCGCCTGCTCGTAGGCCCCTTCGGGGGGATCGCCATCGCGGGGGATCGGCGCCGTACCGGACACGTACACGTTCGCGCCGCTGACAACCGCGCGCGAGTAGCCGACCACCGGCTCGTACGGCGAGTGTCCCGGGATCAGTCGGCGCTCCAAGTGGCTAGATGCTTGGTCGGTGATTGACGTGCTCGCGGCGGCGATCCGGACCAAGCCGGGGGCCGCACTCGGCCGCGGCCAAGGCTGGTTGCCTTGGCAAGGCCGAGGGTGGTGCCCGGTGCCGTGTCCGGATCGTCATCCGTGAGTGCGGTAATTGCCGATCAAGCATCTAGTATCGCCCGCCGTGGAAGCGCTCCGCCAGATCGAGTCGTGGCCGGCCGAGCACGCCGCCGCCGGTGTCGCCACCGCCGGTGCCGTCCTCGCCGAGCACGGAGACGCCCGGCACCGGCTCGGCTGGGGCTCGGTGACGAAGCTGCTCACGGCCTACGCGACGCTCATCGCCGCCGAGGAGGGTGCGCTCGACCTCGACGAGCCCGCCGGACCCGAGGGCTCGACGGTGCGGCACCTGCTTGCGCACGCGTCCGGGCTCGCCTGGGACTCGCCGAAGCCGCTGGGGAAGCCGGGCGAGCGGCGGATCTACTCGAACACCGGTTACGTCGTGCTGGCCGACCACGTCGCCGCCCGGGCGGAGATGCCGTTTCCGGACTACCTGGGCGCGGCCGTGCTCGAGCCGCTCGGGCTCGCGTCCACACTCGAGGGCGACGCCGCCGGCGGGATCGTCGGCACGCTCGGCGACCTGCTCGCCTTCGGACGCGAGGCGCTCGCGCCCACCCTGATCGCTTCGGAGACGCTCGCCGAGGCGACCTCGGTGCAGTTCCCCGGCCTCGACGGCGTCCTGCCCGGCTTCGGCCGCCAGACGCCGAACGACTGGGGTCTCGGCTTCGAGCTCCGCGACGGCAAGTCGCCGCACTGGACCGGGGCGCAGAACTCGCCGCGGACGTATGGCCACTTCGGCTCGAAACCGGGCACGGCGACCTTCCTCTGGATCGACCCGGAGCGGCAGCTCGTCGCGGCCGCGCTCGCGGACATCTCGTTCGGCGAGTGGGCCGTAACGGCCTGGCCCACGCTCTCGGACACGGTTCTCGCCGAGGCCTAGCGTCCCGCCGCGCCGACCGCGAGGCTGGGAAGGGCGTGGAGTTGCCTGTGCAGCGTCCGCAGCGGTTCCACCTGTGCCTCGTCGAGCTCGCTCTCGGTGACGACGAGGAAGTCGACGTCGCTGTGCTCGTCGGCGTCGCCGACGGCGAGCGAGTCCTGGAGATAGACGCCGACGAGGCTCTCGCCCAGGGCGGCGTGGACACCGGCGACGAGCTCGCCGAGCACGGCGTTCAGCTCGGCGAACGGCGTCGAGCGGTGCACGGCTACGCGAGGAACTCGAGCAGTAGCCGGTTGAGCTCGCCCGACTGCTCGAGGCTCGGCAGGTGGCCGGCGCCCTCGATCGTCTCGACGCGCGTGTCCGCTATCCCGGCCTCCAGGATCGCAGCGATCTCGACCATGTCCGGGACGTCCTCGGCGCCGACGACGATCAGCGTCGGCGCCGTGATCTCGCCCAGTCGCGCGTCCGCCGGTGGCTTCACGGGCACGCTCTCGACCTGCTCCTGGACGGGCAGCACGAGCTCGAAGTTGCGCGCGACCATCGACCGGACGAGGTCGCGCACCTCCTCGGAGGCGTCGGGCCCGAGCCAGAAGAGGTTCGCCTCGGCGGCGGCGGCGATGTCGCCCCGGTCGAGTGCCTCGTCCTCTGCGTCGTTCGCCTTCGTGACTCCCTCGGACCAGTTCCAGCCGGGCAGTGCCGCGTTGACGAGCACGAGCCGCTCGACGAGGTCGGGCCGCTCGACCGCGAGCTCGAGCGCGACTCTGCCGCCGAACGAGCAGCCGACGACGGTCGCCGGCGCGTCGAGCAGCGCGGCGGCATACTCGACGTAGGAGATGCGTCCCGGCCGGAGCGGCTCGGTGCCGTAGCCGGGCAGATCGGGAGCGGTCGGGTTGTGCCCCGCCGCGCGCAGCGCCTCGACCTGCGGCGCCCATGAGCGCGCGTCCCCGATCGCCGCGTGCAGGAGCAGGACGTCACTCATCTGCACGGTCATCGTCGGCGAACAGCGGCCGCAGGAGCTCGTCGAACGCAGCCTGGTCGCAACTCGCGACGACGGCGGGCGTGATTGCCCGCACCGAAGCCGTCCGAGGGATCCCCATCGCGAGCGCCACCTCGCCGAACGCATCGCCCGGCCGCAGGATCCTCCGCTCGCCGAGCGCCTCCTGGCTGACGTTGAGCATCCCCGAGAGGACGACGTAGAAGCGGTCGCCGGACTCGCCTTCGCGGACGACGGTCGCTCCCGGTGCGACCTCCTCCCGCTCGAGCCTGGCCGCGAGCCTCGAGAGGTGCTCGCCCGGCAGCCCGGCGAGCAGGCCGACCCGCGTCAGCTCGTGAACGGTGGCAGGCACATGGCGCGGCACGGGGAGTACCGTAGCGCCGTGGGCGTCCTCGACGGCTGGCGGTTCTGCCCGCGCTGCGGCGGCGGGGGTGAGCATCGCGGCTCGAGCTTCGCCTGCACGCAGTGCGGCTACGTTGCTTGGTCGAACTCCGTGCCGGGCGTCCATGCGCTGATCGAGCAGGACACGAAGGTGCTTCTCGGCCGCCGCGCCTTCGATCCGGGCGCGGGGTGCTGGGGGCTCCCGGGAGGGTTCCTCGACGAAGGAGAGGCCCCACTCGACGGTCTGCGGCGCGAGGTGCGCGAGGAGACAGGCCTCGAGATCAAGACGAAGGAGCTGCTCGGCACGTGGATGCAGCCTCACGGCGAGCGGACGGTGCTGTGCCTGATCTGGCGGGCAGCCGTCATCGGAGGCACGGAAGGCGCCGCCGACGACGTGACCGAGCTCGGCTGGTTCCGCGCCGACGAGCTTCCGCCCGACGTCGGGCCGAGCGCCTTCGCGGAGGCGCTTTCAGCCTGGCGGCACGAGCACGCGTAGCGCCAGCGGCTCAATCCGGAAGCGGATCGGCGTGTCGAGCTCGACCGGCTCGCCGTCGACCGCCGTCCGCAACCGCGGCTGCGGCGCGCCGATCTCGAGCTCCGTGCAGGCGCGCTCCTCCCAGGTGATCCGGCGGAAGCCATGCGGGATGTAGAGGTGGAGCTTCCCCTCGTCAAGGCGGTCGCGCTCCCCGAGCGAAAGCAGGTCGAGCTCGTAGTCGTTGTTCGAGACGAGCACGAGGCGCGCGCGCACGAGCTCGCCGTCGATCGTAAAGCGCTGTTGACGCCGTCGGTCCCGAACCGTCAGCGCCAGCGCTCGGAGCCGTGCGAGCGCGTCTCGGCGTCGGCGATGGCGCTCGCGCCGGTGGACGAGCCGCGCGTAGACCCCGAGCGAGACGTTGTTCAGGAAGAGCCGGTCGCCCGCGCGCGCCACGTCGACGCGCCGCTCGACGCCGTCGTCGAAGGCAGCCAGGGCAGCTATGGGGTCGTCGCGGTCGAGCCCGAGGTCACGTGCGAAGTGGTTCCGCGTCCCGAACGGGATGCAGACGAACGGAACATCTTGCTCGATCGCGACCTCGGCGACGGCTGCGAGCGAGCCGTCGCCGCCGGCCATCCCGAGCACGTCGGCGCCGGCGTTCCGCGCCAGCTCCTGCAGATCCTCGCCCTCCTCGAGGAAGTGCACCCGGACGCTGCGTGACCGCGCCGCGTCGCGGAGCTCCTCGGCTGTCGGAGAGTCCGTGCCGGAACGTGGGTTGACGATCAGGAGTCGTTGCATCGGGTGGGCCGGGTGGGGCCGGGCAGGTCCGAAAGATAGGCCGTTTGGCCCATGCACCGGCGGGTGACCGTGTCGATCATCAGCTCAGATGAGCGAGCGCGGCCTCCACATCATCGAAGACGACCTCTCCGAGACGTGGGTCGAGGACTGGGCGGCGGTCGGCCTGAGCGAGATCGAAGCGCTCCTGGCCAAGCACGCAGCCTTCCTCGGCTATCTCGAAACCGTCGACGAGTAGCGCGACCCTGGCCGGGCGGCTCCCGGCCGGCCGAGCCGCCCTCCGCCGCCCTCGCACCGACCCGCTCGCGTTTGCGGTGTCGCCGGGGCGGAAACGCTCGGCGCACGTGAAGCTCGACTTCCTCTCTCGCGGCACGCCCGGCCATCCGCTGCATCCGCCGCTGACCGACGCGACGATCGGCACCTACACATTCGCGACCGTCGCGGCCGCGCTGAGCAAGGTCGGGATCGCAGAGCAGGAGGCCGCGCAGGCCTGGGCGCTCGCTCTGATCGTGGGTCTGATCTTCAGCGGCCCCACCGCGATCACCGGCTTCGTCGACTGGCTGCAGATCTCCCGCGGCACGCCGCTGTGGCGCACCGCGACCGCGCACATGATCGCGATGTTGATCGCAACCGCGTTCTTCCTCGTCTCGATTGGCGCCGGCTACAGCGAGGGGAGCGACGGCGTGGTCGGCGACGGGGCGTTCATCCTCACGATCGTCGGCTTCTTCATGCTCACCGTCGGCGGCTGGCTCGGCGGCACGATCGTCTTCAACTACGGCATGCGGGTGCTCAACCTGGTCGAGGAACCGGCGAGCCGTGCGGCGTCGCCGGTCCCCCAGCCCGAAGAAGAGTCCGCGGAGAACTAGTCGGTCACGAGGCCGAGCGAGCGCTCGAGCGCGCCCTTGGGTTGAGCGCCGACCGCGACCTGGGACGGCTCGCCGTCCCTGAAGAGGATCATCGTCGGGATCGAGGCGATCCCGTAGCGCTCGGCCAGGCCGCGCTCCTCGTCGATGTTGACCTTGACGAGCTTCACCTCGCCGGCGCGCTCCGCGACGATCTTGTCGAGCACGGGCGCGACCGCGTGGCACGGCCCGCACCACTCGGCCCAGAAGTCCACGATCACGGGCTTGTCGCTCTCGAGCACCTCTTGCGCGAACGTGTCTTCCTTGACTGCAGTTGCCATTCGGTGGTTCCTTTCGCTGGTTGGGAGGTCGGTTCCCCGGCCTCGCCTTATGAAAACGACAGGGAGCTGAGGACTGTTCCCTAGAATCGGGCGCATGTTCGCAGCGCTCCCGGACAAGCCCGACCACCCCGCACTCGAGCTCGAGATCCTCGAGCTCTGGGAGAGCGAGGACACGTTCGAGCAGCTGCGAGCCAAGAACGCGGACGGACCCAGGTTCAGTTTCATCGACGGACCCGTGACCGCGAACAAGACGCTGGCCGTGCACACGACGTGGGGTCGCACCCTGAAAGACGTCTTCCAGCGCTACAAGGCGTTACGCGGCTATCACCAGCGCTACCAGAACGGCTTCGACTGTCAGGGCCTCTGGATCGAGGTCGGCGTCGAGCGCTCGCTCGGGCTCAACTCGAAGCGCGAGATCGAGGAGTTCGGGCTCGCCGAGTTCGCGCGCCGCTGCCGCGAGGTGGTCGTCCAATCGTCCGCGGACATCACCCGCGGCTCGATCCGGCTCGGCCAGTGGATGGACTGGGGCAACGACTACTTCACCTTCAGCGACACGAACATCGAGTACGTCTGGCGGATGCTGAAGCGAGTGCACGAGAACGGCTGGCTCTACCTGGGCCACCGCTCGACCGAATGGTGTCCTCGCTGCGGCACCTCGCTCTCGCAGCACGAGCTCTCGCAGAGCGGCGTCTATCAGGATCGCGCCGACCCCTCGCTTTTCGTGCGCTTCCCGCTCCCCGACCGTCCGCGCGAGTCGCTTGTGATCTGGACGACGACGCCGTGGACCGTTCCCGCGAACGTGGCCGCGGCCGTGCAACCCGATGCCGAGTACGGACTGCGCGAGAACGGCGAGTGGGTGGCGGCGGCGCGCTACCCGGGCGAGTCGTTCTCCGAGCGGAGGCGTGGCGAGGAGCTGGTCGGCTGGCGTTACGCGGCTCCGTTCGACGAGCTTGGGCCGGGCGCCGAGGTCGAGCACCGCGTCATCCCGTGGGAGGACGTCTCGCTCGAGGAGGGGACGGGAATCGTCCACATCGCCCCTGGCGCGGGGCAGGAGGACTTCGAGCTCGGGCAGATCCACGAGCTGCCGGTCCTGATGCCGGTCGACGAGGCCGGTCGCTTTTACGACGCCTACGGCTGGCTGCACGGCCTCTCGACCGTCGAGGCCGCCGACCAGATCGTCGGCTGGCTCGGAGAGCACGGTTTCCTCGTCGAAGCAGGCCTCCACGAGCACCGTTATCCGCACTGCTGGCGCTGCGACACGCCGCTGATCTGGCGCGTCACCGACGACTGGCTGATCGCGGTCGACGAGCTGCGGCCGCAGCTGATCGACGCGAACCAGAAGGTCGAGTGGACGCCGGACTATATGGGCAAGCGGATGGACGACTGGCTCCGCAACATGGACGACTGGAACATCTCCCGCCGCCGCTATTACGGGCTGCCGCTGCCCTTCTACCCCTGCGGCTGCGGGCACCTGAACGTGATCGGGTCGAAGGCGGAGCTGCTCGAGCGTGCCACCGGCGGGGTCGAGCAGCTCGAGGAGCTGCGCCGGCCGTGGATCGACGATGTGCCGATCGCGTGCGAATCGTGCGGCGAGGAGGTGCGCCGCGTCGCCGAGGTCGGCGACGTCTGGCTCGACGCCGGGATCGTTCCCTTCTCCACGCTCGGCTGGCAGAACGCCGAGCGTGTCCCGGAGGGGTACGGGACCGGTGCGGCGAAGGGGCTGACGACGGCGGACCTCCCCGACCACGCCTACTGGGAGGAGTGGTTCCCCGCCGACTGGGTCTCGGAGATGCGCGAGCAGATCCGGCTCTGTTCTACTCGCAGCACTTCATGTCGGTCGTCCTGACCGGGAAGGCGCCGTACAAGCGGGTGCTGGGCTACGAGAAGATGCTCGACGAGACCGGCCGCGAGATGCACGGGTCGTGGGGAAACATGATCGAGGCCGAGGAAGCGTTCGAGACGATGGGTGCCGATGTGATGCGCTGGCAGTTCTGCGCCCAGCCGCCCGACCGCAACCTCCTCTTCGGTTTCGGCCCCGGCCGCGAGATCAAGCGCAAGCTGCTGACGCTCTGGACCTCCACGCGCTTCCTCGTCGACTACGCGACGATCGAGGGCTTCCGGCCCGAATGGGGCGCGGAACCGCCGTCCTAGCGCCCGCTCGACCGCTGGCTGGCCGCGCGGACGGCAAAGCTCGTCGCGGACGCGACGGACGGCTACGAGTCGTACCTGACGGTGGACGTGATCCGCGCCTTCGACGAGTTCGTCGACGACGTCTCGAACTGGTACATCCGCCGCTCACGGCGCCGCTTCTGGGACGGCGACGCGGCGGCGTTGCAGGCTCTCTGGACCGCGCTCGTTCAGGGCCTGCGCGTGGTCTCGTCCGTGACGCCGTTCCTGGCAGAGCACCTCTGGCAGAACCTCGTCCGGGGCGCCGACGGTGATCCTCCCGCGTCCGTCTTTCTGGCGGGCTGGCCCGAGGCCGGCGAGGCGGACGAGGCACTCCTTGCCGAGGTCGCCGAGGTCAGGCGCGTCGTCGCGCTCGGCCATCAGGCGCGCGCTGTCTCGCAACTGAAGCTCCGCCAGCCGCTGCGGCGGCTCGTCGTCGAGGGCGCCCCGCTCGCCGCCTCGCACGCGGACGAGCTCCGCGAGGAGCTGCGCCTGAAGGAGATCGAGTTCGGCCCGGTTGAGGCCACCGAGCTGCACGTGAAGCCGCACCTGCCCATCCTCGGCCCGAAGCTCGGCAAGGAGCTCGGCGCCGTCCGCGCCGCACTCGCGGCGGGCGAGTTCGAGCAGCTCGAGGGTGGCGGCTTCCGCGTCCTCGGCCACGAGCTCGCCGCGGACGAGGTGCTCGTCGAGCGGTCAGGTAAGGAAGGCTGGGCGGTCGCGTCGGACGAGGGAGTCACGGTCGCGCTCGACACGACGCTCGACGCCGAGCTCGAGCTCGAGGGCCGCGTCTACGACCTGATC
>JBDSOJ010000214.1:0-8549 GCA_039914895.1 Gaiellaceae bacterium
GGGTGCCGGCCCGTCTCGTCCACTGTGAGCTACCCCGCCAGGATCAGAGCCTGCAACTTCGCCGCCTCGATCCTGCGCGCGGTCGTCCGGTCGTGCGACCAGCGGGGCCACGAGTATGGGCGCGAGCCACTCAGCTCGCAGCCGACGTTGCATGCCAGCTTGACGCCGGCCGCGTCCGCGCTGAAGAGCCCGGACGCACCGAGGGTGCTGCGGACGGCGGCCGAGCCGCGTTTGCCGCGGACGATGTTGAAGATCGCCGCGTCCTCGAGCCCGTCGCGGATCTGCTCGAGCCGCGCGCTCGGGATCGGTGCGCTCCGGCCGGGGTAGAGGAGCACGAACTCGCCGCCGCGGAGCACGCTCGTGAGCGGATTGCCCGCGGTGTAATTCGTCGTTCCCTGCCCGTAGAGCACACCGTCGGTGCCTTCGAGCGCGTTCCAGAGCAGGTAGAGCCGCGAATTCGCGAGCGGCTCGTCGGCTCTCAGGCCCGGCGCGCCAGGAACGCCGCTGTAGGTGTACGACCACACGTCTTTGCCGCGACGTCGCACTGCCTCGATCGACGCGAGATTCTGGCGTGCGCGGCTCGCCGTCCGTTGCTTTGAAGGGACCGTGAACTTGCCGTACCAGCGGCGCACGAGCACCGACCAGACATCGATGTCGTCGTCGCCCCTGTTGTCCCAGAGGAAGCTGTTCCTCGCCGTCGGGTTGCCGGTCAGCAACTGCTTGCCGCCGCGAAAGCAGGTGTGCGTTGCCTTCGCCTGCCGCGCGACGAGCCTCAGCTCCGCGGCACCAGGCTCGTCGACGCCATAGACGTACGGTGGCGCGGCCTGCAGCCAGCCCCGGCTCCGCCAGAACTCGTGGACCCGCTTCAGGTAGCCGCACCAACCTTCGGGTGCGTCCGGGGCCTGACCCCCGATCGGCCGCGACCGGTGCTCGTTCGAGATCGGGATTCGCAGCGCGGAGAACAGGCCTGTGTCCACCTGCCGCGCCATGTTGCCCGCCGAATCCAGCCACCACTTGCTGCTCGCTTCGTAGCCGTTCGGACTCTTTGGCTCGCCGAAGCCCCAGGAGGCGGGGGAGATGCGGTAGGCGGCGAGCCAGGCGAAGAGCGCCCGGTTCGCCGCCGCCCGCTCGGTGTTGTCCGCGAACCCGTACAGCGCGTCCACCTTGTTGACGTACGTCTCCGGGCTGAAGTGGAACGAGCTGAGCATGTTCCCCTGCGCGCGGCCGGGTGGCGGGAGCACGACGGGGAAGACCCGGACGGAGAGCGGCACCCTCGTCGCCCTCCCGTCGGCGTGGATCGTAATCGTCGCTCGATAGCGGCCGGCGCTCGTTCCCGGCGGCACGATCACGCGGACGTAGAGCGGTTGGTTCGCGTGCTCGGTCGGACGCGCCGAGCCGTCCCACGGCAGCAGCGCGTCGGGAACGAGCTTCCGGCCGAAGGAGACGAAGTGGCCGAACGCGACCTCCAGCCGCAGCGGGCCGAGCGACAGGGCGTCGACGGACTGCGAAACCGACCTGGCGCCCGTGACGACGATCCAGGCGCCCTCGCGTTCGCCGATCGCCGTGTTCAGCGAGATCGACTGCGTGCCGCCGGGCACGACCCCGGCCGGCGGGATCGACTGCGAGGACGGGTGGACGACGACCGCGGCGTGCGCGGGGACCGCAAACGCCAGCGTCACGACGGCCGAGGCGAGCAGCCGGACGAGCATCTCGTCAGGGTAGCCCCCATCCGGCCCGTCCGAGCCGCGCCGCGTGCAAGGATTGTGTGCGGAGAATCACCCGAGCGCGGCGAGGGAGACGGTTGCAGGAAGCGGAGCTGATCGAGCGGGACGGTGGCCTCGTGCCCGGCGGCGAGGGCTGGTTCGTGCTCAACGCGAAGGCCGCCCGCTGGGAGGAGAGCGCCGAGTTCGGGCGCTACACCCGCTGGGAGGGCGACGACGACGCGCGCTTCAAGGAGCTCGGGATCAACGTCAACGTGCTCCTGCCCGGCCAACCGGCGTGCATGTACCACGGCGAGGACGCGCAGGAGGACTTCCTGATCCTCGCCGGCAACGGGACGCTGATCGTCGAGGGCGAGGAGCGGCCGCTCGAGCCCTGGGACCTCGTCCACTGCCCGGCCTGGACGAAGCATGTGATCGTCGCCACCGGCACCGAGTTGCTCGTCGTCCTTGCCGTCGGCGCCCGCAACGGTCGCACGGGATTGATCTATCCACGCGACGCGGTGGCGCTGAGGCACGGCGCGGGGGTGGAGCGGGACACGCCCGACGGACACGAGGCGTACGCGAGCATGAGCGCACTGGTGCCGATCCGGTACGTCGAGGGCGACCTGTCGGGCTAGCAGGGAGCCGGCCCGACGGAGCGAAGTCGCGACTCATGCCCTGGCGCAGGAAACGCTTGTCTCAGCCGGTCGTGCTGCCGTCTCTCGACCGGCTGGCCGGATTGATCGATCGCGTCGTCGAGCTGGTCGACGACGTTGCCGCAGCGCGGGGATCGCCGCGCGAGCGGGCAGCGGAGCCGGAGGCAACGCGCCCCGACGTCGTGGCGCCGGATGAGTGGCTCGTCTTCGTGCCATCGCCGCAGGGGTACACGCTGCTCCCTCGACCACAGCCGCTGCCTGCGCCTGGCGAGGAGCTCGACCTGGACGGCACTCGCTACCGCGTGCTCCGCCATTGTCCCTCACCGCTGCCGGGGGACGATCGGCGTTGCGCCGTCGTCGAGGAGGAGCCGCAGGCATCGGATCGAAGCTTCGACGCGTGAACGAGGAGAGTCAGATCGACGAGATGCGGGCGGCCGTTCGTGGCGATCGCGAGCGCGCCCAGCAGGCGCGGCAGCGGTCGAGGGAGAACGCGCTCCGACCGATCGACCGCCCGGCGCTCGAGGAGTCCGCCGCGCCGAGCCCCGAGTCACGGCGGGGACTTCTGAGCCGCCTCTTTAGCCGGTGACGGTACCGCCGGCCGGTGCTCGGACAGTTCTGGTCGCGACCAGTGTGACCAGGCAGAGCGCTGCGGCCAGCAGGTATGGGACAGCGTCACCGGCAGCCTCGGCGACGGCCCCTGCGAGCGCCGGGCCGGTCATGTTCCCGAGCGCCCAGGCGGTGTTCATGATCCCGAACCCGATCGCCTGCGAGAGCCCGGCGGTCTCGGCGCGGTCGGAGACGAGCGCCATTCCGGGCGTGTAGAAGGCGCCGAACGAGATCGCGGCGAGGATCGCCAGAGCCGCGACAGGATAGGGGTCGCGTGCGAACGCGAACGCGAGCGCGACTGTGACCGACGCGGCGAGGGCGATCCTGATCGGGAGGAGGCGGCCGCGCCGGTCGGAGAAGCGTCCGAGCAGCGGGTTGACGACGGTCTCGACCAGGCCGGCCGCGAGGAAGACGGCACCGATCGCGAACGGCGTGAAGCCGCCGTCGTCGAGCCGGAGGGGGACAAGGACGACCAGTGTTCCGAAGAGCCACGCCGGCAGGGTGTTCAGCCAGAGACCGGCGAGAAAGCGATGGTCGGCGAAGGCGCGGGCGACGGAACCGGGAGCCTGCTGCTCCGGCGTCGCGGCTGGGCGTGTTGCGGCCCAGGCGGCGAGCGCTGCCGCGACCACGCCGACAGCGACGAAGCAGACGCGAACGCTGACGGCGTCGGCGATAGCGCCGAACATCGGCCCGAGGATGGCACCGAAGACGGCGGCGCCGAACGCTGTGCCGATCAGCTCGCCGCGCCGTTCGCGCGGGGTCGCGACCGTCAGCCAGGCGAGAGCGCCCGCCCAGGTCGTCGTGCTCGAGAATCCCTGCACGAGCCGCGCGACCCCGAGCGCCCAGGGGCCTTCGGCGACAGCGAACGCGACGCTGGAGGCGGCGAGGAGGGCGAGGCCGGCGACGACCGCCGCCTTCGGGCCCCAGCGCGCGGCCGCGAGCCCGCCGGGGATTCCGCCGAGCAGCGCCCCGGCGCCGAAGGATGCGACGAGCAGCCCGGCGCCGGTCTTGGAGAGCCCGAACTCGTCCGCGTACCCGGGAATCAGCGGCGCGAGCGCTCCGAACAACATCGCGTCAACGAACACGACCACCGAGACGAGAACCAGGAGCCGGCGCATCAACCGACGTTATCGATGCGGAAGAACGCGAGAGCCTCGACGTCCGCCACTGATGCCTCGACGTCCGTCACCGAGCCCGGGAGCGCAGCGACCCTTCAGGGGTCTTGGCGCGAAACGGGATCTGCTCTCGCAGATCCCGTTTCTGGTTGCGCCCAAAAATAAATTCAGCGAGCCGGGTGCGCTTTCGTCCTCCAGTCCGACGAACTTTCGGCTTGCGCCTACGGCCTACCGGACTGGACTCGACCTACTCGCGTCCCGTGCTCGCTGCAAGGGGGAATCTAGGGGGTGACGATCCGGTGCGCAAGGAGGTCATTCGCGCGCTTGTCGCAAATTGCGACGTTTTCTTTGCTCCACGGCCAGATTTGCGATGCGCGCCTTAAGCAATAAAGAGATCTGGGCGCGGACCCCGGGAGCGCAGCGACCCTTCAGGGGTCTTGGCGCGGATCGTAATCTGCTCAGCAGATTCCGATCCTGCTTGCGCCCCAAATAAATTCAGCGAGCCGGTGGCGATTTCGTCCGCTCCTCCGGCTGACGTTTCGGCTTCCGCCTACTCGTCTTCCGGTGGAGCCTCGACCTAATCTCGCTCCGTGCTCGCTGCAAGGGGGAAGGTAGGGCCTGTGCCGACGGGCGTCAAGCAGTCGGAAGCGCCTGCGTCCGCAAATTGCGGTTTTTTCCTTAAACGATGGCTTGTTTGCGCGTCGCGCTGAACGCTCGTGTTTCCGATTCGGAGGTGCTTCCGGGCCGGTGGGACGAAGAGACGGGCCTCGGGGAACCGAAAATCTATGCTGCGGCTCCGTCACCCGCAAGAGGCGCGGCGGCAAGAACTTCACGCAAAGAGCGGGAAAAGGAGCGGGATGGAATCACTCGTAGGCAGGCACGTCGTCGTCACCGGCGGCGGCCGGGGAATCGGAAAGGCGATCGCGGAGCGGCTGGCCGTGGACGGCGCGACCCTGACGCTGCTCGCGCGTGACGTCGAGCGACTCCAGGCGGTCGCCGCGGAGATCGGGGCAGGATTCACCGCCTGCGACATCCGCGACCGGGCTCAGGTCGACGCGGCGTTCGCCCTCGCCGCCGACGAGCGGGGTCCGATCCACGCGCTCGTCGCGAACAGCGGCCTCGGCGGCCCGAACGAGGACGGGCCGGAAGACCGCTTCGACGATCTTGTCGCCACGAATCTCTCAGGCACCTACTACTGCGCCCGCGCTGCCCACCGCCACCTCGCGGCGGGCCCCGAGCGGCGCGATCTGGTCATGATCGCGTCGATCCTGGCGCGGATCGCGGTCGGCGGCTACACCGGCTACTCGGCGTCGAAGGCGGGGCTGCTCGGCCTCGTCCGCTCTTTCGCGGCCGAGCTCGCGCCGGCCAACGTGCAGGTGAACGCGATCTGCCCCGGCTGGGTCGACACCGAGATGGCCTGGGAGGGGATCGACGGCTTCGCCGAGGCGATCGGCGCCACGCGCGAGGAGGCTCTCGGCCGGGCGATGGGGGACGTCCCGCTGCGGCGGATGAGCGAGCCGGCCGACATCGCCGGCACGGTCGCCTGGCTGCTCTCGCCGGACTCGCGCGGCGTCACCGGCCAGGCGATCGATCAGAACGGCGGCGCCTGGGTCGGTTGAGTGGAGAGGGGGCGCCGGAGCGCCCCCTCTGTGTCCCACAGGTGCTCGCGACCGTCAGGCCGGCTTAGGCCGCGCGTCGCGGTCCTTCAACGCTGCCTCCTGCTGTCCCAGCTCTTCCTCGGTGCCCTGCCGCACGGGTCCCTTGAACCACTTGTGCGCCGACAGCACGTACCAGCCGCCGAACAGGAGCAGCGCTCCGCCCACGGTGAGCGGCGCGTAGTTCGCCAGGTTCCAGTCGAAGCCTGGATCGCTCTTGAACGGGATTCCCGCCGGCGAGTACGGCGCGAGGAAGAGGATCGAGATGATCGCGACCCAGATGATCGCGACCGGGTCGATCCACTTGTAGTGCTTGCCGAGCGACCACGCGCCCGGTTCCCAGTTGTCGCCGATCCGGTACCGGAGGATCACCGGAAGGATGAACGCGATGTAGAGCCCGATCACTGCGATCGACGTGCCGACGAGGTAGCCCACGAAGGCGTTCCAGTAGGTCGGGATCATCAGCGCCCAGGAGAGGACGCCGATCGCCCAGACGGAGTTCCGGGGAATCCGGTTGGCCGCGACCTGCCGCCAGAGCCGGTGGCCCGGAACAGCACCGTCGCGTGAGAACGCGAACATCATCCGCGACGCCGACGTCACCGAGGCGGTCACACAGAAGAACTGCGCGACGACCGCGACGAAGAGCAGCGCTTCCGCCCAGTTCTGCCCCATCGACTCCGCCCAGATGTAGACGACCGCATTGCCGACCGCGTCGAGCGTGCCCTGCGTGTCCGGCACCGCGAAAGTGACGGCGAGCAGGAGGATCCAACCGAAGATCACCGAGGCGACGACTGCCGTGTACATGCCGACCGCCGCCATCCGCGATGCATCTCTCGTCTCCTCGGCCATGTGCGCGGACGCGTCGAAGCCGGTGATCGTGTACTGCGACATCAGCAGACCGAGCCCGAACACGAACCAGAACACGATCGAGCCGAAGCCGGCTCCAGAGAAGCCGGAGTTGTTGATCGTCTCGCCGAAGACGTAGCCCAGAGACTGATGCCGGTCCGGAACGAAGATCAGCGCGAGGACGATGAACGCGACGCCGGCCATGTGCCAGTAGGCCGAGATCGTGTTCAGCATCGCGGTGACCGTGACCTTGAACATGTTCACGAGCACGGCGAGCAGCATCACGACCGAGTACGTGAGCAGCGTCCATTCCTTCGTGTTGTCGTAGCCGAACCAGAAGTTGAGGAGCGCGGTCGCGAAGATCGCGAGCCCGTAGCCGATCGCCGCCGTGACCGCGATCTGGCCGACAAGGTTGAACCAGCCCGTGAACCAGCCCCACGCGGGGCTGCCGAGCTTCGAGGCCCAGTAGTAGAGACCGCCCGCAGTCGGGAACACCGATGCGATCTCCGCCATCGCGAGCGCGACGATGGTGCTCATCGCCCCGACGAGCAGCCAGCCCCATGAGATCGCAACCGGGCCGCCGTTGTTGAACGCGATGTAGTACGACGTGAGGCAGCCCGCCAGGATCGAGATGATCGTGAACGAGATCGCGAAGTTCTGGAAGCCGCCCATTGTGCGGAAGAGCTCCTGCGCGTAACCAAGCTTGTGCAGGGTCTGCTCGTCGCTTTCCTGACGGCCGCCCGCAGGTGGTGCCGTTTCCATCAGCCCTCCCGGTTGGTGTCGTGTCAGCGCTATTACGCGCCTCTGTCGCGAGCGTTGTCAACGTGTCGGACGGCACGAGGCGTAAGATCGCGCTCGTGCTTGGCTTCGACGAGCTGAAGGCCGACGTGGAGTCGGGCGCGATCGACACCGTCGTGGTGGCGTTCACCGACATGCAGGGGCGCCTCCTCGGCAAGCGGCTGCACGGTGAGTTCTTCGTCGAGGAGATCGGCGCCGGCCACGCCGTCGAGGGCTGCAACTACCTGCTCGCGCTCGAGATGGAGATGGATCCCGTGCCGGGCTACGAGCTCGCGAGCTGGGAGCGGGGCTACGGCGACTTCGCTCTGACGCCCGACCTGGCGACGCTGCGGCGGATTCCGTGGCTCGAGGCGACCGCGCTCGTGCTCTGCGACGTCGGCCTGCACGACGGCTCGCCGGTGGCCCCGTCGCCCCGTCAGGTGCTGCGCGCGCAGGTCGACCGGGCGGCGGCGCTCGGCTTCACGCCGATGATCGGCTCCGAGCTCGAGTTCTACTTGCTCAAGGAGACGTACGCCGTGGCGCACGCAAGTCAGTACCGCGACCTGACGCCGTCGGTGCCGTACATCCTCGACTACCACGTGCTCGCGTCCACCTACGACGAGCCCTTCATCCGCCAGATCCGCAACGGCATGCAGGGCGCGGGGATGAAGGTCGAGACCTCGAAGGGAGAAGCCTGGCCGGGGCAGCACGAGATCAACTTCCGCTACGCGGACGCGCTGACGATGGCCGACAACCACGTCGTCTACAAGAACGGCGCCAAGGAGATCGCGCACCTGAGCGGCTGCTCGATCACGTTCATGGCCAAGCCGGACCACACCTGGATCGGCTCGTCGTGTCATATTCACTCCTCCCTC
Source organism: Gaiellaceae bacterium (assembly GCA_039914895.1). Lineage (GTDB taxonomy): Bacteria > Actinomycetota > Thermoleophilia > Gaiellales > Gaiellaceae > Gaiellasilicea. Next base: position 8,231 of record JBDSOJ010000214.1, read on the forward strand.
TGGCGAGGCGATGAGAGCGCGTTCGCCGGCGAGACCGCCGAGTTCAAGGGCTGGCTGGCGGGGCAGATCGCGTGCCTCAAGGAGCTCGCGATCTTCCTGGCGCCGAACGTGAACTCCTACAAGCGCTATGCGGCCGGCTCCTGGGCGCCGACGACGCTCGCCTGGGGGCGCGATAACCGCACCTGCGGCTTCCGGATCGTCGGTCACGGCCCTGCGCTGCGAACCGAGACGCGGATTCCCGGTGCCGACGCGAACCCGTACCTCGCGTTCGCGGCCCTGATCGCCGCCGGCCTGTACGGGATCGAGCAGGGGCTGGAGC
>JBDSOJ010000244.1:0-39527 GCA_039914895.1 Gaiellaceae bacterium
CTCGTTCAGAGGCGTTCGGCGACTAACGTCGTCATGCCCGACTCGGGCTGTCACGCCGGAGGTCGCGGATTCGAGTCCCGTCGCTCCTTCGGGGGAAGCGACGACGCGCTCGAGCGTCTCCTGCGGCGTGAACTTGCGACCGAGGGCGTAAAGATTCGTCCACAGCCACCCGTGCAGGGTCTAGTCGAGTAGCCGGAGGGGAAGCGGCCCTGGCGACTTCCCTCCCTCGTCGACCAAGGCAACAATCCACACCTCAACGTGCCCATGAGTCTTGTCTGGTTGCCTATCTAGACGACAACATATGCGCTTTTGCAGCGGCTTTGAGAGCGGATGATGGGACTCGAACCCACGACCTTCTGCATGGCAAATGTGCGCACGCGTTCGCGCCCGTTCGCACCCGTTCGCTCAACAGCCTGTTTGCAGGGGATTGCGTCGGTGCGAGCGAACGTCAACGCACCTGAGCGAACCACGAGTGTGACCATTGTGACCACGCGGCTTAGGCTGAACTGTCACTGAGTTCTCCCGATATTCGGGAGCTCGTTGAAGCTTTGAGGAGTGACGACGCCCGGCCGTGGCCGGACGACCCGCTGTTTCCGACCAGCCGACGGTCGATCCGCCACGCCTGGCTCACCGATCTGATCGGATAGATCCATGCGGCCTCGCGGAGCACTGAGCGCGGCCTCGCCGGCGAGCGCGGCCGCGGCGACTGCCGCGACGCTTGCGGCCGCGGGCCCAACGGGAGGCTCGGCGAAGCGCTGCGCGAGCAGCCAGCCCCAGACGAGGCCGAGCGCGATCCCGCCCGCGAGCGGGATCACGCGCCGCGCCTCCGGGGCCTCGCGTCCACTACTCGGCGAGCGACTTCAGCGCCTCGAGCTCCGCCAGCCACTCCTTTTGGGCCTGCCCGAGCGCCGCGGTGCGCTCCTTCGCCTGCACCTCCTCGTCGGCGACCGCGGCGCGCGCTGCAACGAGATCGGCCCCAAGCGTCTGGTCCCTGTGCGCGGCCGCCTGCAACTCCTCACCGGCCATTGCCTCCTCGAGCGCCTTGCGCTCCACTGCACGCTCGCGTTCCAGCCGCTTTGCCGAGGTGACCAGCTCACCGAGCACGTCGGCGGCACCGGCGGCGAGCTGGGCGAAGCCCTGCGTCACGGTCTCACCGAGCGACAGCTCGCCCCGCGTCCGAACACCGCGCACGTCCGGAACGGTCAGCACCGTCCCCGGCCGCAGCTTGTCCAGGTCGATGTCCGGGTTCGCGGCCCGCACGGCGGCCGCGACGTCCCGGGCGACGGCGGGCGAGACCCTGCCCGAGAACAGTCGGGGGCGCAAGGCTGCGAAGTTCTTCTCGGTGCCTACGACGACGACGGGCATCGTTTCCTCCAGTGTCGAGCGGGTCAGGGCACGATCGGGTTCAGCTCGCTCCACGGTCCGGGCAGCCCGGCGCCCGGCCCGCCGAGGTGGGTGCCGCCGCCGGTCAGGTTGCCGACCGCCGCGAAGCGGTTCTCGATGGTCTCCAGGACGAGCATGGCCTTGCCGCCCCGGATCCGGTTCGACGAGGCGATGATCGACGAGCTGCCGAGGACGAAGGCGCTTTGCTCCCCCTGCTCGCCGTGGGTGCACTGGTTCGCCTCGGCGACGATGTCGCCGCGCACGCGGATCAGGCAGGTGGGCCGGCTGCCGCCGCCGGCCAGCGTGTTGGACGCGACCGTCACGTGGTCGCCCCGTGCAGGCGCCGCGAATCCCCAGAGCCCGTTGAGGACGAACGCGTTCTCGCCCACCGGCACGACGGCCTTGCCGGCGGCGACGCGCACGAGCTCCCGGCCGGCCGAGTGGACGAGGAGCGCGTACCAGTCGCCCTGGGTCGGGAAGGCGTCCCCGGTCGCAAAGCGAACGGAGTTGCCGGTCAGCGCGACCCGGTCGAACGGCCCGACCACGACCACGCCTGCTGCGACCCCGAGGAAGCCGTCCTGCGGCCCGATCTCGGCCACGACGTTGCCGTCGATGCGGACGTCGCCGGAGGCGGTCACCAGGATGCCTGCGCGGACGCGGCCCTGGGCGAGCCTGCGGCCGACCCGCTGGACGGTGTTGCCGAGCACGACGGCCGAGCCCGCCCGGGAGAGCGCGATCCCGATCGCGGAATCGGTGACGTCCTCCGCCATCGCGACGTCGAACAGCTCGTTGTTGTCGACGGCGACCCGCTCGGCCGCTCCCTGGCCCTCGATCGCGATCCCGTCGCCGACGTCGGTGAGGACGTTCTGCTTGACCATGAACGTCCGCACGGGCGTTCGCAGTGCGATCCCGGTTCCGGAGCGGTCGTGGACGCGATTGCCCGTGATGCGCACATGCCCGGGCGCCGCCTGGATGCCGCCCGCCGCGACGACGATCCCGTCGGAGCCGCTTCCCCCGCCGAAGCGGTTGACGACGTTCGACTCGACGGTGGCGTCGGAGCCGACGACGATCCCCGCGCCGGACGTCGCCACCTTGTTGCCGGCGACGTCGAGCGTGCCGCCCGGCGCGAGCACCCCGGTCGCGACGATCCCGCCGCTGCGGCCGGCGAGCACCTCGTTGCCCGTCACCCGGCACGAATAGAGGTAGGCGGCGCGGCCGCCGAGGTCGATCCCCCGCTCCAGCCCGAAGACCACGTTGTCCTCGACGCGGAGCCCCGCCGCAAACAGGCCGATCTTGTCGCCCGCACCGGCATCGATGGCGGTGCGGCCGATCAGGACGTTCCGTCGCAGCGTCACGAGCAGGCCCACGCCGCCCAGCTCGATCGCCGAGCCGCCCGTCTCCGTCGAGCCGTACGAGAGGACAACGAGGTCGTTCACGCTCGTCTTGACGACGCTGCGCAGGCGGACGGCCGCCGGCGTCCCGACGCCGCTCACGATCGACATGCTCTCCACCGCAACGGCGAACGAGCGCGTGACGGTGAGCGCGGTGCCGCGCGCGACGAGGACCGTAGCCGGCCCCTGGCCGCGGAGACGCAGCGAGCGAGCGCCGTCGACCGCGATCCCGGCGTCGACGTCGTAGACGCCCGCCGCCAGGCAGACCGTGCCGCCGACCGCTTTGACCTGGTCGACGGCCGCCTGGATCGTCAGCGCGCCGGAGGCGTGAGTCTCGGGCGTGACGCAGACCGTGCAGTCGCAACCCTCGTCCCCGGTCGCGAGCGGCGGCCAGAGGCGCCGGCAGTCGGTCTCCGCGTCGGGGAAGGTCACGAGCCCGAGTCGCGCATAGTGGTGGTGCACGCCGAGCGGCGGCTCGGCGTCGAGCAGCTCCACCGACGTGTCCGCCGTGCGGGCGGCGAACACCCAGTGGTCGCCGGCGCGGAACAGGCCGCCCGTCGACGCGACCGCGAACGACCCGACGATCCCGTGCTCGAGGACGACCTGCGTCGACGCGGCCGAGGGCACCGTGATCAGGCCGGTCGTGCCCTGGTCGAGGTCGACGAGCGTCGCTCCGGCACCGCTCTTGACGACGCCCGACTGATCCCAGCGCCGGACGCGCAGGTGCCGCGCGGCCGCGGCGGCGGCATTCGCCGGCTGGAGATCGGCCGGGAGCGCGCCGGTGAACGCGATCGTGCGGGCCGCATCGTCGACGGTGACCTTGCGCAGCACGCCCGGCTTGCCGTCGAGCTCGTAATGGTCGTCCAGGATCTCGACCCAGTCGCCGGTCGACACGCGCAGCACATCGTCGCGGCCCACGGAGGCCAGGCGCAGCAGCGTCGAGGACACCATCTCGACCACCGGCTGCGCCACCGAGCCGTTGTCCCGGGACCACTTGAAGGTTGCCGTGCCCGGCGCGCCGCCCTCGTGGATCTCGACACGGTAAGCCTGGTTCTCGAGCCCTCGGTAGCCGGCGCTCGGCGGCAGCTCGCAGGGATCCTCGTCGTCCGCGACCTGGACCGTGTCCGTCGTCAGCCGGCCCGCCGACGGTGCGATCTCGTCGAGCCAGCCGGGGATGTCCTCGTCGTCGGAGGCACAGGTCGCCCCACCCACGTTCGGCAGGAGCCGCACCTGCCAGGCCGTCTGCAGGCGCGCGGTGGTGTCGACCCCGACTGCGACCTCGACGAGATCCGGAGCCTCGAGGTGCGTGACCTCGCGCTGCCACACGTCGAGGTAAACGAGGTGCGGGCCCCCGCCGGGCAGCGATGCGGGCGTCTTCCAGTAGGGCTGCTGGTCGTAGGGGGTGTCGACAGTGCCGGTCTGCTCGTGGAGCAGCGGGTCGAAGCCGAGCTCGGGGAGCCCGTGGTTCTCCGCGAGCAGCCCGTCGACGTACATGCGCCCGCGGCCGATCGTCAGCTGGCCGCCGGAGGCCGAGACGCGAAACGCGTCGGGTGTCTGCCGGGGCACCCACGCGACTCCCTGGTGATCGGGATCGGGGCCTAAGGAGGTCAGGTCGCTGGTCTCGGCGCGCAGCCGGCGGTCGAGCATCGCCACGTACTCGTTGAAGTCGCCGTCGAGCAGCAACCTGCCCTGCTGCAGGACCACGCCCGCGAAGTCGCGGAGCGGGTCGAACCTCACCCGGCTGACGTCGGCACCCATGTCCGTCCTCCTTCTCGATCCGTCATGTGGCGTAGAAGAGCCCGGCTTCGAGCCCGTAGCGGAGGTATTCGTCGAGACGCACGCGCAGATTGGTCTCGCGCTGCGGTTGGTGCAGCTCGTGCGTCACGCCCAGCTCGCTCTCGTCGCTCGCCCCCGTGCGAACGGCCGGGTGGGTCGCGCGCCGCAGTTGCGCGTAGCCCGGATCGCCGTAGCGGAGCGATGTGTGGTGCGGCCGGTGGGCCGGATTCGCCCCCGCGCACTCGAAGCGCCGCGGCGTTCGGGAGCCCGGCGGCACGAACGAGAAGCGGATGCAGCCGACCTGCCGGCGCTCCGCCCAGACTGGCGCGGGCCACGGGTCGGCGGCCTCCGCGCGGCGCGCGAGCAGGAGCGAGTCGGTCACGTCGAGGCGCTGGGCGTGCACCTTGCCGATCACCGTGGAGGCGTCGAGCGTGAGGTGGCCCGCCGGAGTCAGTCCGTCGCCTGTCTTGCGGTCGGCCGCGTTCGAGACGGTGCGCAGTGCGCCTCCGCCCGGCGCCGCCCGGCCGCAGAGCGCGATCTCGTCCACGACGCAGGCGTCGAGGACCGAGTCGTTGGCACGCACCTCGGTCCCCTCGACCGCCACGATCGGGCCGACGATGCAGTGGTCGAGGAGCACGGACGCGAACGGGTGGAGCACGATCAGGCTCGCACTCCCGATCGACGCCGGCTCGCCGGCGGCGGTGCGGGTGAGCCCCGGGACGAGCGTGCAGTGGCGCAGCACCAGCGTGCGCGGCCGCGCGTCCGCCGCTTCCTCGAGCACGAGCGGCGCGCCCGCAAGCAGGAGCCCGTTCAGAACGACCGTAGTGTCCGGCTCCATGGCCAGCTTGACCTCGCCTGACGAGCGCGACAGCAGCGGACGCGCGCGGTTGAGCGAGCGCACCGTCAGCGCGCCGTCAGTCGCGAAGTTCCCGGGAGTGGTGACGGCGATCGCGGCCGGCGCGCCGTAGTGCCTGTTGTCGAGGATCTCGACGGCGCCCCCGCCGGCAACCGAGCCGAGCAGCGGGCCGAGCGCCTGGCCGCCCGAGGCGGGAACCACCTTGTCGACCTCGTCCAGCGTGGCCGCGCGGTCGTATCCGCCGCCGCCGACGGCGAGGGCCGAGCCGTAATGGAAGGTCGCGAGCCGCGTCTCCCCGGCAGCCGGCGCCGCGGCAAAGGCCACGCGTCCGAGCACCGGGTCGACGGCGACATGCGTGTCCCCCGGCTGCGGCTCGTGCGCCCAGGTGCCCGGCGGCTGGCTCGGGTCGTCGGAGAGGTTGCAGACGCGGATCTTGTTGCCGACGGGGTCGATGCCGGCGCCCGTCTCGAGCTCGAGCAGCAGCGAGCGGCCGTGGCCGTAGTAGTCGGCGAGATGCGCCTTCAGCCACCGGCGCAGCAGCAGCAGCGGGACGTCGAACGGCTCCGCGACGTGGGTGATCTCCTGCTCGGTGCGCGGCGCCCCGAACAGCTGCTTGTCGGTGCCGAGCGGGTCGAGCCGGTAGCGCCGTCCGGACGCATCGGCCTCGACGAGCGGAGAGCGGGCGAACCGCAGCGCCTGCGCCCGCCAGAGGAAGATGCCGACGTTCGGGATGTTGTAGCGGCCCGAGCGGGACGTCACCCGCCGTATCTCGGCCGTGTGGGCGAAGCCGTCGAAGGCGCCCGCCTGGAAGCCGCCGCCCAGCTCGAGCCGGACCGCGTCTCTGAGCTCGGCGGTCGCGGCAGCGTGGCCCCGGATGTGGTTCATGTACTGGGTGGTCGCGAGCAGCTCGAAGAACTCGACGGCGCGGGCAGGCCAGCCGGTCACGTCGCGGGCCAACTGCTCGAGCACGGAGACGGTGCCCTTGCGACGCCGGTAGCGGATCGTGTTCGCGACCTCCGCGCGCGGCGAGGCGACACGCGGCACGACCCCGTGCAGGGTCCGGTAGCCGATCAGGTCGCCGATGTACGGCGCCACCCAGTCGGCGCAGGTCTCGATGAACTGGTCGTCGTACTGCTGCTCGAGGCTCTCCGCGAGCGCGTTGACCTGGGCGGCGACGACGTCGAGCAGCTCGCGCAGGGCGCCGCCCTCCTCCGTGTCCCCGATCCGGTAGACCGCCGGCAGGAGCCGGTAGAGCTCCTCCGTCGTGTAGAGGCCCGAGCTACTCACGGCAGCGCCTCGAGCCAGTCGAGCGGCGCCGGGTCGAGCAGCAGCAGCCCGGCGGGGACGGGGACGCCGCCGGCGCCGACCGCGGGCTGCTGGGCGAGCAGCCTCTCGGCGAGACCGGGTGTGGCGCCCGCGTAGAGCCGGTCGATGTCCACCGCCAGCACGCCTCGCACGGTGTGCGCCGCCGCCGTCACCTCGGAGCGGAACACGGGCTCGACGGAGCCGCGCGCCTCGAAGGAATACGCGGCCCGCAGGGCGCCCTCGACGCCGGTCAGCACGACCGCCTGCTCGTAAGCGGGATCGACCGCCACCCTGAGCGCGAGCCGGAAGGTCGCGAGCTCAGCCTCGAGCACCGCCACCTGGACGCGAGGATCTCCGTGGGCGCGCAACGTCTCGGCGAGGTCGTCGAGTCGGTCCGCGGCCGTCTGACCCGATGCGCCGGACAGCGCGACGGTGACGACGACCGTCCTGCCGCCGCGGAGGGGGAGCACGGCGGCGTGCGCCTTCGCCACTCCGGCGAAGGCGCGGGCGAAGTCCTCGTAGTCGAGCAGGGACACGGCGCGACCGAGCGTCCGCATCGCCAGCGGGATCGACGCGCGTGCGGACTCCTCCCCCTCGGGGTCGACGCCGCCGCCGGCCGCCAGCGGGTTGCTCACGCCCTTCGCGCCGAGCGGACGGTCGAGCAGCTGCGCGAGCGCGCCCGCGCCGACGTTCCCGGCCGCGCCCAGCCCCTTTCGGTACCGAGCCCTGACGTTGGTGCTCCCGGTCGGCAGCCTGGCGCCCCGCTCCCCGTCGCCGAACTGCACGTAGGTCGCGCCCTGCTCGTCCGTGCGGACGGCGTAGGCCCGGTCACGAGGGCCGGCGCCGTAGAGCGTCGGCAGCTCGTCCCAGCGGACGTCGTTGACGCGCACCTCGAGGGCCGAGTCGGCACCCGACGGATCGGTGGACTGGGTGTACGTGAGCGGGTCGTGGGCGAGCGCGAAGCGCTGGAAGGCCGCCGCGGCGCGGCCGGAGCCGAGCAGCTGCCGCACCGTCTCGCCGTGCGTGGCCAGAGCCACGTTGCCGTGCACGACGACGGTCGTGCGGTCGTATGCCGTCGCGAGATCGTCAGCGAGGACAAGGCGCCAGCGGCCGGCGACCTTCTGCACCTGGTCGAGCACGCCGGCCTCGGCGTGCTCCTCGCCCGACGCGGTGAGTCCACGGACGAGCAGGCGACGACCCGGGCGCATCGCCGAGACGTCGACGTCGACCTCGACGAAGCCGCCCTCGACGTCGCTCTCGTCCGGCGCCTCGGCGAGCGTCAGCGGCTCGCTGACGGCAAGAACGGTGGTCTCGCGCACCTCGACGTCGAACTCGTCGTAGTTCTCGCCGGCTTCGAGCGTCAGGCGCGTGACCTTGCCGGAGGTCGCAAACTCGGCCCGGGAGAGCTCGTCGACCAGCCTCACGCGCCAGAGCTCGCGGTAGGCCGGCGTCGACAGCACGATCCAGGAGCCCGGCACGACGTCCGGATGCGACCCGTCCAGGTCGACGGTGGCCGCGAGCGGCCCGATCTTGTAGAGCGGCCACTCGTCGTCCTTCAAGTCTCCTTCCGGATAGTTCTCGCGGAAGTCCTCGGACATCGAGAGCCACATCGGCGCGTTGTGCCCGAAGATGTTGACGCGCTTGCGCAGCACGAACGGCTCCGGCGGGTTGGCGGGCTCGACGTAGGGGTCGAGCGAACCGAGCGGCTCGGCCCACCGCACCAGGGTTCGCTCGGCGGCGGCGTCGACCTCGACCTCGCTGAGCAGCCGGAGATCCCAGTGCTCGTTCAGGACGTCGGAGCCGGCGAGCAGGAAGGCGTCGCCGGGCTTCAGGTTGAGCGCCGCGCCCTGGAGGTAGGCGTGGGTGGCGCCGAGGCCCGGCACGAACGGCTTCGTCAGCGAGGCTGCAAGCGCGTTCCACTCGGGCCGCGCCTCGACCGTCTCCACGGTCTCGAAGGTCTGCGGCTGCTCGCCGGGGCCGGGGATGCTCTGCACGCGCAGCCCCGGCTCCAGTACGACCTCGGCCGGGGTCACCGGCGGAGCGGTACCCGGGTCTCGCGACAATCCAGGAGGAACCCCGGGCGGCGGCTCGAGAGCGAAGGCCAGGTGCGTCTCGGCCGCGACTCCCGGCCGCAGCTGGTAGCCGATCAGCCGTCCGAGCTCCTGGAGCGAGATCCGTTCTCGAGCGGTGCGCAGGTAGGACTCCTGCGCGAGGCGCTCGCTGTAGAAGGTGAGCACGTCGGCCGTGACCGCCCAGGAATCGAGCAGCGCGATCGAGAAGTCGTCGCGCTCGCGGGTGCCGAGTCCGGCGAGCCGCGGCCGGGCCGAGTGGGTCAGCCCGGCGAGCAGGGACGCGAGGAAGTCCGGGTGCGTCCCGATCCGGTAGCCGATCGCCGAGAGCCCCGGGCGGTTCCGCACCTCGAGCGGGGTGCGCTCCGTGACGCCCGAGCAGCAGCCGCAGGCGCTCACTTGCCGCCTCCCGCGCTCAGCACGAGCACGCCGTGCTCGGGGAAGCTCGGATCGTCGTCGAGCCTCGCGATCTCGAGCCCGTCCAGCGTCAGCACGCCGGTGTCGAGGGCCGACGACGCGTCGTCGCGCTGGCGCTGGAAAGCGGTCGCGGTCACCGACTGCACTCCCGGGACGGCCTGCGCGGCGGCCACGATCACCGAGAGGTAAACGGGCTGGCCGAACGTGAACCGGTCGGGGTGGAAGAACCCGAGCGTCCCGTCCGGGCGGACCCGGCTCGAGAGGACGTCGAGCACCGCCGCCTTCACGTGTGAGCGGAAGTAGTCGGGCTCGACGCACACGTGGAGCCCGACCTCGAGCGGCACGAACCGCGGGCCGTCGACCTCGAGGTCGTAGCCTGCCATCCGGAACGGCTCCAGGTGACGCCGGATCCCGCGCTCGAACGTCTCGTCGACGGCGCTGCCGCCCGCGCGGTCGGCCGTGACGAAGACCGTGTGCCACGAGCCGGTCCAGCGGAACCGCGCCGCAGCCCGCTGGACCAGCGGGCTGCGCTCGGTGACCAGCGCATAGTCGTCGGCGGTCACGGCGCGCTGCTGGACGAGGAACGCCTCGGGGGCGTCGCGACGCACGGCCTCCGCGGGCTCGGCGTCGACGCCCCCGGTGGCCGCGAGCGCGTTGTCGACGCCGAGCAGGCCGGGCTGGGCGGTGACGACGTGAGCGATCGCACTCGCGCCGACGTTGCCGGCCGTCCCGTTGCCGACCCGATATGTGGCCTCGAAGACCGTACCCTGCTCGGGTCGGCGGCCGTGCGCGCCGTCCCCGAAGCGCAGCGTCGCGGCTCCGTCGTGCTCGACCTCGACGACGAACTCGGCCGCGCCACCGTCGCTGGCGAGCAGGTCGGCCTGCGGTTGCCAGGGCTCAGTTGCGGCGAGGAGCGTCCCCTCGAGCTCGATCGCCGGCCTCGCAGCCCGAGCGTCGGCGGCGTCGGCGGCGGCGGCGACGGTCGCCGCGGCCGAAGCGGGCCGCTCGAGCACGTTGAGGATCCCCGTCACGGCGTCCAGGCGCAGGAGGGCGACCGTGACCCCGTCGCTCACCGACCACACGTCGTCGTCGCCGCGCACGACGGCTGGCCCGACCTCGAACGAGAACCCTCGCTCCTCCAGCCAGTCGTGCAATGCCGCGTCGAACGTCAATCCCTGCAGGGCGATCGTGAGCGCCGGCGTGATCGCGCCCTCCGCGACCACCCGCGTCGGTGCGGGTCGGGCGTGCGTGAGCGGGGCGCTCGCAAGCGTCGGGCGGAAACGCGCCGGCACCGGCTGAACCTCGGGCCGCTCGCAAGGGTCGCAGGCGGGCTCGCCGACGGAGCTGAGCACCGGCTCCGGCACCTCGCCGAGAAACTCGCCGGCGATCGTGCGCCCGTGATCGGCGAGCACGACGTTCCCCCACGCCTCGCCCACGACCAGCCCGGGCTGATCCTCGACGGAGATGCAGAGCGGGAACGGCAGCGCGTCCGCCTTGTCCCACGCGATCTCCGTGACCACGACCGAGGCGTTCGTGGGCGGGTCGGCGAAGAGGCCGCCCGACGGGTCGAGCGACGGCACGACGTGGGTCAGGCGGACCGCCGCCCGCCTGGCCGGATCGGCGTCCTCGGGCTGGCCGGTGATCGGTCCGACCACCTCAGCGAGCACGAGGACGTCGCCCGCCCTCAGCGCGGGGTGGTCGCCGACGAGCGTGGCCGAGGTCGCCCCGCGCGGCAGGCAGCAGCCAGCGTCGCCCCATGTCCAGAAGTCGAAGCGCACGTGGGACTCGTAGAGCACCGCGTCGTCCATGATCTCGAAGGTTTCGGCGCCCGCGGCCAGCGCTGCGCGGTGGGCCGGCCCACCCGGCTCGACGACGGCCGGCACGTCCGGAACGCGGGTCAGGAGCGGGGTGCGCCGGTCGAGCGAGACGCCCTCAGCCTCCACCACGACCCGCATCCAGGCCCGTGCGTTCGAGCCCTCGTGCACGAGATAGTCGACCAACCGCGCGTGGCGGCGTAGCGAGGCGCGCCGGCGGGCGGTGGCAAGGTAGGCCTCGGTGGCGACGGCGTCCTGGCAGTACGACAGCTCGTCGGCGACGTAGGCGAGTGTCTCGACGAGGGCGACGCCGACGTCCGCCGGGCTGCGCTCGGCCCACCCGGGCGCGAGCAGGCTCAGCCGGTCGAGCATGAGCGCGCGGAAGGTGCCGTAGTCCTTCGCGAGATAGTCGATCGCCGGCCCCTCGGCCGACTCGCGTCCGCACTGGCACTGCGGCCCGCAGTCGAAGCCGGACGGGCATTCGACCTTGAACGAGAACTCGACCGCCGCGAGCAGCGGATCGAAGCCGGCGGGCACGGCGTCGCTCCCGGCGCCGGCAACGAGTCGCAGCGTGTAGCGCGAGAAGTCGCCCCGCGAGCTCGTCCGGACGAGCAGGACGGTGGCCGGGTCCTCGAGCCCGGCGACGAGCGACGGGGCCTCGCCGGCCGGCAGCGTCGTCGCCGGCGCGACCCAGTCGACCCCGACCGTCGCGATCCGCTCGCCGCCGGCGACGACTACGTTGGCCGGCCCGAACGCAGGCGGAGGCTGCAGCAGCCGCACGAACAACGTCCGCTGCTGCAGGGCGTCGCTCGGCGCCTCGGAGTCGGACACCTCGAGGTACTCGATGCCGTTCAGCGCGCCGGCCTCCTTCACGGCCTGGAGCCGCCGCTCGTCGCAGCAGGCGTACTTCACGGCGTCCCCCGCGAGAACGACGCCGAGCCTTGCTCCCGTGTGCGCAGGTCGACGTACGCCACGGTGACCGAGAGCTCGCCCTCGACCTGCCGGACCTCGACCGAGTCGACGGCGATGAGGTGCCCGAGCCATTGCTGGAGCGCGCCCTGCACGAGGTGCTGGGTCGTGGCGACGAGCTCCGGGCCGCCGGGCTCGAAGACGAGGTCGAGCAGCCCGCTGCCGAAGTCCGGCCTCATCACCCGCTCGCCCGGGGTGGTGAAGAGCACCTGCTCGATCAGGTCGCGCAGGTGGCCGTCCGCGCCGGTGTCGGCCGTTCGGCCGCGCCCGTCGACGTGGTAGGGGAAGTCGACGGTCACGTGACGAGCACCCGCGGTTGGGCGGACAGGGGCAGCATCGGCGTCCCGGTGGGGATGCACGTAGAGGCGCCGGCCATCGTCGCGACCGGCACTCCGCCCGCCAGCACGCGCACCGCGCCGGCCAGCCACTGTCCCGTGACGCAGGGAGGCGTGGGCGTGCCGGTGAGCGCGCAGCCGGTGACGGCGTAGGGAGAGGAGATCGTCACGAGTGGCTGCCCCGAGAGGAGCACGCGCGGGAACGGCGAGAGCGGCTGGGCCGGTCCCGCGTGGGAGCACGTGACCACGGCGCCGAGATGGAGGGCGGGAACGGGCATTAGTGCTCCCCGCCGTAAATACGGTCGTGATTCGCCGGCGAGAACCGAGCAGGCCTAGGACGCAGGGAGCCCCGATATGCAGGCATATCGGGGCGACCGAGGACGACTGCATGCGAAGCGTTCGCGGCCCCGCGAAGCGTGTGCGTATTTGCGGCGGGGAGCACTTGGTCACACCACCGTCAGCGCGCCCAGGTTGATGTCGACGCTTGGCCCGACCATGTTGATCGTCGCGCCCTTGCCGTTCGAGATCACGATCCCGACGTCGCTGACGGAGAGCATCGCCCCCGTCGTCGTCTGGATCATGATCCCGCCGGTGGGACCCGGAACGTCGCTGACGACGATCCCGTTCTTGAGCGTCGTCTGGATCGTGATCCCGTTGACGGCGGGCGGCACCGAGCGCGCCAACACCGGCACCTCGGCAGCGGTGCCCCAGTACCCGCCCACCCAGATCGGCCGGTCGGGGTCGCCCTGCTCGAACTCCATCCAGACGCCGGACCCGATCTGCGGCACGGTGAAGACGCCGGTGTTGATCCCGGCCACGGGCACGCACGGCATCGCCCACGAGGTCGGCGCCACACCCGAGACGTCGGGCACGATCGCCATGATCCGCCCGATCTGCAGCGGGTCGACGTTGTTGACGACCGTGCCGCGGAACTTGCCGTAGTAGCGCTGCTGAACCGCGACCTCGCTCATTGAGGCACCACCGGGACGGTCGAGAGCAGGCCGTCGCGCGCCAGCGAGAACGACTGCGTGAACTCGCCCCGCTTCAGCGTCGAGGTGACCGACGTGACGTAGTGCAGGCCGTCGAACGCCTCGCCCGCGCCGCGGACGCCGACCAGCGCGCGCGACCTGAGCACGTGCCCGTAGCGCGCCACCTCGAGCGTCCCGGAGCCGAACACCGCGTCGGCGTGCTGCCCGGCGTAGGCGAGCCCCTTCATCGCCGCCGCGAGCGGGTTGAGCTTTGCCGTGTCGTTCAAGAACGTGATCTTCGGCGGGATCGGCGGCACGAGGCCGAGCGGCGGGCTCAGCGGGGTGCCCGGGATTGGAATCGGGATCGGCGCCTTGCTCGCCGGCTCCTGGATGTAGACCACCGGCAGCTCCTTGCGCTCCTTGTCGAATCGGAACTGGATGTTCGTAACCCTGGCGTGCGGGCCGTCCAGCCCCGCGTCGAGCGAGTGCTGCGGTACGCCGAGCCGGATCTCCGGGCCCCAGTAGGCCTTGCTCACCCCCGGCACGGGTCCCGGGTCGATGTAGAAGACGTAGCCGACCTCCTGGGCCAGAGACCGGATGTAGCCGTAGTCGGTGCCCTGGTGGCGCGGGATCCGCTCGATCGGAATCGGGATGTCCTCGAACACGCTCGGGATCACGAGCGGCACCACGCCGAAGGGCGCGTACTTCGCCAACGCCACGAGCACCCGCAACGCAGGCGGCATCGCGGGATAGGGCAAACCGTCGAGCGGCACGATGTCCATCAGCGCCGTCAGGTCCTTCCCCTTGACCACGAGCGTCGAAGTCGGCCCGGCCTCGGAGCGCACCTCGTGATGGGTCATCACCCCGTCCATCAGCACGGTCGTCGTGCCGCGAAGGGTGACTGCGATCACGACCCGCAGGATCGGGATGCCGGACCCTCCGGTGAGGAGGAAGAGGGTGTGCAGCGGCGAGCGGTTCGAGAGCCGGAACGTCACCTCGAAGCCGCTCTGCGTCTCACCGGAGCCGGCCTCGACCGTCACATCCTGCACGGCCTCGAGCACCTCGCGCGGCGCCGGCAGCGCGATCACCGGCCCGACCAAGAGCTGCAGCCGTACGGGCTCAGGCATCGGGGTTCCCGGGGACGTTTTCGGCGAGCGTGACGCGGACGGTGCGGCCGACGGGATCCGTCAGCCCGCGCGGATCGACGACGCCGTTCGCGTCGGCGAGCCGCCACCACAACTCGGGGTCGCCGAGGTGCCGCGACGCGAGCAGGTCGCGGCGGTCGCCCTCGGCGATCCGCAACTCGTAGAGGAGAGCGAAGCGGTCGGGGCGCGGGCACAACCGGCGACGCAGGAAGGGGAGCGGCGGCGCGTCCCCGCCCGGCTCCCAGGTGTCGACGCCCACGCCGGCGTAGCGGCTCGTCGGCGGGAACGTCGTCGTCGGGACGGCGCCGGCCTCGAGCAGCGCGCGCAGAGGATCGGACGCCACGACCTAGATCCCCTCCAGCCCGAGCGAGGAGAGCTCAACCGACCGGGCGCGGCCCGCCAGGCTCTCCTTCGTCCGCAGGTAGCCCATGAAGAGCGTTCCGCCGCGGTGCCGGAAACCCAGGTCGTCGACCGAGAGCACGCGCAGGTCGAGGTCGACCCTGGCTCGGATCGGGTTGAGCGCCGCGTCGAAGGCCTCCTCAGTGACCGACAGGCCCGTGACGCGCACCGGCACGACCCGCTGCTTGCTCCAGACGAAGAGCGTGAGCGGCGCCTCCAGCGGCAGCACCTCGAGAACGCCGGAGGCCGCGAGCCCGTCGTTTCTCTGCAGGTCGTCGGCGCGCGGATGGACGAGAGTCTCGAGCACGGCCAGCTGCGGATGGATCCCGAGCCCGACCGCATCCGGATTGCCGGTCGGATCGGCCAGACGATCGGTCGCGTCAATCTCGGCCGCGAGCTTGATCGTCTCGACGGCCGCGCCCTTGAGGCGCAGCGCCTGCGAGCGGTCGCCTCCGTCGCTTCCGCTCGCCTGCACCTGGAGCGTCCGCGTCAGCGTGTCCGGGTTGTACTGGAGCGCGATCACGCCGAGCACGCGCGCCGTGTCGGGATCGACCTGCACGAGGCCGGCCTTCAGGAGGCGGGGCGAGAACGGGGTCACGGCTTACCCTTCGCCGACTCGAGCGGCCGCTCGACGACGTAGAGCTTGGACTGATCGCACGGATCCTTGAGCCCGACGACCTCGTCCGACCTGATCTCGCGCAGCTTCTCGTTGAGGGTGACGCGGGTGCAGAGCCCCGCTAGACCGACGATGCGCCACTCGGCCCCGACGCGTGCGATCTTGGGGAACCTGCCGCTGAGATCCGCCTGGGCTTTGGCCGCGATCTTTGGATCCTTGGAGGTGACCTTCCTGGTCAGGCCGATCGCGATCTTGGCGACGTCGTTGAACTCCTCGGCAAGCTTGGCGTGCATCTGCGGTTCCGACTTGCGCCCCGAGCCATGCCCGAGGAAGACGTCGCCGCCCTTCGGCTCGCGGCGGACGAGCACTGCATTCTCGAGCCGCCAGGCGTTGCCGATCCGCTCGTTGATCAGGTCGTACCCGAGGTGGTTGAAGAACACCACGTGGTCGCCGACGATCAGATCGCGTACCGAGCTCGGAGCCACACGCTGGGTGCTCCGAAGCCCGGGCTTCGCCACGGTTCCCTTGCCGACGATCGCCTCGTAGACGATCGGGTGGAGGTCGGTGAAGGCGTCATACCGCAGCCGGATCTTGTCCGCCCCAAATGCGGCGATTCGCTTATTGAACTCGGCCTTGCCAACCGAGTCGGCGAGCGACATGAAGTGGACAATCGAGATCAGGTAGTCGCAGTGCAGCAGGGTGCGGCGGTGCGGCTGCTCCGGCACGAACAGGAAGGCGATCGCGCTGTACGGGTCCGCCTTGCCCTTGTCGGTCAGCAGCCACGAGTAGTCGCCCATGTCGCCGTAGACACGGAAGCGCTCGTGACGCGGCAGGTCGAGCAGCGCCTTGTTCTTCGCCTTGTCCTTGCGCAGCGCGTAGTCGTCCGGCGGGAGGGGCTTCCAGAAATCACGGGCCGCGTAGTTCACCCTCGGGCCGTAGAGCACGGCCGGCCCCGAGAAGGGGTAGCCGAACGCGCTCCGCTTGTCACCGGGCACCTTCTCGACGGTCTGCTGCGACTCGACCGTGTGCTCGGCCGTCGCCACCCGCTTCACCAGCTCGGACGTCAGCTCCCCCTCGTCCGTGAAGTCAAACGTGTCGCCGGCGTCGGCCATGTCGTCGAGCACCGACCGGGCAAGCGCCTTGCTTGCCCACTTGCGCGCCGCCAGGAAGGCCCCGCGCTGTTTCGGCGGCATCTCAACGCCCTTCACGACCACCTTTCGCTGGATGGGAGACGCGTGCCCGTCGCGGCCGCGCAGTGGCGACGCGGACTGCTGCGCCACGTGTGCTAGCTCATGCGCGAGCAGGTGATGGCCGGCGTGGCTCGCGGGCGCGTATCGACCTGCGCCGAAGACGACGTCCTCGCCGACCGTGAACGCGGCCGCGTCGAGGCGAGCTGCCCCTGCGGCCGCTCGCGCGTCGTCGTGCACACGGACGCGCGCGAAGTCGTAGCCGAAGCGCGCCTCCATCGCGCGGCGCGTGGAGGGGTCGAGCGGGCGGCCGGGCGTCGCGAGCGCGTCGTCGACGTTCGCGTAAGCGGGAGGCGCCGCCGAGGGCGACGCCGGAGCGGGCTGGGCGGGCGCCTTCTCCTCGTCCTGCTTCGGCGCGTCCGTCTTCAGCGGGATCGTGAAGCCGGGTAGGCCCTTCTGTCGCGCGAGCCACGCAGCCACGGCCTCGTCCTCCTGCTGCTTCTGCGCGGCCTTCTCGCTCGCCGGGCGAAACATCTCCTCCTGCGCCTTGAGCCGCGCGATGTCGGCGGCGATCGGGTCGGTCTTCTTCGCGCCCTTGCCCTTCTGGCCCTGCTCCCTGACGGTGATCGTGAGGCCGACGAACGTGGGCTTGTTGACCGGCCCCTCGTAGGTGACCTGGGCCGAGACGCCCGCCAGCTTCGGCCAGAGCTTCTCGAGCGGGAGCTCCGGCGGCTGGATCGGCAGCTCCTTGCCGGTCGCAGCGAGTGCGGCCACGCCGCCGGCCAGCGCCGTCCCCGTCACCGCGAGACCCACGGGCGAGGTGATCGCGTCCGTGACCGTCTTCACGAGGGGGTCGGCGAGCACCTTCTCCTTCACCGCCTGGCCCTGCGGCGTCTTCAACGCCGCCTCGCCGGCCTTCTTCAACGCCTCCTTCTTCTTCTCGTCGTCGGTCTTCTCCTTGACCGCCTCCTGGCGCTGCACCGGCTCGGGCGCGGAGGCGGGCATGGTGGCGAACGACCAGCCGGCCACGCTGCCGCCGCGCGTAACGACGTCCGCGGCGTGCTCGGCCTCGCGCTCGTCCCGGTCGTGCGGCCTCGAGACGGGCCGCGCAGCCGCCTTCCCGGCGCGCGCGGCCTGGGCGGGCGTCCTCGTCACCGCTCGGCCCTCCCGGAGAGCGCGCCCCAGACGGCGCCGGCCACGGCCCCGCCGAGCGCCGCCGGCGACGCGGCCGGCGCGTCGACGGCCGGGAGCCGGCGGAACGCCTCCGCGCGCGGAGCGAGCGTGGCGCCGGAGCGCACCCACTGCTCGGCGAGCAAGGCCAGCTGCGCCTCGAGCGCGGCCACCGCTGCACGGGCCTGCTCCGGCGGGACGCCGCGGAGCACCACTTCGTCCACCACGAGCTCGAGCCGCCCAGGGATCATGTCCGCGCTCACGTCAGGCCCGCCGTCTCCGCCGCGGTCAGCGGCCGCTCCGACTTGGCGTACTCGACCTGCGCGGCGCGAAGCACGTGCGCCGGGGTCACCGGCGTCCCCTGCTCGGCGGCCCCGAACGCGGCCGAGAGGGCGATCGCCCGAATCGACCCGCCGGGTAGGGTCAGCCGCGCCAGCCGGTCTGGGTCGACGCCCTCGAGCGGCGTCGCCGCGGGGAAGACGCGCCGCCAGATCTCGGCGCGCTGTCCGGCGTCCGGGAAGGGGAACTGAACGACGAAGCGCAACCGCCGCAGGAACGCTCGGTCGAGGTTGCTGCGCAGGTTCGAGGTCAGGATCGCAAGCCCGCGATACGACTCCATCCGCTGGAGGAGATAGGCGACCTCGAGGTTCGCGTAGCGGTCGTGCCCGTCCCTCACCTCGCCGCGCTTGCCGAACAGCGCGTCCGCCTCGTCGAAGAGGAGGACGGCCCCGCCGGCCTCGGCGGCGTCGAACAGGCGACGCAGGTTCTTCTCGGTCTCGCCGATGTACTTGCTGACGGTCGCCGAGAGGTCGATCCGGTAGAGATCGAGCTCGAGGTCGGCTGCGAGCACCTCCGCGGCCATCGTCTTGCCTGTGCCGCTCTCACCCGTGAAGAGCGCCGTGACGCCGAGCCCGCGGGCGCTGCGCTCGCCGAAGCCCCAGCGCTCGTAGACCTGGGTGCGGTGGCGGACGTGGCGGGCGACCTCGCGCAGCAGCTCCGTCTGGCCGGCGGGCAGAACGAGCTCGTCCCAATTCGCCGTCGGCTCGATGCGCTCGGCGAGGCCGTCCAGGCGGACGCGGGCGCGCTCACGGCAGAGGCGCCTGAAGGTCACAGGGAGGTCGACTCCGTCGGCCGACGACGACAGCTCCCGCACGACGGCGTCGACGGCCGCGGCACCGAGCCGATAATGCTGCGCAGCCTGCTCCACCTCGGCTTCGAGGGTCTTCGAGAGGTCTGCTCCGAGGCTGCGGCGCCAGAGCGCGCGCTGCTCGGCCGGCGAGGGCAGCGCCACAGAGCGGCGGAGCTCGACCCGGCCCGGGATGCGCTCGTCGTGCTCGCCGACGAGGACGACGAGCGGGCTCTCGAGCAGATCGAGCAGGGCAGCGACCGCGGGTTCGCTCCCGCGTTCCGCGTCCACGACCGGGAGTCCGTTGAGCAGCAATGCCTCGCGGTCGACGAGCCGAGCCAGCTCCGCGAGCTCGGGTCCGGGCGGCGGCAGCGCCTCGGCGCGAACGAGGAGCGTCAGGCGCTCGAGCTGGGCGGCGAGCTGCTGTGCGACGCCCAGACGCGCCTCGGCGTCATCGCCCTCGAGGCGCACGACGACCGGGGCGCCGGTGCCGGCCGCGGTCCGGGCGAGCTCCTCCCCCAGCTGTCGTTGTGACGGCGTCAGCGATGGCGACCCGAAGGCGGTCCGCAGCAGCCCGTCGAGGCGCGGGTCGGGCGAGGGCATCCCCGTCAGCTGCTGGAGCACGCGCTCGTCGAGCTGCAACCGGCGGCTCGCCAGCGTCGGCCCCGGCCCCAACTCGAGCAGCCGCCAGCGACGGAGGGGCGAGCGGAGAGACAGAGCGCTCCAGTGCGGGTCCGGCAGGGCGGTCAGCGCCAGCCCGAAGGTCGGCCGCGGATCTGCGGCACCGAGCAGCTCGGCGGCAAGCAACGCGACCTCCCCGTCGAGCTCGACGGCAGCGCAGAGGAGGAGGAGCTGCCGCTCGAACGGCGACAGCCCGAGCAGCCGAGCGAGCCGGTCGGCGGCCGGTTCGATTGCCGGCGGCTCGCCTGGGTCGCGCCGCGGCGGTGCTTCTCCGTCGCGGTAGGCGAGAAGCAGCGCGCGCGCGTGCGCGATCTCGCCGGACAGCCACTCCTGTTCGAGCTCGACGTACGTGAGCTCGAGCCGCTCGGCCACGGCGGTCATGCCGGCACCGTCACGGACTGCGCCGGATCGAAGGCAGGCGGCTCCGCCGTCCGGTCGACGAGGAGGCTCTCGACTCCGTCCACGGTCAGCCGCACCCACTGCGCGCCCGGTGGGACGACGCCCAGCTCGAAGGTCAGCGTCGAGGCTGCCGCCGGGTGGGGCTCGGCGAGGGCGGTGTCGCCGCCGAGGGTGAGGCGTGCCTCCTGCGCGGGCCGCACCTGGGGTGCGACGTCGAGCGTGACGGTCACGCGCCCGGTTCCGGCATCGCGGGTGACGGTTGTGGGCGGCAGGTCGGGCTCGGGCGCGAGCAGCAGCGCGGCCACGTTCGACTCGCGAGGGTCGATCTCGCCGGGCCGGACGAGTGAGACCGTGACCGTGTACAGGCCGGGCGGCAAGGCCTGCTCGGCGGCTGCTCCGGACGGGAGAGTCACGTCGATGCCGGTGCGGTCGGCGTTCGCGCCCACTACGAGCTCGTGCGACTGGTCGAGCAGGCGGTGGGCGAGCCGCACCACGGTCGACGTGCCGTCGAGATGGTGGCCCGCGAGCCGCACCGTCTCGCCGAGACGGGCGGCGGGCTGGCCGGCCGACGGAACTGCGCGCTCGACAGTCGGGTACGGCGGCACGAGGCTCGGCTCGACGACGACGCCGCGATCGCGACCGGTGGGGAGGTCGACCGGGCCGCGCGACATGACGGGGAGCGGCGTCCGCGACGGTTTGCGCGCCTCGATCAGCACGACCGACACGAGATAGGCCGCGGTCGGCCGGTAGTGGGCCTGCATCGCCGACCACAGCCGCGACAGCTCCTCCGTGTCCATCGGCTCGAGCGTCACGGTGAGCGCCTCCAGCTGGTCGGCGAGGTCGGAGGCCGTGAGCGCCTGGAACGCCGGCGGTAGGATCGACGGGCCGAGCGGGCTCGGCTCGAGCGCCGTACGGATCGCCGCGCGGTCGAGCACGGGGCGCTCGTGGAGCAAGTGCATCGCGTAGCCGAGCAGGATCTCGGCCTGGAAGTCGGCTGCGCCGTAGGCCGTGAGCAGGTAGTGCAGGTCGAGCGCCAGCGGCGGGTTGGTCAGCCTCGCGCCGTTGCCGTCGTACGCGGGGAGCTCGGCGTTCCGCCAGCCCTGGTTCGGGCTGGTGCGGTAGAGGAAGAGGTTGAGCGAGGGGGGCGCATCCGGCTCGTCGAGCTTGATCGTGTCCGGGGCGACGGCGGTAACAGCGACGGAGCCCAGCGGCGCGCCGACGTCGACGAGGCCGTTGTCGAGCAGGTTCCGGAGCACCGCGCTCACAGCACCGATCGCCAATGGGCTGCTCACGGGCCACCACGCTCGCCGCGCAGGTAGTCCGACAGGGACAGAGCGTCCTCGCCCGCGGGTTCGCGCTGCTGCGGCCGAGCCGGCGCCTCGTCGTGGAGATTCGCTCGGACTTCGAGCCGGCCGATCCGAATGTGCACCGTCGGCTGATCCGGAGCGGGCGCGCTCCGGGAGGAGCGAATGGCGGCGGCCGTGAGGATGGCCGGAGCGGCCGGCGCCGGCGACGCCGCGGCGGCAGCGACCGCGGGATTGGGTGGATCGAGAACCTCGATCAACCCCTCCACGGGGTTGGCGACGGTCGGTTGCGGCTGCTCGCCCACCTCGCCTCCGACGTCGACCGACGCGTCGAGCACCGGCGTCTGTGGCTTCGCGGCCCGCCGCGGTTCCGGCGCGGGCTGAGCCACGCTGCGCGCTTGGCGTCGAGGTGGGAGACGCACCGGGTTTGCCGCTACCGCGCTCCCGTCCACGACCGGACCGTAAGTAGCCGTCGGCTCGAAAAGCGGCATTCGCACCGGCCGGCCGGATTCGCCGGGCGCGCTGCGGGGAGCCGGTGCCACGACCTCGTCCTCCGCGACCGCCAGCGCGGACGTCGAGTCCGAGCCGGGATCCTCGAACAGGGCGGGCAGCCGAGGTTGGGCCACAGGGGCCTCGCCGACGGCGCGGGCGGCCATCCGTGCGATGAAGTCAGTCACGCTCCGCCCTCATGCGCGAGCCGGAGATACGCAGCCCGCCGCTCGTCGCCGAGGCCGAGGGTCTCCGACTCGGTCCAGCCGAAGGCCCCGGCGAGAACTGCGACCTCGCGCAGGAGCCGCTCGGCGCTGGCGCACACCTCCGCCCAGACGAAGCCGGCGAGGTCGAGGTCGGCCACGAACGAGGCGCTGCAGGCGGGGCACGTGACGTCCACGAGCACCTCCGCGAGCGGGTCGCCGGCAGCCATGGCTCGCGCGACCGCGGCGCGCGCGGCCGCCGGGAGCGGATCGACCGCGTCCTCGCCGTCCGGCGCCGTCACGGAGAGCACGCAGCGCGCGAGCAGGATCCGCTCGGCGCCGGCCGTGTCGTTCGCCGCGGAGGCCGCTGCGAGATCGCGGCTATCAGGTGCGCGCCAGCGGATGAGGTAGCCGTCCACCTCGACCGGCCCCTGCTCCGACCGGCCGGCGTCTGCCGCGAGGATCTCGTCGGCGTCGGCGGCGAACTCGACCCAGCCGCCGCAGCCGGGGCAGGCGGCGGTCCCGACGAGACTGCGGCCGGCCAGCTCGGTGCGGAGCCGGAGGAGCCTGGCGTCGCGAGCTCCGAGCGGCAGGCTCGCAAGCTCGTCCACTTCCACCGGCGGGCCGCCGGCCGCCGCGAGCGCCAACGTGCGCTCGACGAGATCCAGGTGCTCAGCCCGTTCCCAGAGATCGAGCACGGCGGCTGCCTGGAGCCCTGCCATCGTCCTCGCGCCTACGGCTCGGAGAACTGCGGCTCGGTGGGCTCGGGCACTTCGTAATCGCGCTCCCAGCCCTCATGCTCGAGCTTGAGGGTCTGGATCGCCACGGCGTTCGCGTTCGCGTCCAGGTCGGGCAGGCCCTGGTACTCCGAGACCCAGGCCCGGTAGACCTTGTACGCGACGACGAGCTGCCCCGCCTCGTTGTAGACGTCGATGATCATGTCCTTGCGGAAGTCCTTCAGCGAGACCTCCGCCCCGAGCCCCGACCCGAAGTTCCAGACCTTGTTGGCCCACGACTCGAACTCCGTGTCGTGCGTGACGCCGCGCTCGAGGGTGATCGCCTCGTACTTCGTCCGACCGGGCGACTTCCGGCTGGTCGACGGGTCGCCGCCCTCACGATGCTCGACCACCTCGGTCGTGCGCTTCAGCGCGCCCACCTTGCTCACGCCGGCGACGTACCGGCCGTCCCACTTGACCCGGAACTTGAAGTTCTTGTAGGGGTCGAAGCGCTGTGCGTTGACACTGAACTGGGCCATCATGCGCTCCCCGTTTGGCCAGCCATCTGCTGGAGCTTGAGCACGACGAACTCCGCCGGCTTCAACGGCGCGAAGCCGACGATGATGTTGACGATGCCGAGGTTGACGTCGTCCTGCGTGGTCGACTCGGCGTCGCACTTGACGAAGTACGCCTCCCGCGGCGTGGTCCCCGCGAACGCGCCCTGCCGGAAGAGGTTGTTCATGAAGGCGCCGACGTTGAGCCGGATCTGCGCCCAGAGAGGCGCGTCGTTCGGCTCGAACACGACCCACTGCGTGCCGCGATAGAGCGACTCCTCGAGGAAGAGCGCGGTGCGGCGCACCGGTAGGTACTTCCATTCCGAGGTCAGTCGATCCGACCCCTCCCGCGTCCGCGCACCCCAGACGACGTGACCCGCTGCGGGCGCTGCGCGCAGGCAGTTGACGCCGAGCGGGTTGAGCCGGCCGATCTCGAGATCGGTGAGCGGCACGGCGAGCTCTGCGACGCCGCTCAGCGTCGCCTCGAGGCCGGCGGGTGCCTTCCACACGCCGCGGGTGGCGTCGGTGCGCGCGATCACCCCCGCGATCGCCCCCGCCGGCGAGAACGTGCCGAGCTGGTCGTCCCGGAGCGGGTCGAGCTGGCGGATGCGCGGGAAGTACACGGCCGCGTTCTTGCTGCTCGTGAAGGAGGCCGCAGTGGCGCCCGTCTCCGCGTCGCCGATCGTCAGCCACGCGGCGGGCGGACCCATGACGACCACCGCGCGACGCTCGGTCGCGTACGAGATCGTGTCCGCGAGCACGTCCGAGTCGACGTCGTTGCCCGCCGTGTACGGCGGCACGACGACGAGGTTGACGAGGTCGACCTTCTCGAGCGCATACAGGCCCTTCTTGTTCGCGCGCAGGTTCGCGCCGGTCGTGTAGAGCAGCTTGTCCAGCGGGTTGCCGTCGTTCCCGTTCGCGGCTGCCTGGGTGACGGGGAAGGACGACTGCGGTTGCGTCGGCAGCGCGCCGGTCATGCGGACGAGCGTCGACTCCGCGGCGAGCACGAGGTCGACGCGGCGCGGGCTCCCGACGGCGAAGGACACGTTCCGGAAGACCTCGGTCTTGCCCATCACGGGATCGCTGTCCGTCACGGTGAGGTTGAACAGCGTCGCGTCCGAGGTGTCCTTGACCTGATCGTCGATCGTCGCGTCCAGCTTCAAGCCCCAGGCGCCGGGCGATGCGGCCTCGAGGGCCACCTGACGGGTGCCGGCCCCAAGCGAGATCGACGCGGTGTCGTTCGCCTTCGGCTTGTGCACCCGCACGACGATCGCCATCGAGCCGCCGTGGCGGTAGAAGTCGCGGACGGCGTAACCCAGGGTGCTCTCGACCCAGAGCCCCCCGAAGATCCGTTCGAAGTCGGCGTACGACGTGATCGTCACCGGCTCGTCGATGCGACCTCGCAAGGCGCTTCCGACGAAGGCTGTGATCGAGGTCGCAACCCCGGTGATGGTGCGGACGCCGCTCGGGAGTTCCTCGACGTAGACACCTGGATAGGTCAGCGTGCTCGGCATGCAGCCTCCTCCTCGTGTGCCCGGCAAGCGTCACACCCGCGCGTCACGACGGCGTCACCCACCCGTCACCAGCGCGGGCCAGCTCGTCGAGCCAGCGCCGTACCTCCGCCGCGATCTCCTCCGCGCCCGCGGCCGCGACGCTGACGCGGTTTGGCCGGGTGACGTCGAGTGTGGACGTGATGCGCGCAGCGACGCACGGCGGCGTGCCGTGCAACCAGGCGTGCACGACGAGCAGGGCCGCCGAATCGGGAACCGCAACCCTTGGCATCAGACGAATGGTGCTAGGTCGCCGTCACCGGATCGTCTTCAGCGCGTCAACGGCCTGACGAGCTCCTCGAGCTGCGGTGTCGGCTCGAGGCCGAGGCGATCGCGCAGCAGGCGTCGGCAGAGCTCGTACTGGCGGAGCGCCTCGCAGGCGTTGCCCTCGGAGAGGTGAACCCGGATGAGCACGCGGTGCGCGCTTTCGCGCAGCGGCTCACCCGCCACCGCCGCCAGCGCAGCCTCGAGCGCCGGTCCGAGACGTCCCGCCGCGATGAGCCGGTCGGCGAGCCCCTCGAGCGCGTGGAGACTCACCTGCCGGAACCGCTCGCGCTCGAACAGCACCCAGTCGTCGTACCAGCCGGGCAGCAGCTCGCCGCGCAGCACGGGGTCGGGGCCTGAGAGATCCTCGCCGCGAGCAGAACCGGCCAGCAGCCGGTGGGCGAGCCGGAAGGCGGACCGAAGATCCACGTCCACGTCGGGAGCCAGGCGCAGATGCGTGCTCGTGCTCTCGACGAGCCGGAAGCCGGGCCGGTGCAGGCGCCAGAGCGACGAGCGCAGGCTCGCCGCCGCCCGCTCGTCCGAGGCATCCGTCCAGAGCGTGCCGGCCACGTAGACGCGCAGGAGCGGGTGCTCGTGGAGCGCCACGAACGCGAGCAGCCGCTGCGCGCTCAGCGGCAGGCCGACCGTCTCGCCGCCGCAACGAAGCTTGAAGGCATTGAGCAGCGAGAGCGAGGTTCGACCGTGCCGCCGGAGCCTGTCCGCGCGCTCGCGAGTGGGCGCGGCGGAGGTCACGAGGACGGGCTCGGCAACTCAGCGAGCCGGCGGCGCCGCAGAAACGAGTTGGTGGAGCACATGGGCGACAGGCCCCTCGGTCAGCTCTCGTTCCTGTAGGCCACCCTACGGCAGGCTCACGCCACGAGTCAAGCGCCGTTCCTCGGGTCTCGGATCGGCCAATCTCGGCTAGAGCCGCTCGCGGCACGTCGCCTTCCGTGAGGGCGCCGCCGAACAGCGTCACGGTCCTCGTGATGCACCGGTGTGCACGGACACCGTTTCTATGCCAGCAACGCGGCAGGTGGCTCAGCAAGAGCTGCAGGAGGTCGCGGGTTCGAGCCCCGTCGCTCCGGCCTCTTATAGTGCCTGGAAATGGCGATCTGTTGAACGCGAGGGCACCCGGCACGGGCGCCAATATCGGTGCGCCTCTCCATGGCGCGAGGGCTGGGAGATCGGCGGCATGGCCTTCTCGTTGCTCTACGTCGCCGTGCGGGCTCTGCTCAGCGCGCTTGTTCGTAGCCGTCGGGGCTCTGTTGGCGGCCGCAGCATGCCATCTGCCGCGCTCGTCGCGTGGCGTGCTTCTGGTGACTCCACGGACCTTCTGCGCTGGTCCGATCGCGCCCAAGCTGTCGGGTTTGACTCTGGCCACGTCGCAACAGGCCAATCCGGCAGGTGGTCGCTGACCCGCTGCCGCTGATCACCTCGCTCAAGCCCCCGTTGCTGCTGGCTTGTAACAGGCGAATCCGCCAGGTGTGACCATGTGCTTGCGCCTGTTTCCTGTGAAGACGACAAAAACACCGATCTAGCAGGGATGTTCGAAGCGGATGATGGGACTCGAACCCACGACCTTCTGCATGGCAAGTGAGCGCAAGCGTTCGCGCCCGTTCACGCCCGTTCGCTCAACCGCTCTTTTGCAGGTGATTGCGTCGGTGCGAGCGAACGGGCGCGAACCCGAGCAAACCACGAGTGTGACCATTGTGACCACGCGGTTCACGCCTCAAATGCCTTCGCGAGCTTGCTGGCGAGCTGGCCCCGCCCCGCATCTGTGAGGCCGGCGTAGGCGGCTGCCGTGATCTTCGAGTTGGCGTGACGGGCGAGCGCCGAGGCTTCGGGCGACGTCAGGCCGGAAGCGAGCGCTATGGCAACGAAGCTATGGCGTAGGTCGTGGAGGCCCACGCGTTCGCGCCGGTCCTCGTTTAGCCCAGCTCGGTCTCCTGCCACGTGCACCGCTCGAAGCGCGTTGCGAACGCTTTGAGGCTTTCCCGTGGCCGTCGTAAAGACGTAGGCGTCTCGGTGAACACGCGAGAGATCCACGGACGCAACGCGCTGCCTTTGAGACAGGAGCTCCACGGCCAGCGCCGGCAAGAGCGGAACGGACGAAGCACTAGCCAGCGTCTTGAGCGGAACTCGCTCGCCAAACGTGCCCTCGAAGATCGCGAGGCCGACATGGGTCGCGAGCCCCGCCCCGAGCCAGAGCGCGTGCACCTCCTCGCGGCTGAGGCTCTCGTGCCGCAACCGGAGCTCGACCACGTCCGCGAGCAGCTTCGGGATCGAGAGCGCCTCGACGAGCTCGACCTGACGGCCGATGAACTCGGCGAGCGCTTCGCGGTCGACTCGGTACTCCATCCTCTTCGTCCTCCTTCGTCTGTTGATTTGAGACAACGGCGACCGCGTGTAAACCCGCTGTCTGGCCCGCTCGCTCCCACCGTCCCGGTGGATCTGCGTCTACTGGGTTACGCCGTGTCCGCGGGCAGGCGATCGGTGTCGAGCGCCCACCGCTCGATCGAGCTCCAGCGCCAGACCGTGGAGCGACCGAGCTTCCCTATCGGTTTCGGGAAACCGGGTCCGGCCGCGAGGACGTTCACCCGCTGCGGCGAAATTCCGAGCCGCTTCGCGATGTCAACCGCGATCACAAGCTCTGTTCGCGCGTCAAGCCGCATGCATCGAGGATAGCGATGCCCTTGTTTTGAATCAACCGACCGTGGTGGACGCGCAGCTCTATGCGGCCGGTTCGACAGGAGCGCGCCGGAGGCGTGCGCGGTCGAGTGCTGCGGCCTCGAGCGCCTCGACGAGCGGATGGCCGGTCGTTGCGACCACGAGGAGCTGCTCGATCGCCCGCGTCATCCCCACGTACACGGTGCGACGCAGCTCGTCGAGATCCTGATCCTGACCTGGGTCGCAACAGAGCACGACGTGACGAAACTCAAGCCCCTTGGCACTGTGAACAGTCGAGAGGATCACGGGCTCAGCGGCCTGCGCCACTACGTTCTTGTTGTCCGGAGCTGCAGGGTCGGTCACCCAGAAGTGATCGACGTTTGCCGCAGCGAGCGCGTCTCTTAGAGGCTGCCCATCCCATCTATTCAGGTAGAGGACGGCAATGCCGCGTGGAGCCTGAGCTCGTTGCAGCAGCGCTTCAACCTGCCTGACAACTAACTGGATGGACTCTTCGTCGACGACGATCGAGACGGTCGGCAAGGGACCATTACGCACAGCCTTCTCAGGGGGCACTATGGTGTTCTCATCCTCCAGATCCGGCGTCGCGGCGGTGCTCAGCTTCGCATCCTGGAGAAGGAAGGCGGCCGCAAGCTCCACGGTTTCCTTCGTGTTCCGGTAGTTGACATCGAGCGTCCTCGTGCGCCGGCCCACCGCGTTGATGCCGGCCGCCTCCCACGTGAACTTGCGTCGGAAGATGTTCTGGGCAGCATCCGCGACCACCATCAGATCGTCGTAGCGCTCGTCGAGCAGACCCACGGCGAACCGCAGTGCGGAAGTCGAGAAGTCCTGCGCCTCGCCTATGAAAACACCGCGATAGCGGGTAAGAGCACCTCGACCGAGTGCTTCCAGCGCCACTTACGCCCGAAGTAGGCGAAGAGCTCGTGCGCATGTGTTTCGGCGAGGACGTTGGGCCGATGGAGGACGTGCGCGTAACGACCCAGCATGGCGTCGTGAGCGGGCGGCTCGATGCCTTCTTGGCCGGACCAGCTTTGAGCTAATCGTCGAGAGCAAGCTGAACTCGGCCTACGGCGACAACCAGATTCGCAAGTACCTCGATTGGCTGATGGGCAGGCCATACGGCCCGCGCCGGGGCCTCATGACCTTGACCGCAAAGCGTGCCGACTGGAACGATGAAGATCTTGATCACGCCCGGAAGAACGCAATCACCGCGGCCCCACGTCGGTGGGAGGACCTGCACTCCGCTCTCGCCCCTTTTCTACAGCAGTCCGAGGATGACTCGCTCGCGGCACGACTTGTCCGCGAGTTTCTGGAGATGCTCGCCAAGGAGAAACTAGTTCCCATGCCAGCGCTTGCCAACAGCGAACTCGAGACTCGTGGGCCAAAAGCGCTGAGGTCGAGCGCCGCTTCCTCGAGTACTTCCGCGCCTGCGTGCCAGTGATCGGCGAAAGGCTCGATATCGCGCCGCATCCGAATCGCTGGTCGAGCAAGGTTGGACTTGCCTACCAGGACTTCGAAACATCTGATGGCGAGTCGATCATGGTTGCGTTTCAGAGTTCAGACGAGGGGCTTGACATGAGGCCCAAGATCTACAGAAAGGTTCCGATCATCTGGCTCGGAATTCTCGCCCAGGCACGAGGCGATTGGGAGGCTGCGTGCGATGCCCTCGAAGCCCGCGCCTCCGTCGGGATGGCGACTGAACCCGAAGCGGTATTACCGGCGTCCTCGGATCTGGCGCTATCTCGACGAGCTCGTACTCCCAGCAGAGACCTTTGAGGAACAGGCCGCTGCGATCGCCACCGCCTGCAAGGACGGCCTCTCGTGGTTGGCTACCGCACCGTCCTTGATCGATACGGCCGGCCCCAAGCACCTCGCGGAACAATAAAATGGCGGCGCTATCGTGAGAATCAACAGCGCCGAGAACGTGGCGGTCTTTAGCCGCAACCACCGCGACTACCTCGAAGAGGCGAAGACGATCGGGGCGCGGGACCCAAGCGAGCGCGTTGTCTTTCGTGCGAAAGCGAAATGGGCGACCGCAGAGCGGGCGATCGGGAGGCTCGGACCGATCCCGATCTACCTGGCGGCCATTGGTGCGGCGGGGCAGGTCGAATATGAGGCCAAGCTCTGCGAGGTGCTGCTCGATCCGGTCGCGGGAAGCCCGGAGGCGGACGAATGGCTTGACCACGTTCTCGAAGCTACTGCTTCGGAGGGGTTGTGGGATCCGCCCGTGAGCACGCTGTACGCGATTTGCGCCTGCCGGACGCTGAAGCAGCCGCTTCCGATCACGCGGCTGGTAAAGCTGTCGGACGGGGAGCCGATCAGCGCCGACTACGGGTACAGCTACGCGATCGTTCGCGCGATAGACGACCTCGAGTGACTGCAGCCCGCGGCACCAACGGGGACGCGCAGTTCATGCGTGACGGCTACCCGGTGGTGGTGAGCCCGAAGGACGAGACGCATGAGATCCAGAGCGTCGAGGAGTGGCTCGAGTAGGCGGGGCCGCTCCGCGGGACTACCAGTGGGCCGGCGAGCGGAGCGCGAAGGAGGTCGCAAGCGCGTGGGTCGGTACGCGCGTGCCGGAGCGAGTTGCAGGCGCTGCTCGAGGGCAACGATGAGCTGGGCGTGATCGGGTCGTGACGGCGATCCCGGAGCTGCCGCGCCGTTGGTGCCGTCCCGAGCGGGAACCGCCGCCAAGACCTCATCCTTCTTGCGACCGCGGCTCGGATACCGGAATTTCTGCCTCGAGTGCGCCCAGCCGATCCTCGAGGTCGCTCAGATCGACCTGGACCGGCTGCGCGTCGACTTGAAGATCCAGGCGCAGGAACCGTGAGCGTGAAGCAGTCAGGCGGGATGTCACAGAAAGAGATCATGCGCCTCGTCAACCTGCTACATCGGGGTCAAGGAGGGCTACCTCGGCGACTTCACCTACCGGACTCACGCCGAGTTCTATCCCATCCACTGCGACCTAGAGATCAACCCGAACGAATACGAGGGCACGACGCGAGAGCGGTTCATCGAGATCCTCTCGACGTGCTCGCCGCACGAGCAGGCGAAGATCGTCCGCGGCATCCTCGAGAAGTACCCCGCCGGTGGCTCTGGGCTGCAGACCCAGGCAATGCACGACGAGTACGTTGCGCTCGCCGATCGTCTCGAGCGGGGCGGGATGGTCGCCGGCGACCCACCGGCTGCCACTACGGAGGTGGTTCGGCGCGCGATTGACGACGTCGATTCACTGCTGGCGAAGGGCGGCCCGACGAGCGCCGTCGACCGGGTGCACACGACACTCCACGGCCATCTCCGCTACCTCTGCGACGAGGCAGGCATCGAGTACGACCGGGATGACTCGACGACCGCGCTCCTCAAGAAGATCCGGCGCGAGCACTCGGCCCTTCAGAACCTCGGTACTCGCGCTGACGACATCACGAAGATCCTGAACGCCTCGGCCAGCATCCTCGACGCCCTTAACCCGGTGCGAAACAAGGCGAGCGTCGCGCACCCGAACAAGGATCTTCTCGGACGCGATGAAGCTCAGCTTGTCGTGAACGCAGGTCGGACGCTGTTGACTTACCTTGATGCGAAGCTGAATGCCGAGTAGCCAGCTCGAAGCTGCTCGGGTCGAGGCTTGGGCCGTGGGGCCAAGCGCCGATGTTCGCTAGCAAGCCCGCTTCGCTTCTAGGTTGCGGCTCTGAGATTGCCGAGATGGCCGTGCTCAGCATTGCGGCCTCGGCTTCGGGTTCTGGGATGCGGCCGCCTCGCCTCGCGCAAACGAGGTCAACCGAAAAATACCAATGAGTGTGACCATTTTGTGACCACAGAGCCGCAGGCGTTTTCTCCTGAGACGACAAAACCCCGCTCTAGCGGGGGTTTTACGAGGAGCGGATGATGGGACTCGAACCCACGACCTTCTGCATGGCAAGGACAACCTGCCCGGTGACAGCAGCCGACAGGAGCGGCCAACCCGCCTGTTCAAGCCGAAGGCCGCACAGCCGTGGCGTCACCGGACGCCAGCAGCCGACGGCCAAACCTGACTAGAAACCTGACTAGCCGGTTTCGGTCACGTCGCGGCCGTCGCGCTCGTACGCCTCGAGCGTGACCCGGCGTCGGCGTGCCGGCGAGACGGGCGAGCCAGTGCTTTAAAGTCAACGGCCAGTCGACGAGAGGATCAGGTTCACAGTCTTTGCAGGGACGTCCCAGTGCGGAAAGTGCCCGCACCGCTCGAACCAGTGGAGTTTCGCCTGCGGGAACCGCTCCTGGGCGAGTTTCGCCTGCGACGGAAAGCAGACTCGGTCCTGCCGGCCCCAGCCAATCGTGATCGTCCCCGGCGTCGAATCCGCGCGTGCCTGCGTCGGGCCTTCGACGAGCTCGCGCAGAACGCGATCGAAGTGCTTCGCTGTCGCGAGGCTCTGGAGCTCGGCGGTCGCGGCGCTCGCAGGCACCGCCCACGGGCGGGCGGAGAACTGCGCGAGAAGCGCCGTTCGTCCGGCCGCGCTACGCATCAACGTCCTGAGCGCAGGCCTCAGAAAGCGAACGAGCCGGACCGAGACGGCCAGCGACGCGCTGGAAATACGCACATGGTGGGGGCTCCAGAAGCCGCCTGGGTCGAGCGAGACCGTCGATCCGGTGGCGCCGCGACGGGCGAGCTCGAGCACGATGCGCGCGCCCATCGAGCTACCAACGACATCGGCGCCCTCAAGGTTATGCACAGACTGGAATTCTGCAAGGGCGGGCTAAACGCCGCGATCGTCGGCCTCCCCGTAAGCGGCGGAGACGCACCAAAACCGGGCAAGTCGAGCGCGATCACCTCACGCTGCGCGGAGAGCGGCTCGATGATCGTCGACCACGTCCCGAGATTAGACCCCAGACCGTGCACGAGGAGCAGTGGCCGGCCGGAGCCTCGTCGGATGTGATTCAGCACCACGCGGCCACAGTAGCCACTGTTTCCTGGACGGCTCTCGAGCTGGCCCCACTTTTTGTCAGGCAGACATAAAGGCTCCTCGCGGCCAAGACGCCCCCAGGGACGTCGCACTGGCAGAGGCGGGCCTTAACGGCCTCCGAGGCGAGCTTGACGGTCTCTGCGAGACCGCTCATCCGCGAAAGACAACCTCAACCGGGGCGTACACCACCAGCGGGACGCTACTGACGCCGGCTGCCGCTACTGGTCTGACGGGGTCGGTTGACATGTGAGGCATGGAGTGAAATGCTCGGCTCGTTGCCGAGGTAGTCAGCTCGGAGGAAGGTTGTTGTTGTGCGAGCACTTCGGTGCCTGTGATCCCGCTGAAGACAGCGATCGCGTGCGCGGTGATCCTGCTCGTCCCGCTCCTCGCAGCCGAGGCATCCTCGAAGCCGTCGGCGGCGGCAGCCGGCGCGCTCACCGGATTCGTCACGCGTGAAGGCGCGCAGCTCGTCCTCGACGTGCAGCCCTACCGGTTCGCCGGGCTGAACGTCTACAACGCCAACAGTGCCGACAACTGCTGGTACGACATGGCGCACGGCTCGACGCTGGACGACTCGCTGACGGCGATCGGGCCGGGCAAGAACGCGATCCGTGCCTGGTTCTTCCAGTTCCTCGCGACCACCAACGGAGCGCGCGACTGGTCGGCCTTCGACCACACGCTGGCCGTGGCGCGCGCCAACGGCGTCAAGGTCGTCGCGACGCTTGCGAACCAGTGGGCAGACTGCGAGCCGGCCGCCGGCTACAAGAAGGACGCGTGGTACACCGACGGCTACAAGCAGCCCGACCCGGGCGGCACGGTCTCGTACCGCGACTGGGTTGGCGAGATCGCCGCGCGCTACCAAAACGATCCCACGATCCTCGCCTGGCAGCTCGTCAACGAGCCCGAGGTGAAGCCGGCCGTCGACGCGACGAGTTGCAGCTCAAACGCGACTGCGATCCTGAAGTCGTTCGCCGCCGACGTCTCCGGCGTGATCAAGTCAGCCGACCCAAACCACCTCGTCAGCCTGGGGACGATCGGCAGCGGCCAGTGCGGCGCGCAGGGGGACGACTACCAGGACGTCATGAGCGTGCCGACGCTCGACCTCTGCGAGTACCACGACTACCAGTACGACGCGCCGATCCCCGGCGACCAGTGGAACGGCCTGCAGCGCCGGCTCGACCAATGCAACGCGCTCCAAAAGCCCCTGGTGGTGGGCGAGCTCGGGATCAGACCGAGTGACGTAGGCGGTTCCCTCCGCGATCGTGCGAACGCCCTCGAGGCGAAGCTCTGCGCGCAGTTCGGGGTGGGCATCGCAGGCGTACTCGTGTGGAACTGGCGGAAGGACGGTTCGACACTCGACAATTACGACGTCGGCGCCGCGGATCCCGTGCTCGCGTCGCTCGCGCCGTGGTCGGATCTCGGGCACGCGTGCGCGCCGACCGCCACCACGATCACGGCTCTCCCGCCACAGCCAACGGAAGTCGAGCTGAACGCCGCGACGCAACGGATCTACGCGGTGCATTTCAACGAAGCCACGCTCTCGGTCGTCGACGCGACGGACGGCGCCCTGCTAAACACAATCGCGCTCGGGGCGAGCCCGTACGACGTGGCCGTGAACGAGAGCACGAACCGCGTCTACGTCGCCAACCGGTACGCCGACTCGGTCAGCGTGATCGACGGGGCGACGAACGAGATCCTCGCGACGATCCGCATCACCAGTCCAAGCTCGAACGCCTGCCGATGCAACCAGCCCGTCGCCCTGGCCGTCGACGAGCGGCGAAACCTCGTGTACGTCGCGAACGTGACGGGCTACACCGTCAGCGTCATCGACGGCAGCTCGAACGAGGTCGTCGGCACGGTCGAGCTCGGCTTCAACACGCAGCCCGACGGGGTCGCGGTCGATTCGGCGCGGAACCGCGTCTACGTGGCCGAGGGCAACAACAGCAAGATCGCGGTGATCGACGGCGCCTCACGAACGGTCGCCGCCGAGATTCCCGTCGGCCTGTACCCCGCGGGAGTCGCGGTCGATTCTAAAGCGAACCGGATCTACGTGGCCAACTACGGCAGCAACACGATCTCGATCCTCGACGGGCTGACGAACTCCAACATCGGGTCGATACCCGCGGGTACGGGCCCGCGCAACCTCGCGGTCGTCCCGGCCACCAACCGCCTCTACGTGCCCCACACACAGCAGAGCTTCCTGACGATCGTCGACACCCGGAGCGGGGACGCGGTGGCGAACGTCCCAGTGCCGGGAGGGCCCTATGGGATCGCAGCTGATCCGGCCTTGGGGCGCGTCTTCCTCACACAGGTGTATGCCCACACGCTCGCCCTCGTCCCGGACGAGTCTCCGCCGCTCGATGTCGACCCGCCGACGGTCTCGTGTGGATCCGCGGACGGCAATTGGCACACGGACGACGTCTCGATCGCGTGCACCGCGAGCGACGACATCTCCGGCCTCCGCGACCCAGCGGATGCGAGCTTCTCGCTCTCGACGGGCGTCCCGGACGGAATGGAGACGGCGGATGCCATCACGGGAACGCGAGACGTCTGCGACGTCGCCGGCAACTGCGCCACCGCCGCGCCGATCGGCGGCAACAGAGTAGACAAGAAAGCACCCGGCGTGACGTGCGGCTCGCCGGACGGGATCTGGCACCCGGTGAATGTCACGATCGGCTGTGCGGCGACGGACGGCGGCGCCGGACTCGCGTCTACCGGCGACGCCTCGTTCACGCTCGTCACGGCCGTCTCCGTCGGGGCCGAGACGGCGGCCGCCCCGACGAACAATCGCATTGTCTGCGACGGCGTCGCTCGGTGCATGACGGCCGGGCCGATCGGCGGAAACAAGATCGACAGGAAGGCGCCGTCGATCACCGTCACCGCTCCGCCTGAGGGTGCGGTCTATCTCCTCAACCAGCCGGCGCCGGCGAGCTATTTGTGCACCGACGGAGGCTCCGGGGTGCGCACGTGTGCGGGCACCGCCGCGAACGACTCCAACCTCTCGACGTCGAGCGGTGGCGCGAAGACATTCGGCGTCTCTGCGAGCGACAATGTGGGGAACATGGCTCCCTCTGTCATACGCGACTATGGCGTCCGCTTCACGTTCAAGGGATTTTTCTATCCGCAGAACCAGCCGGTGCTGAACGTCGTCCAGATAGGCCGGACGGTACCCGTCCGGTTCGATCTGCTCGATTACTTTGGCGTCACTGCCAACAAGACGCTCGGGCTGGGGATCTTTGTGCCCGGCTCACCGTCGTCAGTGCGGATTACGTGCCCTTCGGCGTCGACGTTCAACGTGACGCAGACGACCGCGGCTGGCCTCCGCTACGACCTTGCGAACAACCGGTACGAGTGGGGCTTCGCCACGAGCTCGGCGTGGGCCGGGACGTGCCGACAGCTCACGCTCAAGTTCAGGGACGGCACGAGTCAGAAGCTCAACTTTCGCTTCAAGTAGCCTTCTGTTCCGGCACCCGCCTAGACGGAATCGCGCCTCTCGCGACGGTGCGGTAGCGATCACAGCGCGTACCCTCATGGAGCGCCCGTTCGAGCGTTACGGTCGCGGTTTCGGCGTCGGGATGGGTCGTCTCGAGCCAGGTTCGGCGGCAGTGTCTGGAATGCCACGTCGGACCGCGATAGCGTTGATCCATGATGGTTTGCCCTGCTTGCGGCCAGGAGAACCCGGATGGCTTCCGGCTGTGTGGCATGTGCGGGACCTCTCTGCTCGCCAAGACCGGGCAGGAGCAGGAGGAACGGAAGTTCGTGACGATCCTGTTCACCGACCTCGTCGGCTTCACGAGCCGCTCGGAGCGACTCGACCCCGAAGACGTTCGCGCGACGCTTGCGCCGTACTACGCCCGCCTGCGCGAGCAGATCGAGCAGCGGGGCGGCACCGTCGAGAAGTTCATAGGCGACGCGGTGATGGCGGTGTTCGGCGCGCCGATCGCGCACGAAGACGATCCGGAGCGCGCGGTCCGCACGGCGCTCGCGATTCGGGAGGCGATCCGCGAGCTGAACGAACAGAACTTGGCGCTCGAGCTCCAGATCCGCACGGCCGTCAACAGCGGCGAGGCGCTCGTTGCGCTCCAGGCGCGCACGTCGACCGGCGAGGGAATCGCTTCCGGCGACGTCGTCAACACCACCGCGCGTCTGCAGACCGCCGCGCCGGTTGACGGCATCCTGGTCGGCGAGGCGACCTACCGGGCGACGAGTCACATGATCGACTACCGCGAAGCCGAGCCGGTGATCGCGAAGGGAAAGGCACAGCCGATTCCCGTGTGGGAAGTCCTCGGCGCATGTTCGCGCCTGGGCGTCGACGTCGACCAGCGCGCGGCGTCATCACTGGTCGGTCGCGATCGCGAGCTCGGGTTCCTCACGGATGCGTTCTCGCGCTGCCGCACTGAGCAGACTGTGCAGCTCGTGACGCTGGTCGGCGTACCCGGGATCGGCAAGAGCCGTCTTGTCTCGGAGTTCTCCCGGGTGATCGACGCCGATCCGGAGATCTTCTGACGGCGCCAGGGGCGCTCGCTCCCGTACGGCGAGACGCAGAGCTTCTGGGCGCTGGGCGAGATCGTCAAGGCGCAGGCCGGCATCCTCGAAACAAATCCCGCGGAGACCGTCGAGCGCAAGCTCCAGGAGATGCTTGCCGAGTTGTTTGACGAAGACGACGAGCGTCCGTGGATCGAGCGGCACCTGCGACCGCTCGTCGGTGCGTTCGTCGATAGCGACGCGACGAGGGATCGCCGCGACGAGGCTTTCGCCGTCTGGCGCCGCCTGTTCGAAGCGCTTGCCGAGCGGCGTCCGCTGGTGCTCGTCTTCGAGGACGCGCACTGGGCTGACGAGGGCCTCCTCGACTTCGTCGACAACCTCGCCGATCGCGCGACTGCGGTGCCGCTGCTGATCGTCGTCACCGCGCGACCGGAGCTACTCGGGAGGCGGCCCGGATGGGGCGGCGGCAAGCGGAATGCCTCGACGGTCTCGCTCGCCTCGCTCTCGCACGAGGAGACGGCGCAGCTGCTCGGCTCCCTGCTCGAGCAGATCCTCTTGCCGGCCGAGGTGCAGTCAGAGGTGCTGAGCCGGGCCGAGGGCAACCCGCTCTACGCCGAGCAATACGTGCGGATGCTCCAGGAGCGGCAGCTGCTCGTGCGCGGGCCGGGCGGCTGGCAGCTCGAGCAGCGTGGTGACCTGCCGCTGCCCGAGACCGTGCAGGGGATGATCGCGGCACGGCTCGATGCGCTCTCCGCGGAGGAAAAGGAGCTGCTGCAGAACGCGGCCGTCGTCGGCAAGGTGTTCTGGCGCGCGGCGCTCGTGGGTATCGGCAGTCGTATCGCCCGCGAGCTCGAGGAACCGCTGCATACGCTCGAGCGGAAGGAGTTCATCCGTCGCGACCGCCGGTCGTCGCCGGTGAGACGCAGTACGCCTTTTTGCACCTGCTCGTGCGCGATGTCGCCTACGGCCAGATCCCGCTCGTCGCGCGGAGAAGCACCGGCGTGCGGCTGAGTGGATCGAGTCGCTTGCACCGGATCGCAGTGACGACCGCGCCGAGATGCTCGCCCATCACTACCGAGAAGCACTTGCCTTCGCCGAGGCGGCGGGGATCGACGCAGACGCGATCCGCGGTCCGGCACGCGCGGCGCTGACGGCCGCCTCCGAGCGTGCTCAGGCGCTCCATGCCTGGATCGCGGCCCGCAGCCATACACAGGCCGCGCTCGCGCTGACGCCCGAGGGAGATCCGACAGTGCCGTGGCTTCAGCTGCGGCTCGCGCGGGCCGCCTGGTACGAGGGAGATCTCGAGACCGAGCTCGTGGTCGCCGCCCGGGATGCCTTCGTCGCCCGGGGCGATCGTGTTGCTGCCGCGGAAGCGGAGGCTTTCTACTCGCTCGTGCTCTGGTACCGCGGAGAGGGAGCGGCTGCGAGGTCACAGGCCCGTCGTTCACTAGCTCGACCTCCATCTGCGCACGACTGCCGTCACCCCGCCCAAGCCGCCGACGCAAGCAGACCGGGACTACTGGCTCGAGCGGTTCACCCTGAAGGAGATGAGGCGGTGGCCGCGTGCATGTCGCCCAAACAGCTAAGCCTTAGAATCCCCGCCAGCATTTGTCCCGTAGCACCTCGCATACGCTTGCGCTGCGTTGGGATCCATAACCCCCGCGTGGACTAGCCGCGCCTGACAGAACTTGCAGGTGACCCTCGGCGCCACCTCTTCCGGCGTCCCCTCGGTCAGACTCTCAGCGTTGGTCCAAGGCCCAGTCATGCAGAGGGCTTTATTGTCGCCGCTCGGAATCGCGTGGGATCCGCTGTTCTGCGGCTGCATGACGATCATGCGCTCAGCCAGCTTGTAGCGGTAGCGCTTCCATTCGTCGGGAGCGTCCGCGTACAAGAGGCCCGGCGGAGCGTCGATTGACTTCGGGAGCCAGATGTAACTCCATTCCATGATCAGCCTCCAGCGTCGCTGCCGATTTCAACATCTTCCCACGACCCCCCGAGCTCGCGCACGATCGGCGGGACGATCCGTCGCGCCGGCCGAAGATGTGCCCGATAGGAAGCTGCGGAACTTCGAAGACTGAGGCGCTAGTACGGACGAAGCGCACGGGCCGGAAGAGATGCCGAAGGCTGACTAAAAGCTGACTATCTCGCCGTGCAACTTGGCGTGGACGCCCCAAGGCAAACAAAAAACCTGCCTTAGCGGGGCTTCTGAGAGAGCGGATGATGGGACTCGAACCCACGACCTTCTGCATGGCAAGCAGACGCTCTAGCCAACTGAGCTACATCCGCGTGGTCGGCAAGTATAGCGGCGGTCAGCCGGCGGCTTCGGCGTCGAGCGCC
>JBDSOJ010000161.1:0-30708 GCA_039914895.1 Gaiellaceae bacterium
ACGACCACGTCTGGGGGCGCGGCGCGCTCGACATGAAGAACCAGGTCGCGGCGAGCGCGGTCGCGATCGCCTCGCTCGCGCGCGATGGGTTCACGCCGCCCGGAGATCTCGTCTTCGTCGCCGCCGCCGACGAGGAGGTCGGCGACAACTACGGCCTGCAGTGGCTCTGCGAGCACCATCCCGACGCGGTGCGCGTCGACTACGCCCTCAACGAGGGCGGCGGCGATCGGGTCGAGCTCGGCGGGCGCGCCTTCTATCTCTGCGCGGCCGCCGAGAAGATGAGCTCGCCGTTCCGGCTGACGGTGCACGGCCGCAGCGGCCACGCGTCGATGCCCGGGATCGCCGACAACGCGCTCGTCAAGGCGGCGCCGCTGATCGAGAAGCTCGCCGCCTACCGGCCGCAGCCGTCGATCGGGCCTGAGGTCGCCGGCTTCCTCGACGCCGTGCTCGGCGAGCAGCCGCCTCCTGGCGAGGTGCTCGCCCGGCTCGCAGAGGTCGACCGGCTCGCCGTCGAGACGATCGAGCCGCTCCTCTCCTTCACCCTGTCGCCGACGATGATCCAGGCGTCGGAGCGACGGAACGTGATCCCCGGCACGGTCGAGCTCACGGTCGACCGGCGGCTGCTGCCGGGCCAGACCCCCGATGAGGTCGACCCGATCGTCCGCTCGATCCTCGGCGCCGGCGACCACTACGAGCTGGAGACGATCGAGCGCTTCGGCGGGACGCGCTCGCCGCTCGACACGCCGCTCTGGCAGACGATCGCCGACTGGGTCGAGGCGACGGAGCCGGGCGCGAAGCTGGCCCCGCTCTGCTGCTCCGGCTTCACCGACTCCCACTGGCTGCGGGAGGCGTTCGGCACCGTCGCGTACGGCTTCTTCCCGATGCGGACGATGAGCGCGGAGCTGGCGGCACGGCTGATGCACTCCGCCGACGAGCGGACGCACGTCGATGACCTCGGCCTCGGCGTCGAGTTCCTCCGCGCCGCCGCCCGCTCACTCTCGTAGGCATGCTCGAACTGCGCTCGCCCGACGACGCGTTCGAGCAGATCGAGGCGTACCTGCGCGAGCGCGGCTTCTTCGCGCCCGGCGGTGAGGAGCTGGAGGCGGAGCTCTACCTCGGCTACGGGCTCTCGGCGCCGCTGCGACGGACGAGCGCGCCGGCACCACCCGAGCCGTGCCGTCTGCCGCTAGCCGCGGTGCGGGTGCGCGGACCGGAGCGTGTGTTTCAGAAACACAAGCTCCCCACGATCGGCTTGTGGCAGCGGTCGTGGGCCGATTCAGACTACGCCGGAGCGGTCGAGTCCGTGCGCGAGGCGATCGGCCGCGGCGACGTCTACCAGGTCAATCTCGTCCAGCATCTGACCGCGGATCTCGACGGTGACGCGGCCATGCTGGCTCCAAGCCTCGCCGCCTTCGGGCCGCGGGTGCAGACCGGCGAGGGCTGGGCGATCGTCTCCGCCTCGCCGGAGCTGTTCCTCGCCCGCCGCGACCGGCGGGTCTGGACGTCGCCGATCAAGGGGACGCGGCCGCTCGGCGAGCACGTCGAGGGCGAGAAGGACGCGGCGGAACACGTGATGATCGTCGACCTCGAGCGCAACGATCTCTCCCGTGTCTGCGAGCCCGGCTCGGTGCGGTGGCCGGAGCTGATGGCCGAGCGGGAGCTCGCGGGTGTCACGCACCTCGTCTCGACGGTCGAAGGGACGCTGCGCGAGCAGGTTGGGCTGGCGGAGCTGCTCGCCGCCACGTTCCCCGGCGGCTCGGTCACAGGCGCCCCGAAGATCGCCGCCCTCGACCTGATCGCGGCGCTGGAGCCGGTCGGCCGCGGCGCCTCGATGGGCGCGCTCGGCGTCGTCCGCGGCAACGGCGACCTCGACCTGGCGCTGACGATCCGGACGTTCGCGATCGCCGGCGGCCGGATTCACCTCTGGGTCGGCGGCGGTATCGTCTGGGACTCGGAGCCGGAGGCGGAGATCGAGGAGTCGTGGACGAAGGCCCGGCCCCTGCTCACGGCGATCGGCGCGCCCGTGGAGGTGGCGTCGCGGTGAATCTGCTCGCCGTGGCGGTCGGAGGACGGGGCGTCGTCGACCCCGCCGAGCCGGTGCTCCGCGCCGACGACGAGGCGCTTCTGCGCGGCCGCGCCGCCTTCGAGACGATCCGCGTCTATGACGGAAGGCCATTCAAGCTCGCGGAGCACCTCGAGCGCCTCGCCGGCTCGGCCGAACGGATCGGGCTACCCGAGGTGAACCGGCTCGAGCTGGAGGAGCTCGCCCGCCAGGCGCTCGACGCCGCCGCGACCCCCGACGCCGTCCTCCGCCTCTACTGGACGCCGACGCCGGTCGCGCTCGCCCTCGTCAGCGAGCTGGGCAACCACTACGACGGGCTGCGGGCGCGCGGGCAGCGCCTGATCTCGCTCCGGGGCGTGCGGGCCGAGGAGCCGTGGCTGCTGCCAGGCGTCAAGTCGACGAGCTACGCGGTCAACATGGCCGCGGAGGACGAGGCCAAGCGGCGCGGCGCCGACGACGCCGTCTTCGTCGACCGGGAGGGGACGGTGCTTGAAGGGCCGACCACGAACGTCTGGTGGCGGCACGACCGCACCCTCTACACGCCTTCGCTCGACCTCGGGATCCTCGCGGGCGTCACGCGCGCCACGGTGCTCGAGCTCGCAGGCGGCGCCGGCTACGCGGTCGAGGAGGGGCATTACGGCCTAGCCGAGCTGCTCGCGGCCGACGAGGCGTTCACGTCCTCCTCGGTGCGCGAGGTGATGCCCGTGACCGAGCTGGACGAGGCGACGATCGCGCGCGGCCCAGCGGCGGATCGGCTCCAGGCCGCATTGAGACGCTCCGCCGAGGCTACGCTGCCCGCATGAGCAAGAAGATTCGTCTCGGCGGGATGGCGCTCTCGAACGGCGTGCTCGTCCACGGACCCACCTCCTGGGCGTGCGCGATCCGAACCGACGACGGCGAGATCGAGGTGGCGTCGGCGAGCAAGCGGTTGTTCGCGCCGGGAATCCAGCAGCCGTTCCTACGCGGCCCGCTGCGGATCGCGGAGTCGTTCGCGATCATCCCCGAGCTGCGCCGGAAGCTGCCGCAGGCGCGGCTGCCCTTCGAGCGCCCGTCCGTGCTCGCAGCCACGCTCGCGAGCGCGATCACGGTCCAGGCCGTCCGCCGTTCTCCGAAGCTCGGCGAGGCTGCGCGCGAGCTGCTCTCCGGAGCGCTCTCGCTCGTGCCGGCTGTGCTGGCGCTGCGTGGCGGCGAGCTCGCCGCGTACCACGGCGCCGAGCACGTCTCGATCGGGACGTACGAGCACGGTGAAAAGCGCGCGAAGGAGCACGAGCGCTGCGGCTCGCATCTGATCGGCCCGCTGCTCGCCGCCTCCGCGGTCGGCAACGTCCTCGCCTCGCGCGCGCCGGCTCGCCTGCGCGGCCCGGCGAGGACGGCGAGCTCGGTCGGAGCCGTCGGCGTCGCCGTCGAGGTGTTCGCCTGGATGACGAAGCATCCGCGCCACCCGCTGGCAAAGATGCTCGCGCGGCCGGGTCACGAGCTGCAGCATCGGCTCGCCACCGCCGAGCCCTCGCCGGAGCAGCTGGAGGTCGCCGAGGCCGCGCTCGGCGCCTGTCTGGAGCTGGAGCATGGCGACCGAGCAGGAAGCTAAGCCGCGGCGCTTACCGCCCGAGATCTTCGACCTCCCCGTCGAGAAGATGCGGGAGGGCTACTACACCGACGCGTACTTCAATCACACGCGCGAGACGCTCCTCCAGGACGGCCGCCATCCGCGCGTCGTGATGCAGGTCTTCCAGCGCAACCTGGCGATGCTCGGCGGCGTCGACGAGGCGATCGCGATCCTCAAGCTCTGCTCGGACGACTGGGACGCCCTCACCGTCCACGCGCTCCACGACGGCGATCGGGTCGAGCCGTGGGAGACGGCGATGACGATCGAAGGGGACTACACCCTCTTTGCGCATCTCGAGACCGTCTATCTCGGCGTCCTGACCCGCCGGACGCTGATCACGACGAACACCGCCCGAGTGGTCGAGGCCGCGAACGGCAAGCCGATCATCTTCATGCCGGCGCGCCACGACCACCACCGCGTCCAGACCGGCGACGGGTACGCGGCCTACGTCGCGGGGGCGATGATCGGCGCCGAGATCGGCGTCACCTCGGACGCGCAGGCGTCGTGGTGGGGTGGCCGCGGCGTCGGCACCGTCCCGCACGCGCTGATCGCCTCCTACGGCGGCAACACCGTCCTCGCGGCGACGAAGTTCGCCGAGTGGGCGAGCGAGGACATGAACATCGTCGTCCTCGTCGACTTCGAGAACGACTCGGTCGGGACGGCGCTCGACGTCGCGCGGGCGCTCGGGCCGCGGCTCTGGGGCGTCCGGCTCGACACGTCCGGGCAGCTCGTCGACCGCTCCCTCTGGAACGAGATGGGCGACTTCGATCCTCGCGGCGTCAACGAGCGCCTCGTCCGAAAGGTGCGGGACGCGCTCGACGCTGACGGCTTCGAGCGGGTGAAGATCGTCGCCTCCGGCGGCTTCACGGTCGACAAGATCGAGGAGTTCGAGCGGAAAGGCGTGCCCGTGGACGCGTACGGGATCGGCTCGTCGCTGATCCGCGGCCAGAACGACTTCACCGCCGACATCGTGATGACCGACGGGCGACCCTCGGCGAAGGTCGGACGGCGCTACAGAC
The DNA here is from genome assembly GCA_039914895.1 of Gaiellaceae bacterium. Taxonomy (GTDB): domain Bacteria; phylum Actinomycetota; class Thermoleophilia; order Gaiellales; family Gaiellaceae; genus Gaiellasilicea. The sequence goes on from JBDSOJ010000161.1 coordinate 4,688, forward strand.
CGAACGAGCGGCTCGAGCTCGTCAGCTAAGGCTCCAGCTCCGGCGTCGTGACGGTCGGCACCGTGATGAGCGGCGCGAGCCCCGGGCGCGCGACGGAACGCGTTCCGGGATCGAAATACCGGATCGGGAAGGAGTTGAACAAGACCGTGCCGTCCGCCGCCTCGAGCACGCGCCTGTCGACGTCCTCCGACCCGGTCGCGAGGTCGAGCGGAGCGCCCGAGTCGGTGTAGAGAAGCACGTCGAAGAGCAGCTTTCCCTCGCGTGAGTACGGGTAGACGTTCCGAACCGGGACGCCGTCGACCGCAAGCCCGGGCGTCGTCGGCACCGCGTACACGGACGAGACAGAGCGGAGTCCGTCCAGCGCGTTCGGGACGACCGGTACGAGCGCCAGCACGAGGAACGCGTTGGCGGCGGTGACGGTGCGGCGCAGCGTCTCCGAGCCCCGCCTCGTCCGACAGCCGAGCCAAATCGAGGCCGGGGCCGCGAGCGCCAACATGAGCACGTTCGTGTCGATCGCCCCAGTCTGAGAGCTCCCGCGTCCGAGCGGCTCGATGCTGCCGGTGCTCGCCAGCGAGAACAACGCAACGGCGACCTAGGCGCGTGCCGCCCACCAAATCGGCGCGAGCTCGTGCGCCACGGCGCGCCAGGACGCCGCGCGCTCGGAGGAGACCCACGTCCGCAACGCGTCGAGCGGCGACGGCTGCGGCGCCGCGGGAGCCTACAGGGACAGGCCGGCCGCCTCGCGCAGCTCGGCCGCGAATTCCTGCGGCGAGAGCGCCGGCGGCTGGCCGGACTCGAGCAGCGAGGCCCCGACGTCCGCGACGAGGTCGTCGCGCTCCTCGGCGGGCAGGTCGGCGAGCTTGGCGCGGACGGCGTCCAGGTACACCGCCACGTCCGGCTGCTCGAGCGTCGTCCCGTTCACACCGTTACCTCCAGTCGATGTTCGAGCAAGGTCGTGAGCGTGCGGTTGAAGTCCGCCCAGGTCTCGCGCGCGTCGCCCAGTTGCTCGCGACCGCGATCGGTGATCCCGTAGTAGCGCCGGTGCGGCCCCTCGTCCGAGGGCATCACGTACGAGGTGAGCGCACCACCCTTGTAGAGGCGGCGCAGCGTCCCGTAGACCGAGGCGTCACCGACGTCGGCCAGACCCCCTGCCCGCAAGCGGCGCAGGACGTCGTAGCCGTAGCCGTCCTGCTCGGCGACGACGGCGAGGACGGCCGCGTCGAGGGTTCCGCGCAGAAGCTGGCTCCGATCCATGCGATCGATACTACTACGCGTTGCGCAGTAGTACAATTCGCACGCTAGCTGGAGATCGACAGCGCTTCGCCCACGACTCCCGGCCACTCGGCCAGGGGCTGATCCGACCGGACGAGGTGCGCGCCGGACCCGGCGAAGCCCGCGAAGTGCCCGTCGGCCTCGTCGGTGTAGTCGACCGAGCCGGGGACGACGACGGACGAGGTGCAGTCCTCGAGCAGGTAGACCTTCTCCTCGAGGCCGCGCTCCTGCACGTTCGGGTCGGCGAGCAGATCCGCGATCGTCCAGGCGACGCAGTGGCTCTTCGCCTCGCCGGCGATCATGACCGCGTCGTACTGGAGCAGCCGCTCGATCAGCGGCTGGTTGCGCTTCCCCAGCGGCTCGCCCTCGGGGTCGTACTCGACCTCCGGGCCGAACATCGAGTAGTGCTCGGTCAGCGGTTTGTCGCCCTTCGGCTGGAAGTCGAGCCGCGCATGGCGGACGATCGAGTGGAAGAAGAGCGCCTCCTCGACCGCGGCGACGAGCGCGTAGCCGATCCCGCCGAGCATGGCGTGGAAGGGCCAGACGGTGAGGCTGTACTTGCCCCCCTCCTCGAGCGTGCTGGTGTAGTGGCGCAGGTGCTGCTCGGCGTAGTGGGGATCGAGCCCGAGTCCAGAGGCGGCAAGCGGATCGATCCGCCAGCGCCCGACCTCGACGTCGGCCGCCGTCACCTGCGTCAGCGGTTCGGGCGCGCGACCCTCGTCGTCGACGAGCAGCACGCGGTGGAAGATCTGCAGCGCCTGATGGGTGTCGAGCGTCGGCACGATCAGAGTCAGCGAGCCGAGGTTCGAGTAGACGAACTCGCAGAGGCGACGCGAGTCGTCGAGCGCCCCCGTGCCGGAGCGGCCGGCGACGAAGAGCTCGAATCCAGGCGTGCAGAATGTGTTCTGCATGTCGACGACGACGAGCGCGATCCGGAAGCGATCGTCCGCCGCGGGCTGTAACGCGTGCTCGGCCCGCCACCGCACGGCGTCCTCGAAGCGGGCCGCATAGTCGACGCGCCACACCTCGCCGACCCTGTCCGGATCCCAGTGAGGAGGCAGCGGCAACACGGCAGTAGTGTAGGAACGTGGTTCCACCGCTCGTTGAGAAGGCGCTCGCGCTGGGCCGGGAGCTCGGATTCGAGCGCTCGTGCAGCGCGCAGACGGGACGGCTGCTCCAGGTGCTCGCGGGACAGCGGGGGCGGACCCGCGTCGCCGAGATCGGCAGCGGCTGCGGCGTCGGCTCGGCATGGCTGCTCTCGTCACTCGATCCCGGCGCGACCTTCCTCACCGTCGAGCCGGACGACGAGCGTGCCGCGGCGGTCGGCCGGCTGCTCGCGGACGACGAGAACGCCCGCGTGCTCCGCGGGGGCTGGCTCGAGGTCCTCCCAGTCGAGGCTCCGTTCGACCTCCTCTTCGCAGACGGCGGCAAGGGTAAGGAACACGCCGAGCTGGCCGGCCTGCTGGCTCCCGGAGGCACGATCGTGATGGACGACCTCACCCCGGGCCGCGAGATCGACGGGGATCCCGTCCGAGAGCTCTGGCTTCGCCACCCCCGAGTCACCGCCGTCGAGCTTCAGGTTTCCTCGCGCGAGGCCGTCATCGTCGGCACACTTCAGGTTCTGTAGGTTGCTGCCGATAGGAGCGTGATGCCGGACGTGGGGAACTTCTTCGTTCAGGTTGGTAACTACGCGCTGACGTGGCTGCCGCTGATCTTCTTCAGCCTGATCATCTACCTGCTCTGGCGCACGCTCCAGTACATGCCGCGCGTCAAGCCGGCCAAGCTGGAGGCGAGCGCGAGCTCCTCGGTCTCGTGGAGCGACGTCGCCGGCGTCGAGGAGGCGAAGGCCGAGCTGCAGGAGGTCGTCGACTTCCTCCGCCACCCGAAGCGGTTCCAGCGCCTCGGCGCCCGTGTGCCGAAGGGCATCCTGCTCTACGGCCCTCCCGGCACCGGCAAGACGCTGCTCGCGAAGGCGGTCGCGAAGGAGTCGGGCGCGAAGTTCTACTCGCAGAGCGCCTCCGCCTTCGTCGAGATGTTCGCCGGCCTCGGCGCCTCCCGCATCCGCAAGCTGTTCGAAGAGGCACGCAAGAACGCGCCTGCGATCGTCTTCATCGACGAGCTCGACGCGGTCGGCACGGCGCGAGCGGGCGGCGGCTTCAACCGCGAGCACGATCAGACCCTGAACCAGCTGCTCGTCGAGCTCGACGGCTTCGACGAAAGCGCGCAGGTGATCGTCATGGGCGCCTCCAACCGACTCCAGGATCTCGACTCCGCCCTGCTCCGGCCCGGCCGCTTCGACCGGCAGGTGCTGGTCTCGCCGCCCGACCTGCTCGGACGCGAGGCGATCCTGCTGGTACACACGCGCGGCAAGCCGCTCGCGACCGAGGTCGACCTCTCCGTGGTCGCACGGCAGACGTCCGGGCTCACAGGCGCCGACCTCGCCAACCTCTGCAACGAGGCCGCCATCTTCGCCGGCCGCCAGGAGCGGACGACGATCCTGATGGAGGACTTCGACGGGGCGATGGAACGGGTGATCGCAGGCATGCAACAGCGGCGCGTCGTGACCGAGAAGGAGAAGCGGATCCTCGCCTACCACGAGGCCGGCCACGCGCTGATCGCCTACATGATGGGCGACCTGCTCCCGATCCAGAAGGTCACGATCGTGGCCCGCGGCGACGCGCTCGGGTACGCCTACTACCTGCCGATGGAGGAGCGTTACCTGCACACGAAGGAAGAGTTCATCGACGTGATGAAGATCGCGCTCGGCGGGCGAGCGGCGGAGCAGGTCGTCTTCGGTCGCGTCACGAACGGCGCCTCCAACGACCTCGAGAAAGTGACCGAGATCGCCCGCTCTATGGTCTTCGAATACGGCATGTCCGACGCCTCCCCCTCGCGGACGATGCGCGCCGACAACTACGCGCTCTCGGAGGAGACGAAGCGGCTCCGCGACTCCGAGCAGGCCCTCCTCACCGACCACGCCTACGAAGAGGCGCAGCGCCTGCTGATCAAGCATCGCGTCTCGCTCGACCGGCTCGCGGTCCAGCTGCTCGAGCGCGAGACGCTCACCCGCGACGAGCTGCACGAGCTGCTCGGCACGATCGAGCCCGAGTCGCGGGCGTCCGAGACGGTCGGCACCGTGCGTGCTTTGCCGTCGCATGCTGAGCCTCCGCCTACGGCGGACGCGCAGAGCGCAAATCCCTGAAGCGGCCGCTTTGCGGCCCGCGCCCGCGGTAGCATCGCCCTCGTGCGTCTGCTCGGCATCCATCATCTCGGTGTGGCGGTTCACGACCTGGACGAGGCCGTAAACACCTACGAGCGCCTCTTCGGCGCCGAGGTCGAGCACCGGGCGCAGGTCGACGATCAGGGGGTCGAGGCGGCTGCGGTGCTGGTCGGCGCCGGCCGGGTCGAGCTGCTCGCGCCGCTCGGAGCCGAGACGCCCGTCGGCCGGTTCCTGGCGAACCGCGGGCCGGGAATGCACCACGTCGCCTACGAGGTCGAAGACGTGCGCACCGAGCTCGACCGGCTCGCTGCGGCAGGCGCCGAGCTGATCGACGCCGAGCCGCGCCGCGGCCTCTTCGGCCTTCAGGTCGCCTTCGTCCATCCCGACGCCCTCCACGGCGTCCTCACAGAGGTGGTGTCCGTTGACTGAACCCGATTCCGTTCGCGTCGAGCTGTGCTTCGACGGCGGCCAGATCATGGGCGCAACCGTGACGGTCAAGGGCGCCGACGAGCTCGAGCGAGCTCTCGCGACCGAGCAGAGCGGCTCGCTGATGCTCGACGCGAGCGACGGCCGCTACACGATCGTGCTCGGTCGCCTCGTCTACATGAAGCGCTACGCACGCGGGTCGCGCGTGGGTTTCGGGATCTAGGGGCACCTCTTCTTCCGGTGACCGAAACGCAACAGAGAAGCCCGTCGGCGGCCGAGATCCGGGAGCTCGTCGAGCGCGGGCAGCAGGGCGACCGCAGTGCGCTCGAGGAGCTGTACCTGCTCCATTTCGACCGGATCTACAGCTACCTGTACATGACTGTCGGCAACCGGCACGACGCCGAGGATCTGACCACGCAGACCTTCATGCGGATGCTCGAGTCGATCGGGAAGTTTCGCTTCCAGTCGGCACCCTTCTCCGCCTGGCTCTTCCGGATCGCCCACAACCTCTCGATGGATCACTTCCGCGCGAACCGGCGCTGGCAGCCCGAGGAGGACGTCCCGGAGCCGCACGACTCAGCGGAGCGCTCGGCCGAGGACGAGGCGTTCCAGTCGATCGGACGCCAGTCGATGCTGGAGCTGATCGACTCGCTCTCACAGGAGCAGCAGCAGGTCTTGACGCTCAAGTTCGTCTTCAACTTCTCAAACGCCGCAGCGGCGACGATCCTTGGCAAGACCGAGGGCGCGGTCAAGTCGCTGCAGCATCGGGCGCTCGTCTCGCTGCAGAAGCAGCTCTCGTCGGACGACAAGATCTGAAGCATGAGCCTCGAGGTCGGTATCGTCGGGCTGCCTGGGGCAGGAAAGACAACGCTGTTCACGGCGCTGACGAAGACCGGCGGTGCCGGCTTCGGCAAGGAGAACGTGGGCATGGCGTCGATCGCGGACGACCGGCTCGAGCAGCTCGCGGCACTCGTCGGCGCGCGAAAGATCACGCCTGCGACGATCCGGGTCGTCGACGTGCCCGGGACGGGGCCGGCGCTGCTCGGCGGGCTCCGCCAGATGGACGCGATCCTCGCGGTCGCGGATGGGTTCTCCGCCGGCGCCGATCCTGCGGGCGACCTGGAGACGCTCGAGCTGGAGCTGCTCGTCGCCGACCGCGACCACGTCGAGCGGCGGCTCGAACGCGTCGAGAAACAGGCGAAGTCGGGTGATGCGTCGCTGCGAAAGGAGGTGGAGCAGCTGCGTGCGCTGCTCGCGCACCTGGATGCCGGGCACACGCTGCGCGACTACGCCGGTGAGCTACCCGCCGAGCTCGAGCCGCTGACGACGAAGCCGCTGCTCGCGGTCGAGAACGGGTCGGACGGGATCGACCTGCAGCTGGAGGCCGAGCTCGCCGAGATGTCCGAGGCCGAGGCGGCGGAGTACCGCGACGGACCCTCCGCTCTCGACGAGGTCGTGCGACGACTGCGCGACGCGCTCCACCTGATCACGTTCTTCACCGCAGGCGACAAGGAGACGCGTGCATGGACGCTGCGCCGCGGTCAGACAGCGCTCGAGGCTGCGGCGTCGATCCACTCCGACATCGCGCGCGGCTTCATCCGCTGCGAGACGATCTCGACCGAGGACCTGCTCGCGGCCGGCTCGCACGCCGAGGCGTCGAAGCGGGGGACGCAGCGGCTGGAAGGGAAGACCTACGAGGTTCGAGACGGGGACGTCCTGAACATTCGCTTCAACATCTAGCGGAGGCGGTCGGCGAGGTAGCGCAGCCCGATCGGGTAGCGGTACTCGATCGCGAGGTGCGTCGCGTCGAAGAGCTCGACGTGGAGGTCGCGGACGGGGAGTTCGCTCAACTCGCGGCGCAGCCAGGCGGCGGTAAGGTCGAGGTACCACTCGTCGCGCGTGCCGACGTCGACGTAGATCGCGCGCATGCCGCGGAGCGCGTCGGCGTGGCGGGGAACCAGCGCCGGGTAGTCCCACTCGAGCCAGCGGTCCCAGAGCTCCGGGATCACCTGCGCGGTGGCGATGTCGTAGGGCAGGCGGATCGTGCCGTCGTCGTCCGCCGAGTACGCGGCGGCGAAGCCCCACTGGAGCAGGATGTGGACGTCGTGCGCGTGCGCGAGCGGCGCCGGGCCAGTGCGAAGCTCGTCGAGGAAGCGGTCGATCGAACCGTCGTACGCGTCGCGGAGCCGGCGCGCCGCAAGGCGGAAGAATGGCCTGATCGAGACCTCGAACAGACCGCCGCCGGCGTGGCTCGCGAACGCCTGGAAGAGGTCGGGACGGAGCATCGCCGTGATCGCGGCCCCGTAGCCTCCGCTCGACTTGCCTGCCACGCCGCGGAGTCCGTTCGAGTCGTAGCGCTCGTCGACGAACGGGACGATCTCGTCGCAAAAGTAGGTGTGGTAGCGGCCGCTCCCGTTCGAGTCGACGAACTGCGAGCCGCCGACGGACGTCCACGCGTCGACGAAAACGACGCGGGCATCGACGTCGGCGTCGTCAAGCAACTCGAGGAAGGTCGGCCGGAATGCATTGCGGTTGCGCCACATGTCGAGCTGGCCGGTGAAGCCCTGGAGCACGTATACGGTCGGGCCGCCGGCGTAGGACGGAGGCGTGTAGACCCAGAGCGGGCGCTCGTACGGGTCGCCGAGCGGGTTTCCGCGCAGGGCCTCGCTCACGATCACGTGCTCGTCGAGGGACACTCGAGGAATACTCCCTGAGCGCGCATCGCGGCGACGAACTCGGCGTGGTACTCGTCGATCGTGGGCGGCTTCGGCGAGCGTCGCCGGGAGGCGGGGTCGATCTCGAGATGCCGGCGCCGCACGCCCCCGGCAGTCAGCTCGAGGTCGCGTGCGAGCTCGGCCCACGTGCACCCGTTCAGGCGCGCCTGGGCGACGAGCTCGGTTTCGAGCGACTCCAGAACCGCCCGCGCAGCCACCACTTTTCGCAGCCCCGCGCGCAGCCATTCGGACATCGCACCATCCTCGCGCTCCGAGCTCAACCGCGAAAGTACTTCTTCCGGACGCGCCTGCGAAGGCGGTAGCCGGCGCGTGACGCCGATCACCAGGGACAGTCCCTGGTTCTTCGGCTCACGCTCAGCCTGCGGTGATCAGGGCAGCGCCGACGAGGGCGCCCGCGACGCCGAGCCGTTGTGCTCGGGCGATCCGCTCGTGCAACAGCAGCGCCGCCAGCGCGACCGTAACGACCGGGTAGAGCGAGGAGAGCACGGAGACGACACTGAGGAACCCGCGCGTCGAGGCGAGCCCGAAGAGGACGTTCGCGCCGACGTCGCAGAGCCCGACGAAGAGGAGCGGCAACAGGTGCGCCCTGCCCGGCCGCAACGAGACGCCGACGACCACCGCGATCGCAACAGCGAGCACCGACGAGACACCTCGCGCGGACGCGACGGCCCACGGCACGCTCTCCTCCGCCGCCCGGTCGAGAAAGACGAAGTACAGACCGAACCCGAGCGCAGCGACGAGGGCGAGCCCCACGCCTGCCGCACGCCCGCCGCCGCGTTCGACCGGCTCGCGCGAGGCGAGCGCGACACCGGCGAGCGCGAGCGCGATGCCCGCCACCTGGAGCACACCCGGCCTCTCTCCCGAGACGACGCCGACCGTGAACGGAATCGCCGCGGAGACCGCCGACACGGGCGCCACGATCCCCATCGCGCCGACGGCCATCCCGCGGTAGAGCGCGGCGAGGCCGAAACAGCCCCCGACGCCGGCCGCCGCCGCGAGCGCCATCGTCGTCCAACCGGGGAAGCCGTCGCCCGAGAGCCCGAGCCAGACGACTACGGCGCCGAACCCCACCGCCTGCGAGATCGCGAGCACAGCGAGCACGTGCAGCGTCCGCGACTTCAGCCCGCCGAGAAAGTCACCGAGCCCCCACGAGAGGCTCGCGCCGAGCGCCAGTGCGATGGCGGTCACTCGACGGGTTTGGTGGCCGCGACGGCGTCGAGCTGGTTCGCGTGGTAGAGCACCGCCGCCTCGGCCGTGCGGGCGGCGTTGCGATCGTGGTGCGACGCGATCGCGTGCAGGAGCTCGGCGCGCGCGGCCACGTCGAGCCCGCTCGCCCGCTCCTCGACCGTCCTCAGGCCGAGATGGACGTGGCCGAGCAGCCGACCCTCGTCGGTTTGCCGGAACGACGGCCCCCGTCCGAGCTCGCGCACGCGCCCGACGTCGTGGAGGAGCGCCGCTGCCAGCAGGAGCTCGGAGCGAAGCCGCGGGTGCAGCTGCGCCGTCTCGCGCGCGAGCGTGGCCACTCCGACCGTGTGCTCGAGCAGGCCGCCCGCGTAGGAGTGGTGGGTCTCGGCTGCCGGCAGCTCGCGCAGCGCTTTCCGGAGCACAGCGTCCCCGAGGAACCCGCCGACGACCGCCGCCAGCCCGGAATGCGACAGCTCGCCCGCAAGGAACTCGAGGAAGCCATCCAGCTCGTCCGCGTCCCGCCGCAGCTGCGGTGTCAGCCCGGCCGGGTCGGTATCGGTCGCCTCGACCGAGCGGATCTCCAGCTGCAGCCGGTCGTCGAAACGCTCGACCCGACCGAGCACCCGCACGGCGTCACCCTCCGCGAAGCGTCCGTCGAGCAGCTCGACGTCGTTCCAGATCCGCCCCTCGATCCGCCCCGTCGAGTCGACCAGCTCGAGCGCGAGGTACGGCGCCCCCTTTCGCGTCGTTCGCCGCTGCTTGCGCGCGACGGCGTAGACACCTTCGACGGTTCGATCGGGGGCGAGCTCGGCGATCGTGCTCATGGGGATGAGTGTAGGGCGCGAGCCTGTTGGTACGTTGCCCGCCATGGCCGTGGTCAAGCCCTTCCGCGCGCTGCGCTACAACGAGGCGGCGGCGGGCCCGCTCGCGACGCTCGTCGCCCCGCCCTACGACGTCATCTCGGCGGAGCAGCGCCAGGAGCTGCGCGCTCGCAGCCCGCACAACGTCGTCCGGCTGACGCTGCCCGACTCGGAGGAGCAGGCCGCCCGCGAGCTCGAGGAGTGGCGTGCCGGCGGGATCCTCGTCGACGAGCCGCCTGCGATCTGGGCGCTCGAGCAGCACTACGTCGGCCCCGACGGCGTCGCTCGCACCCGCTTCGGGATCGTCGCCTCGCTCAAGGTCGAGCCGTACGAGACCGGCACGGTGCTCCCGCACGAGCGCACCCACGCAGGCCCGAAGGAGGGCCGCCTCCGTCTGCTGCGCGCAACGCGCGTCCAGCTCGAGCCGATCTTCCTCCTCTACGACGGGGCGGCGCCGGTCGAGCGCCCCGACCACGAGCCCGACCTCGAGGTCGAGGGCGCGAAGCTCTGGCGGCTCGACGACCCGGCGCTCGTGCGCACCTTCGACGACAAGCAGCTGCTGATCGCCGATGGGCATCACCGCTACGAGACCGCGGTCGCGTTCGCAGCCGAGGAGGGGACGCCTGCCAGTGCTCAGATGCTCGTCGTGCTCGTCTCGACGGAGGATCCGGGACTCGAGATCTTCCCCACCCACCGGCTGTTCTCGACCTCCAAACGGCTCGAGGGCAGCGCCGTGGAGACCGCCGCGGCCATGGTCGTGACCGAGGTGACCCGTGGCGGCCGCAGGCGCGTCGACGTCCCGGAGGGAATGCTCGCCGTGCAGCTCGTCGACGCGCTCGGTCACGACGGGATCTCGTATACCGCCGACGCGGCGGAGGCCGAGCGCCGCGTTCGCGACGGCGAAGCGGCGGTTGCGTACCTGCTCGAGCCGACCCGGATCGAGGACGTCTTCATCCACGCCCGCCGTGGCGAGGTGCTGCCGCAGAAAACGACGTACTTCTTCCCGAAGCTGATCTCCGGCCTGCTCTTCCATCCGCTTTGAGGCTGGGTCGATGAAGCCGTGGCTCGACGTCTGCCGCGAAGCTGTCGGCGACATCAAGGCCGTGCTCATCGAGCTGCCGACCCGCATCGAGCGCGAGCCCGTGCTCCAGATCGGCGAGGGTGGCGACGACACGACCGCGATCGACGCGGCTGCGGAGACGGCGGTCGTGCACCGGCTCGAGCAGCTGGACGAGCACTTCACGCTCGTCTCGGAGGAGCTCGGCGAGCGCGTCTTTGGCAGCGGCGAGCCCTGGCGCGTCGTGGTCGATCCGATCGACGGGTCCCTGAACGCGAAGCGCGACATCCCCTTCTTCTCGCTCTCGCTCGCCGTCGCCGACGGGCCGACGATGGCCGATGTCGTGTTCGGCTACGTGTACGACTTCGGCTCGGGCGAGGAATGGACGGCCGAGCGTGGTCGCGGAGCGTTCCTGAACGGCAGCCGTCTCGGAGCTCTGAAACCGAAGGACACGATCGAGATCCTCTCGTTCGAGGCGACGACGACGGCAGAGGTCGCAGACCGGGCGGCGCAGATGGTCGGCAGCGCGCACCGGCTCCGGATCATGGGCTCGCTCGCGCTCTCGCTCTGCCATCTCGCCGCTGGCCGAGTTGACGCCGCCTGCTCGCTCAAGCCGGCGCGTGCGGTCGACATCGCCGCCGCGCAGCTGCTCGTGCGCGAGTGTGGGCTCGCGATCGAGCTCTTCGAGGATCCTCCGTTCGGCGCGGCGCCGCTCGACCTGATCGGGCGCTCCCGCGTCGTCGCGGCCGGAACGGACGATCTGTGCCGGACGCTCGAAGCGGCCCTGACCGCGTAGCGCAGGGGCGGAGGCCCCGAGTCCGAACTCGACAGAGGGGGCGCGACTAGACTGAGACCGACCGAGGCACCGCTCCTCCCCGTACGGTGGACGAACGAGGACAACATCCCGCATCCGACGGCGCCGCGACGATTCTCGTCTGCGACGACGACGCGAGCCTGCGCGAGCTCGTGCGTGCGGTGCTCGGCGACGGCTACCGCTTCATCGAAGCAGCCGACGGAATTGAGGCACTTGCGCTCGCCCGCGAGGAGCGGCCCGACCTGATCGTGCTCGACGTCATGCTGCCCGGGCTGAGCGGAATCGAGGTTCTGCAAGAGCTGCGGGCGAACGAGGAGCTGCTGTCGATCCCCGTCGTCGTGATCACGGCGTGGAGTCACGCCGAGCTCGACGCACAGATCGCCGGCGCAGACCGGTTCGTCGCGAAGCCGTTCGATCCCGACGACCTCAGCAACGCGGTCGAGGAGCTGCTGGCGTGACGCTCGCGCGCCGGATGTGGCTTGCGAGCGCCGCACTGGCGCTTCTCGTCGGCGCTGCGTTCACTGCGCTCAACCTCGCAGTCTCCGCCCAGCGCGAGGCGACCGACCGCGAAGCGCGGTCGCAGGAGGTCACGGCGGCCTCGTTGCAGCTCGAGAAGCTCGTGTCGAACGTCGAGTCGAGCTTCCTCAGCTTCACGGTCACCGGCCTCGACCGCACGCTCGGGACCTACAGGAGCGCAAGCGATGAGCTGCCGGTACGTCTGACCGAGCTGGAGACCCTCGTCAGCGACGATCCGCCTCAGAGCAGGCGCGCGCGGACGCTGGAGAACAGGATCAGGGAGTACGTCTTCGACTTCGTGCGGCCGCTGATTCCGATCCTGCGCGAGGAACCCGACATCACCCAGGACGACTCGGCAGTCGCCCAGCAGGGAAAGGTGCAGACCGACGGGATCCGTCGGCTTTTCCTCCGCTTTCGCGCGGCCGAGGACAAGCTCGCGAAGCAGGCCGCCCGCGACGCGGAACGACGCACCGACCTCGCTGTGCTCGTCGGCGCCGTCGCGGTCGGAGCCTCGATGGCGCTGATCGTCCTCTTCGGGATCGTGCTCGCCCGCTCGATCGGGCGTCCCATCCGGGCGGTGGCGGACGCTGCGGGCCGGCTGGCCGGCGGCGAGCTCTCGCTCCGGCTGCCGGCACAGGGCTCCGGCGAGGTCGGCGAGCTGACGCGGGCGTTCAACGAGATGGCCGAACGACTCGAGGCGAGTCACGCGGAGCTGGAGCAGCAGAACGAGGAGCTGCGCGAGAGCGAGCGGATGAAGACCGAGCTCGTCAGCATCGTCTCGCACGAGCTGCGGACGCCGCTGGCAAGCGTGCTCGGCTTCACGGCGCTCCTGCTGAAGCGGGAGTTCGACTCTTCGGCGCGCCGGCACTACCTCGGCATCGTCGATGCCCAGGCGCGGCGTCTGGCGGCGCTGCTCGAGGACTTCCTCGACGTCCAGCGGATCGAGCACGAGGGCGTCGACTTGGCGACCGAGAGGGTCGATCTCGCGCTGCTGCTGGACGAGCAGGCGCAGCTGTACGCCGCGCAGAGCCCGAAGCACCGGCTGGCGGTCCAGCTCGCGGAACGGCCCCTGACGGTGCGGGGCGACCCGGGCAGGCTGGCGCAGGTCGTCGGCAACCTGCTCTCGAACGCGATCAAGTACTCACCCGAGGGCGGCGTCGTCGAGCTCGTCGCCGCCCGTAGCGACGGCGGCGTCCGGATCGCAGTCCGCGATAAGGGCCGCGGCATCCCCGAGGATCAGCAGGGCCGCATCTTCACCAAGTTCTTCCGTGGCGACGCCGGGGCGACCGGGATCACCGGCACCGGCCTCGGACTCGCGGTCTCACGTGAGATCGTGGAGGCGCACGGTGGCAGCATCGGCTTCGACAGTGACTTCGGCGCAGGCTCGACCTTCTGGCTCGAGCTGCCGGGGACGAACGGAGAGTCCAGTGCAACGCAGACGAAGGAGGCGCGGGAATGAACAGCAGAGTCGGCTGGGTGTTGACAGGAGCAATCGTCGGCATCGTCGCCGTCGGCCCGTGGCAGAGCCGCTCGGAGGCGGGAACGGGACCGGCGAGGATCAGGATCACCGATCGTGAGCTGGCGGTGACGCGCGTCGACGTCGGCGTCCGAGGCACGTCGCCCGGTGACATGGAGGTGATCAGGGTCAGGTTGCTGGAACGGGGGACGCGCGCCACGATCGGACGCGGCGAGCTCGTCTGCACGTTCGCGGACAGCATCCGGTCGCGCATCTGCCGCGGGACGTACATCCTGCCGAAGGGGAAGATCGTCGTCGGCGGCTCGCTCCTCTACCGGCAGTTCTACGACCTGGCGGTGCTCGGCGGCACCGGCCTCTACGACAACGCCAGAGGCGCGCTGACCGTGACCCGGACGCATCGCAAGCCGGTGCGGAACCTCATCGTCTTCCGGCTCGTCGGCTAGGTGTGTAGTCAGTCGAGCTAGGTGCCCGCCGCTACGCTCCGCCTATGACCGTGGATCGCGACGACGTCCTGCGCGCGCTCGAGCACGTGATCGACCCCGAGCTGCGCCAGCCCGTGACCGAGCTCGACATGGTCCGCAGCGTCGAGATCGAAGGTGCCGACGTCTCGGTCACGATCGCGCTCACGGTCGCCGGCTGCCCGCTGCGCAACTCGTTCCAGGATCAGGTCGCCGAGCACGTCGGCGGTGTCCTGGGCGTGCGGCGCGTCGAGCTCCGCTTCGACGTGATGAGCCCGGACGAGAAGGCGGCGCTGACGATGAAGCTCCGCGGCGGCCGGCCCGAGAAGTCGATCTCGCTCGATCCAGCGACCCGCGTGATCGCGGTCGCGAGCGGGAAGGGCGGCGTCGGCAAGTCGTCGCTGACCGTCAATCTCGCCGCTGCACTCGACGGGCTCGGCCAGCAGGTGGGCGTGATCGACGCCGATGTCTACGGCCATTCGATCCCGCACATGCTCGGCGTCCACCAGCGGCCGATCGTGGTCGACAAGATGATCATCCCGCCGGTGCGCGGCAACCTGAAGCTGATCTCGATCGGCAACTTCCTCGACGAGAACGCGCCCGTGATGTGGCGCGGGCCGATGCTGCACCGGGCGCTCGAGCAGTTCCTCTCCGACGTCCACTGGGGCGCGCTGGACACGGTCGTGATCGACATGCCGCCCGGGACCGGCGACATAGCGATCTCGCTCGGCCAGCTGCTGCCCCGCGCCGAGGTGCTGGTCGTGACGACGCCGCAGCCGCTCGCGCAAGCCGTGGCGGCGCGCGCCGCGATGATGGCGCAGAAGACGGGCCAGAAGCTGCTCGGCGTCGTCGAGAACATGAGCGGCGACGCGTTCGGCGAGGGCGGCGGCGCCAGGCTCGCCGACGAGCTCGGCGTGCCGTTGCTGGGGACGATCCCGCTCGATCGGGCGCTGCGCGAGGCGGGCGACGTGGGCGTCCCCGTCGTCGAGGCCGAGCCGGACGCCGAGTCGTCGCGCGCTCTCGTCGCGCTCGCCGAGACCGTCGCGGCGACGCGGACGGCGGCGATCCGCAGGCCGCTGACGCTGCTCTCCTAGGGATTGGAGTTCCTCGAGCGAACCGAGGCATCGCCTCGTCATCCGTACACTCGACCGATGCAGGCTGCCGCCTTTTTCGACCTCGACCGGACGCTCCTGCAGCGCTCGAGTGCTCTTGCGCTCGCCGGGGCGTTCCGCGAGCACGGCGTGATCGGACGCGGCCAGCTTGCCAAGGCCGCGGCGTGGCAGCTCCTCTTCGCCGCGCGCGGGGCAAGCGCGGAGACGGTGCGGAAGGCGGCCGAGGACGGCCTGATGATCCTGAGAGGCTTCGCCGTCAAGGATCTGCGCGCGCTCGTCGCAGGAGCGATGGAACCGACGCTCAAGCCGCTCGTCTATGAGCAGGCGCTCGTGCTCGTGGCCGGCCACCGCGAACGAGGCGAGCCGGTCTACATCGTCTCGGCAACGTTGCAGGAGATCGTCGAGGAGCTCGCGACCGAGCTCGGTTTCGACGGTGCGGTCGGCTCGACCTGCGAGATCGAGGACGGCGTCTATACGGGTCGCTCGCTGCGTGCCTGCCACGGCGAGGGCAAGGCGGCCGCGATCCGCGAGCTTGCGGCCGAGCGAGGCTACGACCTGGCGGCCTCGACCGCGTACTCCGACAGCCACACCGACCTGCCGTTCCTCGAAGCGGTCGGAAACGCGGTCGTCGTCAATCCCGACCGAGAGCTGCGCCGGATCGCCGCGGAGCGCGACTGGCCGGTGCTCGGGTTCACCGATCTCGCCCACCCGCCCGCGCGGCGGCTCAGTCCAGCGCTCCTCGGAATCCCGCTCGTGCTCGGCGCGGGCGCCGCGGCCTGGGCGGCATGGTTGAGACGTAGAACGTGCCGTGCTGCCTGAGGAGCGGCTGCACGAGCTGGGATTCTCGGCCGAGGACGCCGCCACCCTCGCCGATCACTTCCTCGACGCGGAGTCCCGCGGCAAGCTCGGCCACGGGCTCGCGCGGATCGACTGGCTCGCGACGCAGGAACTCGACCCGACCGCGGAGCCGGTCAAGACGGCGAGCTACCCCGGCTTCGACTACTGGGAGTCGCGCGGGACCGTCGGCTACCTCGTGCTCGCGGCGATCTGCGCCGAGCTGGCAGAGGCGCAACCGTGGCCGGTGCGCGTCGTCGCGGCCGATGCCTTCCCGAGCGGTCACCTCGGCTACTGGGTTCGCTGGCTCGCCGAGGCCGGCCTCGTCGCGCTGCTCACCGCAACGTCGCCCGCCCGGCTCGCCCACCCGGACGGCGGAGAACCCCTGGTCGGCACGAACCCGATCGCGATCGGCCTGCCGAATCCCGAAGGCGATCCCATCGTCGTCGACGTCTCGCCGGCAAAGGCGACCTACGGCGACGTCCTCGCCGGGGGCGCGCAGCCGGAGGACATCGTCCCCTACGGGGGCGAGCAGGCGTACAAGTCGTTCGCCCTCGCCCTCGGCCTGCAGGGGCTCGTCGAGTCGTTCGTCGGCGAGACGTACGGGATCGTCCTCGTCGCGGCGAAGCCCGAGTTCGACTGGTTCGCGGCGACGCTGCGCGAGCGAGCGGCCGGGCTACGGCTCCCCGGCGACGCGTAACGGCGCGAGATCCTCGTCCTCGTCGGCCCACTTCTGCAGCTCCGGGTCGAGCTCGAGCGCCCGGTCGAGCAGTGGCCGTGCCTCCTCGAGCCGACCTTCGCGGGTGAGGATGCAGGCGCGATGGTAGAGGAGCGGCGGGTGCTCGGGCTTCTGAGCGAGGCCCGCGTCGAGCTCCGCGAGCGCACCGCCGTAGTCGCCCGCGTCGGCCTTCGGATAGGCAGAGAAGAAGTACTCCCAGGCCGAGACCTCGTGCTGCCCCGGCTTGCCGCCGAGCGCGAGCACGGTCGTTCCCGGCTCTTCGGCGCGCGCGTAGCGCTTGACCTTCGGGTCGCGCAGAAAGACGGCCGAGCCGGCGGGCACGTCGACCTCGTCCCCGTCCAGCACGAAGGTGGCGCGGCCGGCGACGACGACGTAGAGCTCCTCGTGGCCGAGCCGCTCCTCGCTGTGCTCCTCGACGACATCCTGACCCGCTTCGGTCGCGGTGTAGGCGTTGATCCCGAACGCGGTGATCCCGAAGTGCTTGCGCAGCGGCGTCCAACGGAGCGTTCCTGGACCTTGCAGCGACTCGACGCCGGTCAGGCTCGCCACCTCGTATCCGCTCACCGTGTCCTCCTCAGCTCGTTCAGCACGACAGGGTCGATCTCGGCGTCGCCGTCGACGCGCTCCTCGAGGTTCGCGGCGCCCGCCCAGTCCTCCAGGCGCTCGTAGCCGAGCCGGGCGAGATGCTCGCCGAGCTCGGCGCGTAGCTCATCATCGACCGGCAACCACTGCTCGCGAGGGGTCGAGCCGAAGAGCTGCCGGTGAAGCTCGTGGAGACGCCGCAGCTCCTCGATCGGCGCCTCGTGATCGTCCACGCGCAGGTCGACGAGCGTGTCCGAAAGACCGGCGTAGCCGCCGTCGCGCTCGACGACGAGCAGCGCCGCCGACTGCTGTCCGCGCTTGTCGCCGCCGGCCGCCTGCGCCGCGGCAAGCGCCTCGAGCAGACGTTCGGCGAGCGTGCCCGACGACCCCTCGAAGCTCTCCGCCAGCGCGTCGACGGTCTCGCCGGAGACGAGGATGTTCCCCTGCGCGGCGTAGCCGGTGCCGGTACGTCCGCCCGCCCACTCGTGGCAAGCGGAGCCGGTGAAGGTCGCACCGCGGCCGTGCGCGTCGACAACGCCGAGCTGCCGCTCGTCGCGCCCCTCATCCGCGTCGGTCAGGCGCTTGGCGACCTCGTCCGCCGAGAGCCCCTGCCGAAGCAGCGCCAGCCCGTCGGGGCCGTAGCGAGGGTTGGCGTACGACTGCGTCGCGACGGCGCCCGCTCCCGGCTCTGCCCATGGCACGACCGAGCCGACCGCAAGGAACCTCGACTGCGTCGCGACGCCCCACTGACCCCGCTCGAGGTCGCACGCGACGATCGAGTAGGTCGATACCGGTTCAGCCATAGGTGAGCGACGTCAGGTCGAGGGCCAAAAGCTCGTCGGTCGGGACGAGCACGCTCGCCACCTCCGGTCGCGCCAGTGCGGCCTTCACGGCCTCCGGAGTCGCCGCCCGCACGACGACGGGGATCCCGTGGGCGTGCGCCTCGACCAGACGCGCGGGCTCGGCGACGTCGTCGAGAACGAGCGCACCCTCGAGCTCGAGCGACCCCTCGAGCGCACGCTCGGGAACGCGGCGGCCGGTGGCGCCGAACCAGCGCTCCCTCACAGCTCGACCGATTCGCCGGGCTCGGGCGCGAGCACCTCGACGTCCGGTGCAAGCTCTCGCAGCGTCTCGGGAGTGCCGGTGAGGAGCGGGAAAGTGCCGTAGTGGGAGGGCACGCACCGCTTGACGCCGAGCAACTCCAGCGCGACGGCCGCCTCGCGCGGACCCATCGTGAAGTGGTCGCCGATCGGCAGCACGGCCACGTCCGGCTCGTAGATGCGTGCGATCAGCGCCATGTCGCCGAAGACGTTGGTGTCCCCTGAGAAGTAGATCGTCGTGCCGTCCTCGAGCTTGAAGACGATGCCGCACGACTCGCCGAGGTAGAGGAAGTGACCGTCCTCGAAGCCGCTGCTGGAGTGGTTTGCGTCGGTCAGCGTCGCGCGGATGCCCTCCCACTCGATCGTGCCGCCCTTGTTGTAGGCCTGGGTGACGTCCTCGGAGAGGCCCTTCGTCGAGAGCCAGCCGCGCAGCTCGACCTGTGCGTACACGGGGCAGTCGAACTTCTGCGCAAGCGCCAGCGTGTCGCCGACGTGGTCGTCGTGGCCGTGGGTGAGGAAGATCGCGTCGACCCGCTCTGGCTCCAGCTCGTTCGGCGGACACTTCGGGTTTCCGTTCAGGAAGGGATCGACGTAGATGCGCTTGCCGCCCGGGGTCTCCACGCGGAACGCCGCATGCCCGAGCCAGGTGAGTGTGGTGGTCATGCCGAAAGCCTAGAGGACCGTCCGGAGCCGCGGCGAACATCGACGTCATGAGCACGCGCCTCGGCTCCGTCTGCCTCGTCCTCGGCGCCGCCCTTGCTGACGCCGCCGGTCAGCACTCGCTCGCCTACTACGCGCTCGTCGCTGCCGTGCCGGTCGTCGCTCTCGCGGCGTTGTCGGGGCTCGGCAACGTGCTCGATGGCTCGGCGGGCGGACCGCACGACCGTGGGATCGCCCTGCTCTCAGCCGTCGCGTTGCCGTTCGTGCTCCTCGGGACCGCCGTGCGCGCGCCGCTCCTGTCCGACGGCGCGCCTCCCGTGATCGGGATCACCGCGGTCGTCGCAGCGCTCGCGATCTTCGCCGCACAAGCTTTGCTCGCTGCGAGTGCTGTCGCTCCGCGCGAGCGCTTCCGCGCCGCCGCTCGCAAGTTCTAGAACGGCAGCGATGCGGCTGCGTCGCGGGCGACGTCGATCAGGGGCTGGACGAAGAAGAACGAGCCGATCGTGACGCCGACCGAGAGGAAGACGGCGGTGTGGAGCAACGGGTCCAGAGGCGGCGAGCCGCCCGCTACGGCCGGTTCCAGCGCTGCCGCAGGGCGCACGTAGAGCGCCCGCACGATCCCGAGGTAGTAGTAGAGCGAGATCGCCGTCGCGATCACACCCGCCACGATCAGCCACCACCAGCCCGCCTCGTACGCGGCAGAGAAGACGTAGAACTTGCCGATCAGGCCGCCCGTGAGGGGCATGCCCATGAAGCCGAGCATGAAGACCCACATCGCGGCGCCGAGGAAGGGCCGCTCCCAGCCAAGGCCGCCGAGGTTCTCGAGCGTCACCGGCGCCTGCAGCTCCCGCTCTCGCGCCGCGACGACCGCGAACGAGCCGATCGACATCGCTCCGTAGGGAATCAGGTAGTAAAGGAGCGCCCTGCCGCCGAGCTCGTTGTTCGCCGCGACCGCGATCAGCATGAAGCCCGCGTGCGAGACCGACGAGTACGCGAGCAGCCGCTTGACGTCTCGCTGCACGAGCGCGGCGAGGTTGCCGACCGCGAGCGAGACGATCGCGATCACCGCGATCGCCACCGTCCAGAGGTGCTCCTGGTCAGGGAAGCCGACGACGAGCAGCCGCAGCGTCAGCACGAGCGCCGCCACCTTCGTCGCCGCCGACATGAAGGCCGTGACCGACGTGGGCGCACCCTGATAGACGTCCGGCGTCCACATGTGGAACGGCGCCGCCGAGGCCTTGAAACCGAGGCCCGCGATCAGCATCGCCAGCCCGGCGAGCAGCAGGACGTCGTCGCCCGCGCCCGCGGCGGCGATCTCGGAGAAGCCGATCTCGCCGGTGGCGCCGTACACGAGCGCCGAGCCGAACAGCAGCACCGCCGAGCCGAATGCGCCGACGATCAGGTACTTCAGGCCCGACTCCAGCGACTCCTCACGGTGCGTGTCCATCGCGCAGAGAACGTAGAGGGCAATCGAGAACCACTCGAGCCCGAGGAAGAGCGTCATCAGGTTCGACGCGGTGACGAAGAAGACCATGCCGGCCCCGGCCGCCGCCAGGAGCGCGTAATACTCGCCGACGTGGTCGCGGCGGTTCTCGCCCCACGAGACGAGGACGGTGAGCGCGCCCGCCCCGGCGACGATCAGCGCCGCGAGCGCGCCGAGGCGGTCTCGGGTG
Organism: Gaiellaceae bacterium; assembly: GCA_039914895.1. GTDB lineage: Bacteria > Actinomycetota > Thermoleophilia > Gaiellales > Gaiellaceae > Gaiellasilicea. Next base: position 25,408 of record JBDSOJ010000161.1, read on the forward strand.
AACGACTCGGCGATCAGCGACCGGCCGTCTGCGCTCTCGTCGAAGACGACCGCGGCGAACACACCGGCGGTGATAAATCCGGCGAACGCGACGAAGGCGGTGAAGACGCGCCGCATCCACCAGGGGACGAGCACGCTGCCGAGCAGTGCCGTTCCCGAGGCACCGAGCAGCGCCAGCGTCGGCGCCAGCGCGAGCCAGTCGACTTTGGGCGTCGGGATCACGGCGCGGCCTCCGTCTCCTGCCCGTCGGCGATCAGCGGGAAAGCCCGCTCAGAGATCGACGCGGGCCAGGCGGAGAGCACGAGCAGGAGCGCGACGAGGGGGACGAGGATCGCCAGCTCGTAACGGCGCACATCGGGCGTGTCCTCGAGCGCGTCGATCCCGCGCGGCGTGTGGAGCACCGCAGAGATCAGCCTCAGCATGTACATCGCGGCGAGCACGATCGCCGCAGCGCCGACGGCGGCCCAGCCCCAACCCACGCCGTAGATCCCCGCGAGGATCAGGAACTCGCCGGCGAACGCGACCGAGCCCGGGACGGCGAGCGCGATGATCCCGGTCGTCATCAGCAGCGTCGCCAGCACCGGCCGCCCGCGCGCCATCCCGCCGAGCGCCACGAAGGCGCTCGTACCCGTGCGGGCCTCGACCATGCCGGCAAGAAGGAACAGGATCGCCGAGACGAGCCCGTGCGCGACCGACTGGACGATCGCGCCGCTGATCCCGAGCTCGTTCAGCGAAAAGAGCCCGATCACGATCAGGCCCATCTGCGCCATCGAGGAGTACGCGGTCACGGAACGGATGTCGGGGGCGCGGAAGGCGAGCACCGACGCATAGATGAGGCCGACCGTCGCGAAGGCGATGATCGCCGCCTGGTACTGCTCGACGGGCTCGGGGAACTTCGCGATCACGATCCGCAAGAGGCCGTAGACGGCGGCCTTGGAGACAACGCCGGAGAGGATCGCCGCCACCTCGGGCGGCGACTCGCGGTACGCGTCGACGAGCCAGCCGTGGAAGGGGAAGATCGGCGCCTTGACCGCGAACGCGACGAGGAAGCCGAGGAAGACCCAGTCGTTCGACGAGACGCCGGAGTCGACGAGCGAGAAGGTGTCCTGGGAGAGCCCGAAGACGACGATCGACGCGAGCATCAGCAGCGAGCCGGCCATCGTGTAGATCACGAACGTCGCCGTCGCGCGCAGGCGGCGTGGCCCGCCCCAGACGCCGATCAGGACGTAGATCGGGATCAGCATCGCCTCGAAGAAGGCGTAGAAAACGAGCAGGTCCTGGGCGGTGAAGACGCCGACGATCGCTCCCATCAGGAAGAGCAGCAGGCCGTGGTAAGCACGGCCGCGGTCGCCGCCGGCCCAGACCGCGTAGGCGATCGCGATCGTGCAGACGACGACGGTCAGGCCGGCGAGGAAGAGCGAGAAACCGTAGAAGCCGACGTGATAGGAGACACCGAGGTCGCTGAACCAGCTCTGCCGATCCTGGAGCTGGAGCCCGCGCTCGAAGTCGAAGCCGCCGACGGCAACCGCCCAGAGCGCCACCTCGGCGAGCGCGGCGAGCAGCGCCAGCGAGCCTACCGCACGACCCGGTAGCGGCAGCAACCAGACAACGAGCGCGGCGGCGAGTGGGAGGATGATCAGCGCGGTCGTCACTACTGAACCGTGATGAAGACGACGACGAGGACGGCGACGCCGAGGGCGATCACGAGGGCGTAGCTGCGCAGGTAGCCGGTCTGGGCGTCGCCGACCGCCCCGGCCGTCCCGCGCGTGCCGAGCGTGACCCCGGAGATCGAGCCACCGATCAGCGGCTGCTCGACCCCGCGCCGGAAGCCGCGTGTGAGCAGGACGGCGGGCCTGTAGAAGACCAGGTCGTAGAGCTCGTCGAACCAGAGCTTGTGCTCGAGCGTCTCCTGAAGAGCGGCGTTCCTCGGTACCGGCCGCGTGCGCGCGCCGTAGAGCGTCCACGCGATCAGCATCCCCAGCAGCCCGAGCCCGACGGCGAGCGCGCTCGTGACGTAGTCCTGCACCACGGACGGCTCGACGAGCGCGAGGTGCTCACGCCCGACCGCGATCGGGTCGAGCCATTCCCCGAAGGGATGCCAGACGCCGGCGATCTGCACCCAGCCGCCGATCACCGCGAGCACCGTCAGGGCGGCGACCGGGACGGTCATCGTCCACGGCCCCTCGCCGTGCCCGTGGCCGCCGGCGTGCCCGCTCGAATGTTCGGCGACGAGCGGCGACGGCTCACCGAGGAAGACGATGAAGAAGAGCCGGAAGGTGTAGAGGCCCGTCAGCAGCGTTCCGACGAGACCGGCGACGAAGAGGATCTGCCCGTAGCCACCGCTCGCAAGCGCGGACGCCAGGATCGAGTCCTTCGAGAAGAAGCCTGACAGCGGTGGGATCCCCACGAGCGCCAGCGAGCCGACCAGGAACGCGATGTACGTCCGCGGCAGCACCCGCCGCAGGCCGCCCATCCTACGGATGTCCTGCTCGTTCGCGAGGTGGTGGATGACGAGCCCGGCGGCCAGGAAGAGCAGCGCCTTGAAGAAGGCATGCGTCATCAGGTGGAACATCGAGTTGCCGTAGGCGCCGAGCCCGGCGCCGAGGAACATGTAGCCGATCTGCGACATCGTCGAGTACGCGATCACGCGCTTGATGTCGGTCTGGACGAGCGCGACGAGCCCGGCGACGAGCAACGTGATCGCTCCGAGACCCGCCGCCAGGTCCGAGATCGACGGCGCCAGCTCGAAAATCGGGTGGGCACGGACGATCAGGTAGACGCCCGCGGTCACCATCGTCGCGGCGTGAATCAAGGCCGAGACGGGCGTCGGGCCCTCCATCGCGTCCGGCAGCCAGGTGTGGAGGGGGATCTGGGCCGACTTCGCGACGGCGCCGCCGAGGAGGCCGAGCGCGACGAGGTTGACAGCGGTTTGCGAAAGACCGCCCGCGCCCTCGAACGACGCCTGGAAGTCGAGCGTCCCCGTCTGCCAGATCAGGACGAAGAACGCGAGCGCCATCGTCGCGTCGCCGAAAGCGTTCATCACGAACGCTTTCTTCGCGGCCGCGACCGCCTCCGCCCGCTCGTGCCAGAAACCGATCAGAAGGTAGGAGGCGAGGCCGACGAGACCCCAGCCGGCGAGCAGGAGCAGGAAGTTCCCCGCCTGGACGAGCAACAGCATCGAGAAGACGAAGAGCGACATGTAGGCGAAGTAGCGCCGCTCCTCGGGGTCGCCGTCCATGTAGCCGATCGAGTAGAGGACGATCAGGCCGCCGACGCCGGAGACGATCAGCATCATCGTCACCGAGAGCGGGTCGACGAGCAGCGAGAGGTCGACCTGGAAGTTCGGGGTCGCGAGCCAGGTCCAGGCGGACGTGACGACCTCGCGCTCCTCGTGGCCCTGGCCGAGCAGCCCGATGAAAGCCGCAACGGCGCCGCCGAACGCGGTGAAGACAGAGACGGTCGAGATCCACGCAGCCGTGCGGCGCGAGCTCGCCTGCCCGAGCAGCGTGATCGTCAGCGCTCCGGCAAGGGGCGCCAGGAGACACAGCCAGGCGCCGGCGATCATCCTCGGAGCATCCGCAACCGGTCGACGTCGAGGTCGAGGCGCCGCCGTGCGATCGCGACGATCAGGCCGAGGCCGACGACGACCTCGGAGGCGGCGACGGCCATCACGGCGAGCGCGAAGATCTGGCCGTCGTGGTTGCCGTGGTGCCGCGCGAACGAGATCAGCGCGAGATTGGCCGAGTTGAGCATGATCTCGAGCGAGAGCAACACGATCAGCGGGCTGCGGCGCAGGAGCACGCCGGCGGTCCCGATCGAGAAGAGCAGCGCTGCAACCACGAGATACCAGACAACATCAGGCCCCTGCACGCGCAGCCTCCGCTTCTTCGAGCTCGTCCTCGGCGCGCGAGCGCGACCCGAGCACGACGCCGCCGACCGCGGCGACGAGCAGCACGATCGAGGTGATCTCGAACGCGAGCAGGTGATCGGTCAGGAACAGGCGCCCGATCTCCTCCGGGCTGCCGAACGAGCGCTGAATGTCCGCAGGATCGGAGAGCCGGTCTCCGGCAGCCATCCCGATCACGACCACGATCTCGACGAGCAGCGCGCTCGCGGCGACTACCGCCCCGACCCGCACCCACGACGGCCCGCCGGCGATCCCCTTGCTGCGATCACCGAGGTAGGCGATCACGAAGAGGAACATCACCATCACCGCGCCGGCGTAGACGAGCACCTGTGCCGCGGCGAGGAACTCGGCCGACGCGAGCAGGAAGAGGACGGCGAGCGAGCCGAGGTTGCCGATCAGCGCGAGCGCCGAGAAGAACGGGTTCGTGAAGGTGACGACGGCGAGCCCGGAGCCGAGGCAGCCTGCGGCGGCGAGAAACCAGACCACCCAGACCAGGAAGTCGCCCACTACGAGTCGGAGACGTAGGCGGGGATCGGAGTGTCGTAGAGGTCGCGGTCGGCGACCGGGACGCGCTTCATCGGCTCGGCGAGGAGCATGTCCTTCGTGTAGATCAGGTCGTCGCGCGAGTACTCCGAGATCTCGTACTCGTTACCGAGGGTGATCGCGTCGAATGGGCACGCGAGCTCGCAGTAGCCGCAGAAGATGCAGCGGCTCAGGTTGATCTCGTAGATGCGCGCGTAGCGCTCGCCGGCCGAGACGCGGTTCGAGGCCGTGTTCTCGGCCGCGACGACGCGAATGCAGTCGGCCGGGCACGCGGCCGCGCAGAGCGAGCAGCCGACGCACTTCTCGAGCCCGTTCTCGTGCAGGTGCAGCTTGTGGCGGCCGCGGAAGCGCGGGTAGACCGGCCGTTTGTACTCCGGGTACTGCTGCGTGATCGGCTTCTTGAAGATCTGGCGGAAGGTGACGCCGAAGCCTCTTGCGGTACCGAGCGCCATTACAGAGCAACCACCAGGATCGCCGTCACGACGGCGTTGATCGTCGCCACCGGCAGCAGCACCTTCCAGCCGAAGCGCATCAGTTGGTCGTAGCGCAGCCGCGGCAGCGTCGTCCGCATCCAGATGAAGACGAAGAGGAGGACGAGCAGCTTCAGCACGAACCAGAGCGGCCCGAGGCCCTCGAGCACCGGGAAGTGCCAGCCGCCGAGAAAGAGCGTCACGGCGAGGCCCGAGAGCGTGATCAGGTTGATGTACTCGCTCATCGTGAAGAGCCCGAAGCGCATGCCGCCGTACTCGGTGTGGTAGCCGGCGACGAGCTCCTGCTCGGCCTCGGGCAGGTCAAACGGGGCGCGGGCGGTCTCGGCGGTACCGGCGAGCATGAAGACCACGAAACCGACGA
>JBDSOJ010000037.1:0-8339 GCA_039914895.1 Gaiellaceae bacterium
GCTTCGCAATCACGCGGAGGCCGCGGTCGCGGAGCAGGTCTTTGGCATAGCGGGACTGCTCGGCGCGGCCGGCCGCCGAGAAGAGCCAGCCGGTGTGGGCGTGCCAGAGGCCACGCAGGGCGTCGACGACCCCGTCGCCGAAGCCGGCGTGGGGACTGTGCGGGTCGCCCTCCTGATCGGAGAACTGGTGGTGCTTGCGATGGTCGGAGACCCAGGCGACGACGTCGCCCTCGACGGCCATCTGTCCGAGGACGGCGAAGGTGTAGCGCACGCCGGCATAGGTCTCGAAGGATCGATGCGTGAAGAGCCTGTGGTAGCCGACGGTGATCCCGGCACCGGTGAGCAGGTAGCCGACGAGGAGGATCGCGAGCTCGGTTGGACCGACCATGCGCTCCCAGAGAACGACAATCGCAACGATCAGTCCGACGAAGGGCAGGACGATTCCGGCCAGGTTGATCAGTTTGTGCGTGCGTGTCATGGGGTCAGAAGCGTCAGGGCTGTGACGCTCACCCTGAACCTAACCTGGTCTGGGCGTCGCGAAACACGGCCGCTCGACGACTGCCTAGACTGGCGCCGTGGCACGCGTCGGGATCCTTACGGGCGGCGGTGACTGCCCCGGACTGAATGCGGTCATACGCGCGGTGACGCGACGGGCGCTCGACCTCGGCTGGGACGTGGCGGCGGTGCGAGAGGGCTGGCGCGGACTCGTGGAGGGACTCGTCGAGCCGCTCGAGCGCCGCGACGTCTCCGGGATCCTCCCCCGCGGCGGCACGATCCTCGGCACCTCGCGCACGAACCCGTACAAGCTCGACGGCGGCGTCGAGCAGGTGCTCGAATGCTTCGCGCGCGAGGGCCTGAGAGCGCTCGTCGCGATCGGCGGCGAGGACACGCTCGGTGTCGCGGCACGGCTCCATGCCGAGCACGGCTTTCCCGTCGTCGGCGTCCCGAAGACGATCGACAACGACCTCAACGGCACCGACTACACCTTCGGCTTCGACACCGCCGTCACGATCGCGACCGAGGCGATCGACCGGCTGCACACGACGGCGGAGTCGCACAACCGCGTCATGGTCGTCGAGGTGATGGGCCGCCATGCCGGCTGGATCGCGCTGCACTCGGGGATCGCCGGCGGCGCCGACGTGATCCTGATTCCCGAGCATCCGGTCACGGTCGAGGACGCCTGTGGCCTGCTCGAGAAGCGGCACGGGGGCGGCAAGGACTTCTCGATCGTGGTCGTTAGCGAGGGCTACGAGCTCACCTACGCCTCCGGCGAGCGCCAGCTCGTCGCGGACGAGGCGCGGGCGACCGACCAGTTCGGGCACGTCGTCCTCGGCGGCGTCGGCGGCGAGCTCGGACGCGAGATCGAGGAGCGGACCGGCTTCGAGACGCGGGTGACCGTGCTCGGTCACGTCCAGCGCGGCGGCACGCCGACCCCGCGCGACCGTGTGCTCGCGACGCGCTACGGCCTCAAGGCGGCCGACCTCGTCCACGCCGGCAGCTTCGGCCGGATGGCCGCGCTGGACGGTGACGAGATCGTCGACATCTCGCTCGAGGAGGCGACCCGGGAGCTGAAGACGGTCACGCCCGAGTGGTACGCCGTCGCGCAGGCTCTCGCCGGCTAGCGATCCCTGGCCGGCAGCGCCTCCCGGCGCCGCCTCGCCTCGCCCGCGGCGCTCCAGCCGGCGGTCCGTACCTCCGTACTGTTCCCCCGGCCTACGCACCACGGGCAACGCGCCAGGAATCGCTAGGGCTAGCGGAAGAGCAGGAGCAGCGCGTCGGTGGGCGCGTAGTCGTCGGTCAGCACCGGCACGTCCTCGGTCGGCACGGCGGCGTCGACGCGATTTCCGATCGCAGCGTTCAGGTCGGGTGCGCCGGGCGCTTGCTTCCGCAGCTCCGCCCAGCGCTCCTGGAGGAACTCCTTCGAAGGAGCGGCGCCGTCGCCCGCGACGAGGATGACGTTGCGGATCCCGTCGAGGTCGTGCTCGCCCCCGCTCAGCACGGGATGGATAGCGACCGTCGGGAAGACCGCGCGGTAGGTCCGAAGCATCGAGCGGAAGAGGCGCGAGTCAGTGCCCCGAACCGCGCCGATGATGTTCGTCGCGACGACGCCGCCCGGCGTCAACCGTGAACGCGCCAGCTCGAGGAACTCGCGCGTCGCGAGGTGGAACGGGATCGAATCGGAGTAGAACGCGTCGATCACGATCGCGTCCCAGGGGCCGTCGTTGCCGGCGAGGAAACGGCGTCCGTCCTCCACCTCGACGCGCAGGCGCGGATCGCGCGGCAGCTCGAAGTACTTGTAGGCGATCTCGACGACCTCGGGGTCGAGCTCGACAACCTCGATGCGCGTCGCCGGGAAGTCTCGCCACGTCCGCTTGGGCGCAGAGCCGCCGCCGAGGCCGATGTAGAGGATGCGTCGCGTACCCGGGCTGTAGGCGAGCGGCAGCTGCAGGTAATCGGAGTAGTCGAAGCGTGTCCGGAAGGGCTCGTCGATGTACATCCCGCTCTGGAAGGAGCTGTCGAAGCGCAGGTAGCGGCTGTCGTCGTCCTCGACGACCGCGATCCGGTGGTACTGCGAGTCCTTCGTGTGCAGAACCGTGTAACCGGACTGAGCGTCCTCGATCCCGCCGGTGCGCTCCCCGTCGCGCTGCTGGCGGTAGACCGGCGACCAGTTGCGCAGCTGCGAGGCGGCGACGGTGCCGCCCTGCTCGGGCGCCAGCGAGACGACCGCCCCGACGCTCGCGCAGGCGAGGACGACCGCGACCGCGCCCGCGAGCACGAGCCGCTCGACGAGCGCGACGGCGGCCGCGGCGAGCATCAACGCGACGGCGGCGGAAGCGAGCACCTGATCGGTGCCGAGCGCCGGGATCAGCCAGAACGACGTGGCGAACGTGCCTGCGATCGAGCCGGCGGTCGAGATCGCGAACAGGCGTCCGGCGGTGCGCCCGAGCTTGTCGAGCGAGTGCGCCTTCAGCCGCACCGCGATCGGCGAGACGGTGCCGAGGATGACGCTCTGAGCGCCGAACAGGGCAATTGTCGCGAGCAGCGGGTTCAGGCGCGGGCCGGGATCCCAGTCGACGAGGCGGTCGAGCACCCAGCCGTCGAGGAAGGGGATCGCGAGCACGAGCAGCGACGCGGCGGCGAGCATCGCGACCAGCAGCCTCGGTGTGGGGTATCGATCTGCGATCGCGCCGCCGACCCAATAGCCGGTCGAGAGGCCGGCGAGGACGATCCCGATCAGCGCGCCCCAGACGTAGAGGGAGTTGCCGAAGTACGGCGCCAGCACCCGGCTCGCCGCGATCTCGAGGCCGAGCAACGCGCCGCCGGCGAGGAAGACCGCTACCGCGATCGCGATCGAGCTGCGGCGGCTTTCCCAGCGCGCTCCGCCGCCCGGCGGATCGACCTCCGTCACGGAAGCGCGCGGACGAGCACAGCGTCGACGCCGGCCCGCTCGAGCTGGTCGATCTGCGACTGTGTCGCCTCGCGTAGGTCGGCGATCGCGAGCTTGCCCGCCGGCAGGTCGGAGAGCAGATCGAGCACGTGCTCGAGCCGGTCGTCGCCGTCGTCGGGTGCCGCAAGAATGAACAGCTCGGGGTCGAAGCGCTCGAGCGCCTCGTCCAGCTCCTCCTCCCGCTCGACCTGCACGACCAGCTCGACACCCTCGCCGAGCTCGACGTCCTCGTCGCCCGAGCAGACGATGCGGGCATCGCCGGCCGAGCCGGCCGAGGTCACGATCGGGAGCGCGGTCGACGCTCGGATCGCGTCGAGCGCGTCCTCGGCGAGGAGCGCCTCCGCTCCTCCCGCCTCGGCGCGCTGAGCCTCATCGGCGTCGCGCACCGCGACGATGAGCGAGATCGCGTCACCTTCGGAGATGGCCTGGCTCAGACGTCGCGGGCCGGTCACTCGTCGGAGCGTACCCGAGCGGCTACCGTGCGGACCGTGCGGGGTCGCATCGCGATCTTCCTCCTGCTCGCGACGCTGCCGGCCGTCGCGACAGCCGCCGCACGCCCGGCGATCGTCGGGACGCCGCGCGCCGACGTGCTGCTCGGCCGAGACGGCTCCGATCGGATCGACGCGCGCGGCGGCAACGACCGGATCGCGGTCGAGTACGACGGCGGCTTCGACAATGTCTCCTGCGGGCCCGGCCGGGACATCGTCTCCGCCGATCTCCGCGACCGGGTACGCACCGACTGCGAGGTCGTCGGCCGGCGAATCCACCGCGACCGGTACGCCAACCCGGAGAGCCAGCACGAGTCGGAGGTCGAGCCCGACTCGCTGACGGTCGGCGCGACCACGGTGGCGCTCTTCCAGGTCGGCCGGAACCGGAGCGGCGGGGCGGCGAGCATCGGCTTCTCGACCTCGAGGGACGGCGGCCGGACGTGGCGCGAGGGGATCCTGCCCGGGCTGACCGCGGCGTCGCGGCCGCTGGGGCCGTCCGCCCGAGCGAGCGATCCCGTCCTCGCGTACGACGCCGCCCACGGGGTCTGGCTCGCGAACACGCTGGCGCTCTCCCCCGGGGTGACGCGGCTGACGATCCACCGCTCGACCGACGGGATCGCGTGGACGGGCCCGATCGACGCAACCGTCGCGCAGCGGGAGGAGCTCGCCTACGACAAGAACTGGCTCACCTGCGACAACGGCACCGCGAGCCCGTTCCGCGGCCGCTGCTACCTCGCGTACACGCTGATCGGCGACCGTATCGACGACCTCGCCGTGCAACGCTCCGACGACGGCGGGAGGACGTGGTCGGCGGCGGTGACGCTTCGCCTACCGGTCACGGGCGTCATCCCCGTCGTGCAGCCGGACGGCAGGCTCGTGCTGGCGTTCTGGTCGGGTCGCACCGGCATGGTCTCCGTGACCTCGACCGACGGCGGTGTCACGCTCGACCAGCCCGTCCTCATCTCCGAGCTGAAGACGCGCGACACGCGGCCGTTCCGAGCGCCGCCGCTGATCGCGGCCGAGGTCGAGCAGAGCGGTGCCGTGCTCGCGACGTGGCAGGACTGCCGCTTCCGGACGGGCTGCTCCGCGAACGACGTCGTCGTCTCGCGCTCGGCCGACGGGAAGACCTGGACGACCCCGGTGCGGATCACCTCGGGCCGGAACGCGACGCTGCCGACGATCGGGGTCGAGCCGGGCACGGGCAGGCTCGCGATCGCGTACTACGTGATCCAGCGAAACGGCATCGATGCGGAGCTCGTCACCTCGGCGGACGGGATGCGCTGGAGCTCGCCGCAGCGGCTCAACGCCCGCCGGATGCCACTCGAGTGGATGCCGCGGACGGCGTTGGGACGGATGCTCGCGGACTACATCGGCGTCAGCTGGGTGCGTGGTCGCCCACTCGTCGTCCTCGCGCTCGCCTCGCCGCCGCGCGGCGGCGAGCTGCGACAGGCGATCTACGCCGTTCGCGGCTGACCTGCAGAGACCCTCGGGACGCGGGCGCGAAGCGTCCGCCGAATACCCGTCTATTGACCAACCGGGTGCCAGACGGTCTTGAGCTCGAGGAACTTCGAGATCGTCCACGGGCTCTGCTCGTCCGCGGTGCCGTGGACGACGCGCTTGACGTTGTCGGCGGCGAGCCGCTCGAGCTCGGCGGACGCTCCGTTCGCGCCGGTGAGATCGATCGCGTTCACGTCCATGTGCCCTGCGAGGGTCGGCGCCAGCTCGTCCTGCAAGCCCGTGAGGATGTTGACGACGCCGGCGGGCAGATCCGAGGTCGCGATCGCCTCGGCCAGCTCGAGCGCGGCGAGCGGGTGCGACTCCGACGCGACGACGACGGCCGCGTTGCCGCCGACGATCACCGGCGCGATCCGCGAGACGAGCCCCGCGAGCGCGGGCTCCTCCGGCGCGAGCACGGCGACGACGCCGGTCGGCTCCGGAATCGAGAAGTTGAAGTACGGGCCGGAGACGGGGTTCGAGGAGCCGAGCACCTGCGCGAGCTTGTCGGCCCAACCGGCGTACCAGACGACGCGGTCGATCGCGACCTCGACCTCCTTCTTCCCGGAACAGACCGCGGCGAGGTCAGCGGTGCGCGTCTCCATCATCTCGGCGAGCCGGTAGAGCACCTGGCCGCGGTTGTACGCGGTCGCGCCGGCCCAGCCCGGGATCGCCTTCCGCGCCGCGACGACGGCGTCGCGCGCGTCCTTGCGGGAGGCGCGGGCGACGTTCTGGCCCTCGGCCTCGTAGGTACGGCCCGACTCGGAGCGCGGGAAGGCGCCGGCGATGAAGAGCTTGTACGTCTTCCGGACCGGGAGTCGCGTCACGACCGGCTCCCGAAGCGGCGGTCGCCGAGTACGAGCGCGATCGCGCCGCCGAGCAGCAACAGCGGCAGCCGGAAGCGCCTCACGCCGCCTCCCTCGCCTTCGGCTCGGTCGCGCGGGGGAAACCCGGTTTCCCCCGCGAGCCCCCTGCGCGCCGTCGCCGATGCTGCGCATCGGCGCGCTCCTTCGGGGGAACCTGCCGGTTCCCCCGAGCCCCCTCCTGACGGCGTGACTTCGTCACACCGTGTCCTCGAACGAGAGATACGGCTCGAGCCCGTGCCGGCCGCCCTCGCGGCCGAAGCCCGACTCCTTGTAGCCGCCGAACGGCGACGCGGGATCGAAGCGGTTGAAGGTGTTGGCCCAGACGACGCCGGCCTTCAGCTTGTCGGCCATCCAGAGGATGCGCGAGCCCTTCTCCGTCCAGACGCCCGCCGAGAGCCCGTACGCGGTGTTGTTCGCCTTCTCGACCGCCTCCTCGGGCGTGCGGAACGTCAGCACGCTGAGGACGGGCCCGAAGATCTCCTCCTGCGCGATCCGGTAGCTCTGCGCGACGTTCGTGCAGACGGTTGGAGCGAACCAATAGCCCTTCTCGGGCAGGCGGCAGGCGGGCTGGAAGATCTCAGCGCCCTCGTCCTTGCCGGACTGGACGAGCTCCGTGATCTTGTCGAGCTGCAGCTTCGAGTTGATCGCGCCGATGTCGGTGTTCTTGTCGAGCGGGTCGCCGAGGCGCAGCGTCTCGAGGCGCTGCTTCAGCTTCGCGATCGTGGCCTCGTAGATCGACTCCTGCACGAGCAGGCGCGAGCCGGCACAGCAGACATGGCCCTGGTTGAAGTAGATCCCGTTGACGATCCCCTCGACAGCCTGGTCGAGCGCGGCGTCGTCGAAGATGATGTTCGCGGCCTTGCCGCCGAGCTCGAGCGTCAGCTTCGTGCCCGTGCCGGCGAGCTCGCGCTGGATCGCCTTGCCGACCTCGGTCGAGCCGGTGAACGCGATCTTGTCGACGTCCTCGTGCTTGACGAGTGCGGCGCCGGCGCGGCCGTCGCCGGTGACGATGTTGACCACACCCGGCGGCAGCTCGGCCTGACGGCAGATGTCGGCGAAGAAGAGCGCTGTGAGCGGCGTCGTCTCGGCCGGCTTCAGCACGACCGTGTTCCCGGCCGCGAGCGCCGGCGCGATCTTCCAGGCCAGCATCAGGAGCGGGAAGTTCCAGGGAATGATCTGGCCGGCGACGCCGACGGGCTTCGGCTTCCGCGCGGGGAAGGCGTACTCGAGCTTGTCGGCCCAGCCCGCGTAGTAGAAGAAATGAGCAGCCGCGAGCGGGATGTCGACGTCGCGCGCCTCGCGGATCGGCTTGCCGCCGTCGAGGCTCTCGAGCACGGCGAGCTCGCGGGAGCGCTCCGCGATCAGCCGGGCGATCCGGAAGAGGTACTTGGCGCGCTCGGCGGGGGCGAGCGACGACCAGCCGTCGTTGAACGCTCCGCGGGCGGCCTCGACCGCCGCGTCCACGTCCTCCGGCCCGGCCTGGGCGACGTCGGCGAGGTGCTCCTCGGTCGCGGGCGACGCCGTCGGGAACCACTCGCCCGAGCGCGGGTCGACGAGTTCGCCGCCGATGAAGAGTCCGTAGCGCTCCTGGAGCGTGACGATGTCACGGGCCTCCGGCGCGGGCGCGTACTCCCACTCGGTCAGGGCCGGAGTCGTCGGCTTGTGCTTCTCGACGGCCATCTAGTCCTTGGTGAAGTAGTCGGAGGACTGGTACAGGCCGGTCTTCTGCTTGCGGATCTGCATCAGCACGTCGTTCAGGAGCGAGGAGGCGCCGAAGCGGAAGAGGTCGGGCGTCATCCACTGCAGGCCGAGCGTCTCGTGCAGTACGACGAGGTACTGGATCGCCTGCTTCGCGGCGCGGATCCCGCCTGCGGGCTTCATCCCGACGACGCGGCCGGTCTCCTCGTGGACGTCGCGGATCGCCTCGAGCATGCAGAGCGTCACCGGCAGCGTCGCCGCCGGGCTCACCTTGCCGGTGGAGGTCTTGATGAAGTCGCCGCCGGCCGCCATCGCGAGCAGCGAGGCACGGCGGACGTTGTCGTA
>JBDSOJ010000050.1:0-8677 GCA_039914895.1 Gaiellaceae bacterium
GCTCGTGCCCGTGGTGGGCGTGCACGACGGCGTGTCCCTTGCCGCGTGCGATCAGCCAGCGGTTGACCGGGAACGCGACCGCGCCGGCGATCAGGAGCGCAGCTGCGAGGCTGCCCCAGAAGAGCACGTTCGTCAGGCCGGCCTCCATCGCACCGGGGATCGAGAGCATGATCGCGTTGTCGACGATCTCCATCACCGCGATCGAGATCGTGTCCGCGGCGAGTGCGACGGGCACAGCGGCGGCAAGCGCGATGCCGGAACGCAGCAGCGGCAGCATCGTCAACGAGTAGCCGAAGATGAACGCGAGCACGACCGCGAGCGCGATCGTCTGAAAGTCGCCCCAGCCGAGCGCCGTGCCGATGATCATCCCGAGCACCTCGCCGATCGCGCAGCCGGTGAGGCAGTGCGCTAAAGGCGACGCGATTCAGATTCACGGCGCTGACTATATACCCCCATGGGGTAATCGTCAAACGCCGGCAGCCTGGTTCAGCGTCTCGCCGCCGTAGAGCTCGTCGAGCTCGGCACCGAAGTGCTGCGCGACGACGCGGCGCTTCAACTTCAGGGTCGGCGTCAGCTCGTCGTAGTCCATCGTGAAGTCGCGCGGCAGGATCGCGAAGCGCTTGATCTGCTCGTAGCGGGAGCGGTCGGCGTTGACGCCGTCGACGATCCCCTGCACGAGCTCCCGCACCTCGCCGGCCTGTGCGAGGCTCTGCATGTCCGTCGGCAGCCCACGCTCCGCGGCCCACGCGGGTAGCGCCTCCTGATCGAGGGTGATCAGCGCCGCGATGTAGGGCTGCCGGTCGCCGACGACCATCGCCTGCGAGACGAACTTCGAGGCCTTGAGGTCGTTCTCGAGGTTCTGCGGCGCGACGTTCTTGCCGCCGGCGGTGACGATGATGTCCTTCTTGCGGTCGGTGATGATGATGAAGCCGTCCTCGTCGATCTCCGCGATGTCACCGCTGCGCAGCCAGCCATCGGCGCCGAGCACCTCCGCGGTCGCCTCGGGGTCCTTGAAATAGCCCTGGAAGACGGTGTCGCTCCTGATCAGCAGCTCGCCGTCGTCCGCCACCTTCACCTCGGTGCCCGGCAGCGCTCGCCCGACCGTGCCGAACCGGTAGGCCTCGTGGGTGTTCGTCGACGCCGCCGTCGTGCACTCGGTGAGGCCGTAGCCCTCGAGGAGCAGGATGTCGATCGCGTGGAAGAACTCCGCGATCTCCGCTGAGAGCGGCGCGCCGCCGGAGATTGCCAGCCGCAGCCTGCCGCCGAGGCGCTCCTTCACCTTCGAGAAGACGAGCTTGTCCGCGACACGGTGCTGTGCCATGAGCCCGATCGGCACCGGCTTACCGGCACGGCGGAGCGCGCCGACGCGGTGGCCGACTCGTAGCGCCCAGTCGATCAACTTCCGTTTCGCGCCGGTCTCGGCGTCGAGCTTGGCGACGACCGCGGTGTGAATCTTCTCGTAGACGCGAGGCACGCTCGGGAAGACGGTCGGCTTCACCGCCGGCAGCGCCGCGGCGGCCTGCAGCGGATCGGGCAGGAAGGCGATCGCGTAGCCGACATAGGCGCCCGAGAGGTGCATCAGCCGGCCGAAGTTGTGGGCGAGCGGGAGGTAGAGGAGCATCGTGTCGTCCGGCCCGGTGTAGCTCGGCAGGTCGTCGACGACTGCGACCATCGCGTAGTAGTTGCGATGCGAGATCATGCAACCCTTCGGCGGCCCGGTCGTGCCGGACGTGTAGATGTAGGTGAAGAGGTCGTCCTCCTCGATCTGCTCGCCCGCCTCGCGCAGCGCGTTCGGGTGCTCGGCCGCATGGGCCCGGCCGCGTGCAGCCAGGTCATCGAGATCCGTGTAGGCGAGGACGTGCCGGAGCCGCGGGATCACGCCGCGCACCGACTCGACCTTCGCGCGCTGCGTCTCGTCCTCGCAGAGCACGCCGATCGACTCCGAGTGCTCGAGGATGTAGCCGGCGTCCCTTGGCGAGCTGTTGGCGTAGATCGCGGCGCCGATCGCGCCGATCGAGCCGAGCGCGAAGTCGAAGAGCGCCCACTCGACGCGACTCGAGCCGAGGATCGCGAACGCGTCGCCCTTGCGGACGCCGAGCGAGAGCAGCCCGTTCGCGTAGCCCTCGACGCGCTCCGCGGCCTCCGCCCAGGAGAGCGGGCGCCACTCCTCGCCGTCCTGAATCAGGTACGCCGGCGTCGTCCGCTGCTCGGCGATCGCGTCGCGCCAGAGCCGCTCGATCGTTCGCTTCTCGATCATGTCCCTCACTTTAGGGTGAAGGGATGCCGCCGGAAAGGGCGAATCGGTTCGGTCCCTCTACACTGGCAGGCTAGATGCGCACGACCTGGAACGGCTCGATCAGCTTCGGACTCGTCTCGATCCCCGTGGGCCTCGCCCCGGCGACCAAGCCCGCCGCGCGCGCGTCGGACGTGTCCTTCCGGATGCTCCACCGCGAATGCGGCACGCCGATCAAGCAGAAGCGGTACTGCCCGGTCCACGAGCGCGACCTCGGCCCCGACGAGATCGTCAAAGGCTGGGAGGTCGCAAAGGGTCAGTTCGTGATCGTCGAGGACGAGGAGATCGAGGCGCTGACGAATCGCGACGACTCGCGCTCGATCGAGATCAGCCGTTTCGTCGACGCCTCGCAGGTCGACCCGATCTTCTTCGACCGCACCTACTTCCTCGTACCGGCCCAGGCGGCCGCTGCGCGCCGGCCCTACGTGCTGCTCCTGAACGCGATGCACGAGAGCGGGATGGCGGCGCTCGGCCGGTTCGTGCAGCAGGGGAAGGAGAAGCTCTGCCTGATCCGGCCGAAGGACGGCGCGCTCGCGCTCGAGACGCTCTTCCTCGCGGCCGATGTCTACTCGCAGGCGGAGATCGAGGAGGCGGTCGAGGAGACGACGGTGAAGAAGCCGGAGCTCGCGCTCGCCCAGCAGGTGATCGCGAGCCTCGCCGGCGACTTCGATCCGTCGGAACTCGAGAGCGACTACCGGCGCGACCTGAAGACGCTGCTCGAGGCGAAGCTCGCCGGCGAGGAGATCGCCGTGCCCGAGCCGGTCGCGGAGACGCCTGCGGTCGACCTGATGGAGGCGCTCCGCCGCAGCGTCGAGGAGGCCAAGCAGGCGAAGCAGCCGACGAAGAAGCCGGCGGCCAAGTCCGCTGCGCGGCGCAAGACCGCCGCCCGCTAAGGCTGCGGGCCGCTGGCCGCGAAGCGGCCCTTCAGGGGTCTTGCGCGCTCGGAATCCGCTCCTGCGGATTCCGAGCGCGTGCGGCAAAGTTGGGTCTTGGGCGCTCGCGCAAGACTGCGGTGCGCTCAACGGCTACTGGCCGCGAAGCGGCCCTTTAGGGGTCTTGCGCGCTCGGAATCCGCTCCTGCGGATTCCGAGCTTGCGCGGCGCAAGACTGCGGCGCTCAACGGCTACTGGCCGCGAATCGGCCCTTTAGGGGTCTCGCGCGCTCGGAATCCGCCCCTGCGGATTCCGAGCTTGCGCGGCAAAAATCAGTGAGCCTGCGGCATCGCCCCGAGCGCTTCCAGCTGCGCCGCGAAGAGTGTCTTGTCGATCTTGCCCTGGTAGATCGGCACGCCTTCCGCGATGCACACCCGAATCACTTCCTGCCGGTCGATGCCGAGCTCCTTTGAAAGCTCATCGGGCGTCAGGTGATTTGCCACTGGTCTGCCTCCTCCGTCTCGCGGCAATGAAAGAGCCCGCTGGGCGCAAGGTTGCTGCGCTCAGGCGGGCTCGGACACGCTCGCTCGTTTGTCGCGGGAATCAACGGGGCCGCGTCCCCACAGTCGCCATGGTCATCGGAGGATACTTTGCCCGGATGACGGTTGCAACGAACCTCGAGACCAGAGTCGCCGGTGGAGTCGAGTACCACGTCGGCGGCGAGGGCGAGCCGCTGCTGCTCCTCCACGGGCTCGGCGGTGCCTCCGAGAACTGGGTCGAGGTGCTGCCGGAGCTCGTACAGAGGTACCGCGTGCTCGCGGTCGACCTGCCCGGCCATGCCGGCTCGCGGGCGCTCGCGCGCGGAGCGACGATGGACGACTTCGCTGCTGCCGCCGCCGGTGTGCTCGAGGCGGAGGAAGTGGAGAGCGCGATCGTCGCGGGTCACTCGTTCGGCGGCCTCGTCTCGCTCAGGCTCGCCCGCAGCCGCCCGGAGCTCGTGCGTGCGCTCCTGCTCGTCGCGCCGGCCGGGATCGCCACCACCTCGCGGATCGCGGAGGCGACCGTGATCGCCGCGGCGACGATCCGGCCCGGGCGGGCGGTGGCCCGATTCCGACACCGCTGGGCCGACCGGATCTGGTACCGGCGGGCGCTCTTCCGGCCGTGGTTCGTCTCCGATCCGGTGGCGCTGAGCCCGCGGGCGACGCACGGTCTGCTTGCTGCGCAGACGCGCCACACGAACACGCGGGTCGCCGGGCGGGCGATGGTCGCCGACGACCCGCGCCGCGATCTTCCCGGCGTCACCTGTCCGGTCGTGCTCCTCTGGGGCGCCCGCGACGCGCAGCTGCCGCTCGCGGACGCGTTCGAGTACGCGCGCCGGCTGCGCGCGAAGCTGCGGCTCGTCGCCGACTGCGGCCATCTCGTGATCGTCGAACGACCGCACGCCGTGCTCGACGCGCTCGCTGAGCTCGACCGGCTCTACGCCCTGGCGTCGTAGACGACCGGGGGCTGTGGCGGCTCGGCCTCGGTTCCGGGCGCCGGGTTCCGCTCCAGGTACTCGATGTCGATCGCCGTCGAGGAGAAGCACGCCGTGTAGACGACGTCGTCCGAGCCGACGTTCCTCGCGCCGTGCGCGACCCCGGCCGGGAAGAACGCGACCGAGCGGCCGCTGACGACGCGGGTCTCGTCGCCGAGCCGAAGCTCGACCTCGCCGGACTCGACGACGATCGCCTCGTCGATCGTGTGCCGGTGGAGCGGGATCCGCTCGCCGGGCGCGATGCGCTCGAGAATGACGCAGAGATCGGTGACGTAGCTCTCGCTCGAGACGGGATCGACGAGCGGCCCCGACCACGTCGAGCGCTCTCGGTGGTCGTCGACGTCGCCGGCGTCGGCGAGAGGCACCAGCGGCGGGGTCGGCAGGATCGCCATCAGACGGGGTTCTCGATCTCGATGAACTCCCAGTTGAGCCCGAAGCGCTCGGCCAGGCGCTGCGCGAGCGCCTGGACGCCGAGCCGCTCGGTCGCGGCGTGGCCGGCGGCGACGAAGTGGATCCCGAGCTCGCGCGCGGTCTGCAGGCTCGGCTCCTCGGGCTCGCCGGTCAGGTAGAGGTCGAAGCCCTCGTGCGCCGCGCGGATCAGCTCCCCGCCGGCGCCACCCGAGCAGATCGCGACGCGCTCGATTCGGTCCGGGCCGTGCGGGAAGACGAGCGGCTCGCGGCCGACGAGCTCGCGGATCCGGGCGGCGAGAGCGTCGACGCCGGCTGGCTCGCGTAGCCGGCCGCCCTGGCCGACCTCGGCGAACGGCCGCTCGACCTCGACACCCAGCGCGTCCGCGAGCAGCGCGTTGTTGCCGAGCTCGGGATGCGCGTCGAGCGCGAGGTGGTAGGCGGCGAGGCTCAGGTTTCCCGCGAAGAGCGCCTGCAACCGGCCGCGCTGCCGCCGGTCGATCCAGACCGGCTCGTTCCGCCAGAAGATGCCGTGGTGGACGATCAGTAGCTGCGCACCCGCCGCGGCAGCGCGTTCGAACAGCTCGCGCGACGAGGAGACGCCGCAGGCGAGCTTGCTCACCTCGTCCGCGCCCAGCACCTGGAGACCCGGCGTGCCGTACTCGGGGAAGCGCTCGATCTCGAGCAGCTCGTCGGCGTAGCGGACGATCTCGTCGCGGTGGGCCATGGGGCGATTCTAGGAGCAGCCGGCGGCGTACCTGAGCGCTTCGCAGACCTCGTCCAGCTTCTGCGCCGAGAGCGAGCAGATTCTGGTCTCCAGCCAGTTCTTCCGGATCGCGCGGACGTTGTCGAGGCTGAGGACGCATTCCTGCGGCATGCCGTCTTCCGGTCCGAGCGCGACCTCCGAGTCGATCCCGCGAATGCGCGTCGTCCCGGGGACGGCCAAGAGACGTGTCAGGAGCGGTATCCCCTGAGCGCGGGTGTCCGTCACCCTGGCGAGTCTAGAGACGCCTCCCGACGCCCTCCGCTACCCTTTCCCCGCTCGGGGTGTGGCGCAGCCTGGTAGCGCGCTCCGTTCGGGTCGGAGAGGTCCGGAGTTCGAATCTCCGCACCCCGATTAGCTAGCGCAAGATCGGCAGCCGCCTTTCGGCGGATGCCGATCGCGCGAAGACCCCTGAAGGGGGCCGCTTCGCGGCTGGTCCGTTCCCGGAGGCCTGCTAGCCCGGGATCTCGTCCAGATCCGCGCGGGCACGGCCAAGCGTCGTCGCCAGCAGCGAGCCGACGATTCCGGCGGCGAGGACGAGCGAGGCCCACTCGATCCCGGAGATGTCCTCGGCCCAGCCGAAGGCGTGGTCGAGCGAGAGGCGACCCGGTCCTGTCGCCGTTATCGCCAGCGCGACGGTAAGGAAGGTGACGTCGAGCTCGTAGCCGGGCTCGAAGAAGCCTCTAGTCCACTTGACCGTCGCGATCGCGGTCAGCAACACCGAGACGAGCAGCAGCGCGGCGAGGGGCGTCGCGAGGCCGGACACGAGCAGCAGGCCGCCGCCCAGCTCCGAGAGCCCGGCGAGGATCGCCATCGCCGCGGGTGCGCGAAAGCCGAGCGAGGAGAAGAACGCCGCCGTACCCTGCGGCCCGCCGCCGCCGAACCAGCCGAAGAGCTTCTGTGCGCCGTGCGCGCCGAACGCGAGCCCGACGACGAGCCGGAGCAGCAGGATCCCGTACTCCACGCCGCGATTATGCCCGGATCTCGGAACGGTGAACGACAGCCGTGCAGAGATCCTCGACGTAATCGATGCCCGCCGCCTCGGCGATCCGGCGCGACGCGGCCGAGACGACCCCGAGCTGGAGCCAGAGCGCGCCGGCGCCGACCGCGACGGCCTCCTCGGCGTGGGGCGGGGTCAACTCACCGCGGCGGAAGACGTCGACGAGGTCGATCGGACGGTCGATCTCGGCCAGTGTCCGGGCACAGGGCACGCCCAACAGCTCGTCGCAGTCGGGCCGGACGCACCGGGATCACGTCGTAGCCCTGGGCGAGCAGGTAGCGCATGACGCTGTGGCTCGGGCGATCGGGCCTCGGCGACGCACCCACGAGGAGCGATCGTGCTCGCGTCGCGCAGGATCTCGGCCGGAGTGCGCATGCCGCTCGAGGCTATCCTCGACGGGTGCTGAGAGCCGTCCTCTTCGACGTCGACTTCACGCTCGCCCTGCCCGGGCCGGAGCTCGGGCCCGAGGGCTACCGGCGGGTCGGCGAGCGGCACGGCCTGACTCTCGACCCGGAGCGGTACGAGGCGGCGCGGCTCGCGGCGCTCGACTCGCTGCAGCGCCATCCGGATCACGCCCACGACGACGAGCTCTGGATCGCGTTCACGGAGCGGATCGTCCGCGGCATGGGCGGCGACGCCGAGGGCGCCCGGGCCTGCGCCGAGGAGCTCGTGGGCGCGTGGGAGCAGCACGAGCGCTTCACGCTCTACGAGGATGCGCTGCCCGCGCTGGCGGCCGTGCGCGAGCACGGGATCAAGATCGGCTTGATCTCGAACGGCAGCCGCGATCTGGAGGAATTCGTCGCTCATCACGGGCTCGACGCCGACTGCATCGTCGGCTCGCGCGCGTTCGGGCGCACGAAGCCGCATCCCGACATCTTCCGCCACGCGCTTGCCCTGCTCGGCGTCGAGCCGGAGGAGGCCGCGATGATCGGCGACTCCTATGAGGACGACATCGAGGGCGCGAGGGCGCTCGGGATGAAGGCGTTCCTGCTCGACCGCGACGGGCGCAGGCTCGACGAGCCCGACCGGCTGTCCGACCTCTTCTCGCTGCCGGCCGCGCTCGGGCTCACAGCCGGCTAACAGACCTCGGACGCGTGGCAGCGGCGCAGGGTCGCGACGCGGGGCTTGCCGTCGCGCCAGCTGAGCCGGATCCGGATCGACGCAGCGTTGTTCGCGTAGTCGATCTCCTCCAACCGCTGCTCCCGGTCGGCGCGGTGGATCAGGAGGTAGACCCCCGCCGGGACGCCGCGGAGCTCGAGATTCTGGCCGTGGAAGTGGGCGGGGTAGAGGTCGGTGAAACCGATCGACGTGCCTTGGTCGACCGAGAGCGCCTTCGGCTTCGAGCGGGCGCAGTTGCCGAGGAAGTGCTTGCCGGCGAACGCGGTGACGCGGCGCGCGGCGAGGCCGTAGTGGTCGCTGAGGCAGAAGCCGCTCTTGCGGTCGCGCACGATCAGGGCGCCGTCGAGCGTACGCAGCTCGTAGCGCTGGAAGCCGAGCAGGTGCCAGTGTGTGTGCGTCGGCGACGGCGAGAAGGAGGGCGCGATCTGCTCGGCCGGGCCGGTCGCGACGAGTCGCGGCGGCCCGCCCTCGCGGGCGACCGTCCATTCCACGCTGCCGCCGTCGAGCGGGCTGGCGGCGAAGGCGATCCGGCGGCCGTCGCCGCTCCACGCCGGCAGCGCGACCGCCTGCTCGCCCCGCGTCAGTCGTAGCAGCCCGCGGCCGTCGCGCCGGATCACGTACAGGCTGGACGAGCGCGCGCCCGGATCCTGGCGGACGAAGGCGATCCGGCGCCGGTCGGGCGACCAGT
>JBDSOJ010000093.1:0-6437 GCA_039914895.1 Gaiellaceae bacterium
GGGGCGCCCTACTACCACCGCGACATCCATCCGCCGACCGAGCTGAACACGCACCGCGAGAAGGGCGAGTTCCCGATCAAGGTGCGCGTGCGCGACGGCTACCAGACCTACGTCCTCGACTACCACCCGTTCGACGTCGTCGGCTGGGACGGCTACCTCTTCCCGTGGACGTTCTCGATCCACGACTTCGAGCCGATCACCGGCCGGATCCACCAGCCGCCGCCCGCGCACCAGACGTTCGCCGGCCGCAACTTCGTCATCTGCTCGTTCTGCCCGCG
Organism: Gaiellaceae bacterium; assembly: GCA_039914895.1. GTDB lineage: Bacteria > Actinomycetota > Thermoleophilia > Gaiellales > Gaiellaceae > Gaiellasilicea. The sequence continues at coordinate 279 of JBDSOJ010000093.1, forward strand.
CAAGCTCGACTTCGACCCGCTCGCGGTGCCGATCCCGTACCACCACTCGAACCTGCAGAGCGAGGAGATGATCTATTACGTCTCCGGGAACTTCGGCTCGCGGAAGGGCGTCGACGTCGGCTCGATCACGCTGCATCCGTCGGGGCTGCCGCACGGCCCGCAGCCCGGGCTCGCCGAGAAGGCGATCGGCCTGCACGAGACGGGCGAGCTCGCGGTCATGTGCGACACCTTCAATCCGCTGCGGCTGACGAAGCTGGCACGCGACCTCGACGACGGCAAGTACGCGCTCTCCTGGTACGACACCGGCGACGAGGCTCCGTCGGACGCCGGGTTGACGTCTCACCTCTAGTAGATGGGCGACCGGCGGCCGCGGCACTCGCGGATGACGTCCCACGCACGGCGCAGGGAGCCACCCTCCGCCTTGCGAAGGCAACCAGCCTTCGTCGCGACGGAGTGCGTCCCCCGGCTTGGCGTGGAACGCCCCCGCGAGCACCCCGGCCACCGGTCGACCATCTAGTTGCTGCTGTTCATCGACTGGGACGGGACGGTCACCGTCCGGGACTCGCTCGTGCAGGTGATCCACGAGTTCGGGGATCCGGCGCTGCTCGCCAAGCTCGAGCCGCGTGTCGGCGTCGACCTGACGCTGCACGAGGAGATCGCCCTCGAGTTCGCGGCGATCGTGGCTCCGCTCGACGACGTCGTCTCCTGGGTGCTCGACCATGTAACCGTGCGGTCGGGGCTGCGCTCGCTTGCCGAGCTCAGGCCGGTCGTCGTCTCGGCGGGTTTCCACGAGCTGATCGAGCCCGTCCTCCGACGCGAGGGGATCGACTTGGAGGTGCTCGCGAATCGCGTCGACGCTCAGCCGGACGGGTGGCGCGTGCGCTTCCGCGACACGACCGCCTGCGCCACCTGTGGCGAGCCGTGTAAGCGGGGCAGTCTCTCCAGCGGGCCGTACGTCTACGTCGGCGACGGCTACTCGGACCGCTGCGCGGCGCTCGCGGCCGAGCGGATCTTCGCGCGGGACTCGCTCGCGCGGCACCTTGACGAGCTAGGCGTCGCCTACGAGCCATTCGAGGATCTCGACGACGTCGCAACCCTCCTTCGAGGTACCCCGCCCACACTCTGATTACAGGCGTCTGACCGAACCCGTACCCGGTCGTCGTCTGCCCCTTACGCGCGCTGCCGATGGTGGTCTCGAGGCAAGCAACCCACCCAAGGAGGAAAGCACCATGCAGGTCAGCATTCGCACGATTTTGCGGTGACTGCGCTGGTCGCGCTCCTCGTTCCCGTTGCCGCGGTTGCGAAGGACGCGAGAGTGAAGGGCCCGACGGCGCTCGTCGGCGCCGGCTACTTCGGCGGCGAGCTCGGGCTCGCGATGGAGGAGGGCCAGCGGCCCGTCAAGATCGCTGGGCGCGCAGGGTACATCGGCGTTCTCGATCTCGGCGGCGATCTCAAGATTCGCTGTCTCGGCAAGGGCCGTGTGCAGAAGCAGGAGACCGAGAACGGGATGGTCTACCGCTGCGCCGGACGGGGCGGTCAGGTGATCCTGCTCGGCAGCCACTTCAAGTTCCGCGGCTTCGCGAAGCACTACCGCGTGTTGCTGCCGGCTGGCGTGGCCGGGAGCTTCCATGGGCGGTTCGTCCAGTGCGATCGGGCCGACGCGTCGGCGTGCAAGGGCCTGAAGCCCGAGCAGGAGCGGACGGAGCCGGCTCCGCGCGAGCGCGGTCAGGAGGAGCGCGGCGAGCGGCCGAAGGCTCCGGCGGACGACGAGGAGATCCCATCGCTCGAGGAGCTCGCCGGGATGCTCGAGGACGCTTAGCCCGGCGCTAGCCGATCCCTGCTTCGCGCAGGGGTCTGCGGGCCCAGGCGAAGCGGTCGCGGTACCACCCTTCGAACGGATGGAGGGTGGTACCGCTTCCGGACGAGTGGACGAACCAGCCGCTGCCGAGATAGATGCCCGCGTGATCGACTTGCGCCGGCTTCGACTTCGGCCCGCGGGCTCCCTGGAAGATCAGGTCGCCGGGCTGCAGGCTCTCGACCTTCCTGATCCGCTGCGCCGGTGGCACCTCGCCCGACAGCTCGTAGGTGGTGCGGCCACGGAGGACGGAGGCGAGCGCGGAGGCACCCGGGAACGGCTCGAGCTTGAAGACGCGCCAGACGAAGCCGGAGCAGTCGAAGCCGCCGGGAAGCTGCTTGCCGTCAGCGAGCGTTTGCGGGAGCTCCGAGGTGCCGCCCCAGACGTACGGCCAGCCGACGAACGAGACCGCGCGCCGGAGAACCTGTCGCTGCGTCTCGGTCAGGGCGGGGAGAGCGAGCGTTGAGGTCCGCGCTCGGATCTGCTCCTGCTCCCAGCCTGAGAGGGCGAGCAGCCGCGCGAGCGAGTACGCGGCCTCGGCGCGTGTGGCCGGGTCGTTGAGGCCAAGCTCGAGCGTATCTTCGGCAGCGGGATGGTTCGTGCGGAGCCCGAGCAGGCGCGCGACCGTCTCGGTGCCGGCGCCTGCCCCCGGCGCGAGGCCGGCGTCGCGGAGCGCGGCGGCGACCGAGCGGGCGGCGTCGCCGAGGCCGAGGAAGCCGACGAGCGCAGCGTCGAGCTCGCGGATCGTGACCGCGCGTCCGGGCGCGACGAGCGGGTAGCGGTAGGCGATCGGCTCCTCGGAGGCCGAGGCGAGCGTCGCGAGCGCCCCGGCGAGTGCGCGCTGGGTCAGCGGCCGCTGCGGCTTGAAGGCGGCGACCGTGTCGGCGAGCAGGCCCGCCTCGACGACGATCTCGATCTGCGCCTGCGCCCACGAGGGCTCGGCCGCAGCGGAGGCGAAAGGGGTAAGCCAGAGGCAGACGAGGCCGAGAACGGCGAGGCGGCGCATCGCCGTTCCTATCGGCAGCAGCCCTTTCCAGCTTGAAACCGAGACGCGGTGCCAGGCACGTGCCAGGTTGGTGCCAGGCACGCACCGTCCTTTCAGGCACGCTTGCGCGATGCTCGTGCGACTGCCGCAGCCGTACGACTTCGCGGTCTCGACGGCCCGCTTCGACGTCTACGGGCTCGACCGCGCCACCGTCTGGCGCGAGGACGGCATCCACCGCGTCTTCGACGGACGCGAGGTACGAGTCGAGGCTGCGCCCGGCGGCGTCGACGTCTCCCCGCACGACACCGCGATCGAGCGGCAGGTGCTCCGCTTCCTCGGCCTCCCCTTCGACCTCGACGGCTTCAGCGCCTTGGCCCAAGGCGAGCCGACGTTGAGCCGCCTCGCGTCCGCCCTCGCCGGCTTCCGGCCACCGCTGCAGACAAGCTCCTTCGAGGCGCTCGTCACCTCGATCACCGCGCAGCAGGTCTCGCTGCAGTCGGCGGCCGCGATCCGGAGCCGCTTCATCGAGCGCTACGGCACGGCATATGAGTACGCGCACTCCTTTCCGGATCGTGAGCGCATCGCCGGGGCGACGGAGGACGAGCTGTTCGCGGTCGGCTTCTCGGGCCGCAAGGCCGAGTACGTGATCGGGCTCGCGCGCAGCGACCTCGACCTCGATGCGCTCGCCGCGCTGCCGGACGAGGAGGTGACGGCGCGGCTCGTCGCCCTCCGCGGCATCGGCGAATGGACGGCCGACTGGTTCCTCGCACGCCACCTCGCGCGCCCGCACGCCTGGCCAGCGGGCGACCTCGGACTGCGGAAGGCTGTTGCCGCGTTCTATGGTGACGTGCCCGACCTCCGAGCCTTCGCGCAGCACTTCCATCCTCACGAGAACCTGAGCGCTCATTACCTCCTCACCGGACTCCGCCTGATGCCGCCCTCATGACGATCCGCCACGCCACCGCCGACGACCTCGACGCGCTCCGTGCGCTCTGGGAGCAGTGGCAAGACGAGAGCCCGGAGCCGCCGCCGTGGGCGGACGTCAGCTGGGAGGCGAACCGGCCCGAGTTCGAGCAGTCGCTCGACGCGAACGCGCTCTTCGTCGCCGAAGAGGACGGCAGCGCCGTCGGTTTCGTCACGGCGTGGCTCGAGAACCACTTCGCGAAGATCGGCGACCTCTACGTCGCTGAGGCGGGTCGCCGGCACGGCACCGGGAGCCTGCTCGTCGAGACGGTGATCGAGAACCTCCGTGCGCGCGGCGCGACCCACCTCTTCCTGAACGCGAACCCCGCCGCGCTCACCTTCTACGAGCGGCTCGGGTTCCGCGAGGAGTCCCGCAACCTGGTGCTCCCGCTCGACGTGCGCACGGTCGGCGCGGGCCGCTCCTACGGCTCGATCCACGTCCAGTCGGACGACCTCGGCTCGGTCGAGCGGGCGGTCCAGCAGTTCGTGCCGAGGCTGCCCGGCGGCTCCCGTGGCAGCGAAGTGACACCGCCTCGCAACGGCTGGATCACGGTCTACGACGAGGCGTGCGATCGCGACCCGTCCGCGCTCCGCCGCCTCGCCAAGGAGCTGTCCGAGCGGATGGGCGCGGTCGTGATCGCGGTCGGCGTCGAGCACGAGCAGGTCGTCCGCTTCGTGCTGCACGAGGCGGGGCGCATCGTCGACGAGTATCTCTCGGTGCCCGAGCACTACGGCCCGCTGCCGCCGGGCGACGTGATCGCCCTGGCCGCCAACCCGCGCGTCGTTGCGCGACTCACCGGAGCCGACCCGGCCGCCGTCCGGGCGGTGGCGCGCACCGGTACCTCGCCGGCCGAGCTGCCCCCGGCCCAGGAGCTGCTCGCGTCGATCGCCGCCGCGGTCGGGCTGGAGGGCGCCGAACGTGGATGGCAAGAGCAGTGATCACGCTCTATGACGCGGCGCGCTGCCCCTACTGCGCCCGCGCGCGGATCGTGCTGGCCGAGAAGGGAGTCGCGTACGAGACGGTCGAGATCGACCTCCGCGACCGCCCGGCCTGGCTTTACGAGCTGAATCCGATCGGCAAGGTGCCGGTGCTCGACGAGGACGGTTGGATCCTGCCCGAGTCGGCCGTGATCGCCGAGTACCTGGACGAGCGCTACCCGGAGCCGCAGCTCTGGCCGGCCGACCCGGGCGAGCGTGCGGCCGGCCGGCTCCTCGTCTTCCGCTTCGACGACTTCTCGAAGCCCTACTACGCGCTCCGGCGTGGCGAGGAGGGGGCGCGGGAGCGCTTCGAGCAGGAGCTCGCCGCTCTCGACGCGATCCTCGCCGCCATGCCGTGGCTGAGCGGCCGTGCCTTCGGGCTCGCAGACATCGCGTTCCTGCCCTGGTTGCTGCGGGCGCGCGACCTGCTCGGGATCGAGCTCGAGTCGTGGCCGGCGCTCGCCGACTGGGTCGGCCGCGCCTGCGAGCGGCCGTCGGTCGCCGCCGAGCAGGTGCTGGTCGCTGCGCTGTGACCGTCGTCGTCTTCCTCCACGCCTTCCCGCTCGACGAGCGCATGTGGGACCTGGACGACCATGTACCGCGGTTGTACAACCTCGGTCGCTCGATGGACGAGTGGGCCGACGCGGTGCTCGAGTCGCACCCCGGCCGGCTGATCCTCGTCGGCGCCTCGATGGGTGGCTATGCGGCGCTGGCGGCGGCGCGCCGCGCGCCGGAGCGCCTGGCGGGGCTGCTGCTCGCCGGCTCGCGCCCGGAGGCCGACACGCCCGAGCGGTACGCGAAGCGCGCGGAGACGATCGCGATCGCGCGCGAGCGGGGCGCGGCGGGCGTGTGGGAGGCGATGCGGGCGACCCTCTTCGACGGCGACAGTGATCCCGACGTCGTCGCGCGGGCGCGCGAGCTCGCGCTCGACCGCACCGAGGACGAGCTCGTGACGGCGCTCCAGGCGATTCGCGACCGACCAGACTCCACCGAGGCGTACCGCGCGCTCGGCGACCGCGCGTTCACGGTCGTGGGCGACCGTGACCCGTTCGTGCCGGTCGAGGATGCGAAGCGGTTCGAGCCGCAGGCCGTCGTGCTGTCTGGCTGCGGCCATCTGCCGAGCCTCGAGCGGCCGGCGGAGTTCGGCCGGGTCCTGGACGACGTGTTGGCGCGATGGACGTAGAGAAGGACGAGGTCGTGCGCCGGCTGGGGGAGGACGGATTCGTCATCCTCGACGTTCGTAGCGCCGGCGAGTACCGGGGCGAGACGACGGCGCCCTGCGACCCGCGGCCGGGCCGGATCTCCGGCGCGCAGCACCTCGACCTCCAGGTGCTGCTGGCCTTGACCGCGGATCAGATCCGGGAACGGCTCGGACCGC
>JBDSOJ010000106.1:0-3514 GCA_039914895.1 Gaiellaceae bacterium
CGTCGTCCGCACGATCTGCCGCCGCGCCGAGCGTGACGTGCTGCTCGGTTCGCAGGAGGTGGAGCTGAATCCGCTCGTGCTCCGCTACCTGAACCGGCTCTCCGACCTGCTCTTCATTCTCGCCCGCAGCGCCAATGCCTTGGCCGGCGCCGACGAGCCCCTGTGGAAGCCTGGCAGCTCGGCCTAGCCTGCTGCGGCCGCTCTAGCTGCCCGAGGCGACCGTGATCGCCTTCGCGAGTTCCCTGCCGCTGCTGTTGCGTGGCAGCGCGAGCGCGGCTCCGGCGCGGATCGACTGCACGCGGCGTGCAGGTTCGCGTGCGATCGCGATGCACGCTAAGGCTCAACTCGAGGTTGAGGCACTGGAACGAGGGAGGGGGGAAAGAGCCGCGAAAACGACGGGGGAACCGACCCTGCCCGGCGAGCGACGCTGCCGGTAAATACAATCGTCTCGATGGCGACGACCGAGGATCGCGACTCACTCGACGCGACACAGGCCTGGCGCGAGGAGCTGTACGACCGGACCCCCGAGCGGCAGGGCGAGCTCTTCTCCACGATCTCGGGGCTCGAGAACCCCCCGCTGGTCACGCCCGACGCCGTCACGATCGAGTACGACCGCGACCTCGGCTATCCCGGCGTCTATCCGTTCACGCGCGGTGTCTACCCGTCGATGTACCGCGGCAAGCTGTGGACGATGCGCCAGTTCGCGGGCTTCGGCACCGCGGCCGAGACGAACGAGCGCTTCCGCTACCTGCTCGACCACGGCCAGACCGGCCTCTCGACCGCCTTCGACATGCCGACCCTGATGGGCTACGACTCCGACCACGCCCGCTCGGAAGGGGAGGTCGGCCGCGAGGGTGTCGCGATCGACTCGCTCGAGGACATGCAGACGCTGTTTCGCGGGATCCCGCTCGGCGACGTCTCGACCTCGATGACGATCAACTCTCCGGCGGCGATTCTGCTCGCCTTCTACATCGCGGTCGGCGAGGAGCAGGGCGTGCCGGCCGAGCACCTGCGCGGCACGATCCAGACGGACATCCTCAAGGAGTACATCGCACAGAAGGAGTACATCTTCCCGCCCGAGCCCTCGATGCGGCTCGTCACGGACATGGTCGAGTACTGCTCGACCGAGCTGCCGAAGTGGCATCCGATCTCGATCTCGGGCTACCACATCCGCGAGGCGGGCTCGACCGCCGCGCAGGAGCTCGCGTTCACGCTGGCCGACGGCTTCACCTACGTCGAATGGGCGGTCGAGCGCGGTCTTGACATCGACGACTTCGCGCCGCGGCTGAGCTTCTTCTTCAACGCGCACCTCGACTTCTTCGAGGAGATCGCGAAGTACCGCGCCGCCCGTCGGATCTGGGCGCGCGAGCTGCGCGACCGTTTCGGCGCCCGCAACCCGCGCTCGTGGCTGATGCGCTTCCACACGCAGACGGCGGGGGTCTCCCTGACCGCCCAGCAGCCGGAGGTGAACATCGTCCGGACGGCGATCGAGGCACTTGCGGCGGTGCTCGGCGGGACGCAGAGCCTGCACACGAACTCGTTCGACGAGGCGCTCGCGCTGCCGACCGAGGATGCCGTCCGGATCGCGCTGCGCACGCAGCAGGTGATCGCGCACGAGACCGGGGTCGTGAACTCGATCGACCCGCTCGGTGGCTCCTACTACGTCGAGGACCTGACCAACAAGCTGGAGGCGCAAGCCTACGAGTACTTCGACCGGATCGCCAAGCTCGGCGGGATGGTGGAGGCGATCAAACAGAACTTTCCGCAAAGAGAGATAGCAGACGCGGCGTTTCGCTATCAGGAGGAGATCGAGCGCGGCGAGCGTGTCGTCGTCGGCGTCAACCGCTACGTGCTCGCCGACGAGACGCCGCTCGAGATCCTCAAGATCGACGCTTCGCTCGAGGGGAAGCAGATCGATCGGGTCAAGGCGCTCAAGGGCCGACGCGACTCTGCGAAGGTCGAGCAGCGGCTGGCGGCCCTGAAGGAAGCGTCCGCCCGCGAGGGCGTCAACCTGATGCCGGTGATCCTCGACGCCGCCCGCGACTTCGTGACCATGGGCGAGATGTGCGACGCCTGGCGCGAGGTCTGGGGTACCTGGCGCGAGACGCCGGTGTTCTAGACGTCCAGCTCCAGGCCGTCGTACGCGCGCTCGAGCCCGTCGTCGAGCGCGAGCTCCGCGGGTCGGTGGGTGAGCAGCAGCCGCCGCGCGCCGGAGGCCTCGTAGGCGGCGACCGCCTCGTCGGCGGCCAGGTGTCCGCGCGGCTCGCCGTCGAGCTCGCCCCGATCGAGCGTGGCCTCGCAGAGGAAGAGATCGACGTCCCGGGCGAGCTCCACGAGGCGCTCGCTCGGCCCGGCGTCACCCGAGTAGGCGAGCGTTCGCCGAGCGTTCGCGACCCGCAGGCCGTACGTCTGGAGCGTGTAGTGGGGAAGGCGCATGGGCGTGATCGTGAGGCCCGCCGCCTCGAACGGCGTGTCTCCCTCGTACTGGCGCATGCGGAACGTGCGCTCGAACATGTCCGGGAACCCGAGCCGGTTGCCGAGCTTCGATAGGTGCTCGGCGCCGCCCGGCGGCAGCCAGAGCTCGGGCTGCGGCCCGTCGGACCCGAGGCCGTACATCGTCCCCCACACCCAGGGGACGAGGTCGCCCCAGTGGTCGAGATGGAAGTGCGTGATCACGATCGCGTCGATCCGCGGCCACATCTCGGCCTCGCGAAGGCGGGGCAGAACGCCGGGGCCGCAGTCGAGCAGCAACCGTCCCGGCCCCTCGACCAGGTAGCCGGAGTGGGCGCCGCCCGGGTTGGGCCACGCGGGTGAGCAGCCGATGACGGTGAGCTTCATCGCCATATACTTGCCGACGCGATGGCGCGGAAGATCAGAGTAGTGATCGCGAAGCCCGGCCTCGACGGACACGACCGGGGCGCGAAGATCATCGCGCGGGCGCTACGTGACGCGGGCATGGAGGTGATCTATACAGGTCTCCACCAGACGCCGGAGCAGATCGTCGAGACCGCGATCCAGGAGGACGCCGACGCCGTCGGCATCTCGATCCTCTCGGGCGCGCACATGACGCTCGTGCCGAGGATCCTCGACGGATTGAAGGAGAACGGGGTCGACGACGTGCTCGTCGTCGTTGGCGGGACGATCCCGATCGACGACGCCGAGGAGCTGAAAGGCAAGGGCGTCGCGGCTGTCTTCACGCCGGGCGCGCCGACGAGCGAGATCGTCGACTTTCTCCGCACGACGATTCCCGTCTAGTGCTGCGTCTCAGGAGTCGCGTGAGGTTCTGGGGAGTGACCGGGTGGCGTCAAGCGTGCTTGGGCGCCGCCGGAGCCTGTGGGATTTCTGGGACGAAGCACTAACCGGCGAGGTAGCCGGGGGACTGGTAGTCGAGTCCGGCGGCGCCGGTGGGGACGAAGTCGCCGGCGGTGGGGGTGCCGCGGTTGAAGGCTTCGCCGGTGACGTTGCCGGGTCCGTCGGGGTTCCAGTAGCTGGCGTCGGGCCAGGCGAGGTGGCC
>JBDSOJ010000176.1:0-7593 GCA_039914895.1 Gaiellaceae bacterium
GACTGGAGGCCGCTGACGGTGGTCTTCCCGATCACCGTCGCCGGCGCCGTGAAGTCGATCTTGACGAGGCGCGCGGCGCGGGCGAAGAGCGCGTCCATCGAGACCTCGATCCCGGGCGCGAGCACGCCGCCGACATACTCGCCCGCGCCCCCTTCCCCTGTTGCAGCGACGATGTCGAAGTTCGTCGAGGTGCCGAAGTCGACCACGATGCACGGCGCGCCGTAGCGCTCGCAGGCGGCGACGGCGTTGACGATCCGGTCGGGGCCGACTTCTCGCGGGTCGTCGTAGCGGATCGGAACCCCGGTCTTGACGCCGGGACCGACGGTCAGGAGCGGCGCCTCCGCCCAGCGCACGGCGACCCGCTCCCACTCGCGCTGCAGCGCCGGCACGGTCGTCGAGAGGCAGATTCCGTCGACGTCCTCGAGCTCGAAGAGCGCGGCCAGCGTGACGCCGAGCTCGTCGCCGGTCCGGCTGCGATCGGTCGCGAGGCGGAAGCTGTCGACGAGCCGCTCGCCCTCGAACAGGCCGAGCACCGTCTGCGTGTTCCCCACGTCCACGGCGAGCAGCATCGGGGCGACCCTAGCGGTTCCTGGCCCGTCGCTCGCGGTGCGTAGGCCGGTGAAACAGTACGGACGTACGGGCCCGCCGGCTGAAGCGGTGCGAGCGGCGCGAAGCTGCGCCGGAGGCCGGCTCCGCCGGCCGGGAGGCGCTGCCGGCCAGGAGCCGCTAGGGCGTGTCGTCGTCGGTATTCAGGCGCTCGCCAAGGCGCTCGGCCAGCGCCTCCGCGGTCAGCTTCGGATCGTCGTTCTCGCCGCGCAACTCCTCGACGGTGACGTCGCTCGAGGTGTAGACCTCGGCGCGCGGGATGATCCGCGTCGGCCGGTTCTTGTCCCAGACCCAGACGTCCTCCATCTTGACGTGGAAGAACGGATAGCTCGCCTGCGGCGAGGCCTGGAGGTCGAGCTGGTTGCAGAGGTAGGTCGCGTCCGCGGTCAGGATGCAGTAGCGGAAGAGGCCGAAGACGGCCGTGTACTCCCTCTTCAGCGAGAGCTCGAGCTCCGCCTCGAACTCGTCGAGATCGTCGAGATGGCTCACCCGCTCAGTGTAGCCCTGCAAGGAGATCCGACACACGCCCGCGCCCGGGCACGACCCGCTCCGGGTCGAGCTCGAGAAGCGGCTCGAGCGCAAAGCGGCGCTCGTGCAGGCGCGGGTGCGGGACGGTCAGACCCGGCTCGTCGATCGTCTCGTCCCCGTAGAGGAGCAGGTCGAGGTCGATCGTGCGCGGTCCCCACCTCATCAGATCGTGCTCGCGGCGTTCCCGGCCGAGCTCTCGCTCGATCGCCAGCAGCGTGTCGAGCAGCTCGCGCGGCGACAGCTCCGTCTCCAGCACGGCCGCCCCGTTCAGGAACGGCGGCTGGTCGACGACACCGACGGGATCGGTCTCACGCAGCTCGGACACGGCGACGACCCCGGGGAGCGCGGCGAGCGCGGCCCGGATCGTCGCCTCGCGGTCGCCGAGGTTCGCTCCGAGGCCGACGCATGCCCACGTCACCGCTCGACGACGACCGTCGCGTGGCCGCCCGCGAGCTCGAGGTCGGGCTTCCCCACCCGCACCTGCGCGCGCTCGGCCCGAAACCGGCGCTTCAGCTCTTCCGCGACGGCGGCCGCCAGCGTCTCCAGCAACTGGAAGGCCCGCCCGTCCGAGACCTCGCGGACGCACGCGACCACGTCCCGGTAGTCCACGGTCGCGTCGATGTCGTCCTCAGCGGGCTCCGCGAGCTCGAGCGTGACGTCGAAGCGGAAGCGTTGACCGTCGCGGCGCTCGTCGTCGAGGACACCGTGGAAACCGCGTAGCTCGATCCCTGCGAGCTCTATCCGCACACGGCCTCCGCAACGGTCAGCGCCTCGACGTGCTCGCGGACGTCGTGGACGCGGAAGATCGCCGCGCCGCGATCGTAGGCGGCGACGGCGGCTCCGAGCGAGGCGGCGAGCGACCCCGTGCGCGCATCCGGGCCGAAGAGCTTGCCGAGCGAGCTCTTGCGCGAGAGCCCGACGAGGACGGGCCGGCCGAGCGCCAGCAGCACGTCGAGGCGTCGGATCAGCTCGAAGTTCTGCGCGGCGGTCTTGCCGAACCCGATCCCGGGGTCGAGGCAGACGTGCGCCTCCGGGATCCCTGCCGCGATCGCAAACGACAGCCGTTCCTCCAGGAACGCCGCAACCTCGCCCGCGACGTCGTCGTAGCGCGGGTCGAGCTGCATCGTGCGAGGCTCCCCCTGCATGTGCATCAGGCAGAGATACCCGCCGGCGTCGGCAACCACGCCTGCGAGCTCGGGATCGCCCCGCAGCGCCGTAACGTCGTTGACGAGCTCGGCGCCGAGCTCGAGCGCGCGACGTGCGACCTCTGCCTTCGCGGTGTCGATCGAGACGGGGATGCCGTCGAGCCGCTCGAGCACGGGGACGACACGGCGCAGCTCCTCGTCGAGCGCGACGCCGGCCGATCCCGGCCGCGTCGACTCGCCGCCGACGTCCACGATCGTCGCTCCCGCCGTGATCAGCCGCCGCGCTGCGGCCGCCGCCGCGTCGGGGTCGAGGTGGTCGCCACCGTCGGAGAAGCTGTCGGGCGTCACGTTGACGATCCCCATCACCGCGGGCCGCTGCAAACGTTCCTCCACCGCTGGACGTCTCACCCTTCATGGAGCGTAGCGCCCGCACCAGCAATGCCTTCCTGACCGCCGCCGGCGTCCTCGTCGCGGTCGTGTTCGTCGCGATCGCCGCGCGCGGCTCGACCTCGAGCGGCGACGGGGCGACGAGAAAGCCGAGCGACGCCCTGCTCGACGTTCTCTTCACCCTCTACCTGGTCGCGATCGTCGCCGGAGCGGTGCTGTTCGTCTACCTGCTCCTGCTGCACCGTCGGGCGAAGGTGGAGCGGGGCCAGGCGCGACGCCGGAGCGTGCTGGAGATGCTCGCGACGATGTTCCTGCTGGCCGGCGCCGCGACGCTGCTCGCGCGGCGGCTCGCGGACTGGCAACGCCCCGCCCCGATCGAGCCCGAGGAGGCGATCGGCCAGCCGACCTCGCTCCCGACCGAGACCGCGATCCAGCCGACGCCGACGTCGTACGAGGCCGAGATCGCGTGGCTGCCGGTGCTCGTCACGTTCGCGCTGATCGTCCTGGCGGCGGTCGCGTGGGTGCTCGCGGGGCGGGCTCGCAGACGCGCGCGCGGCGAGGTCGGCTCAGGACTCGCCGCGGCCGTCGTCCAGGCGGTTGACGAGTCGCTCGACGACCTGCGCGCAGAGCCCGATCCGCGCCGCGCCGTGATCGCCGCGTACGCACGGCTCGAGCGCGTGCTGGCCGCGCACGGGCTGCCGCGAAGACCGGCCGAGGCCCCGCTCGAATACCTCGGCCGGATGCTCGCCGAGCTGGCCGTCTCCGACCGGGCGGCCCGGGCGCTCACCGACCTGTTCGAAAGGGCTAAGTTCTCGCAGCATGCAGTGGGGGCCGAGATGAAGGATCAGGCGATCGCCGCCCTCGAGACGGTGCGCGACGACCTGCTCGCCGCGCAGGCGCTGGCCGAGCAGGAGCGGACGGCCGCGCTCGCGGCACAGCGCGAGCGGGCAGCCGCGCAATGACACGTCATGCCCTCGAGCTGGGACGATTCCCCGTCCTCCTGACGCTGACGCTGATCGCCGCGCTGGTCGTCCTGCCCGGCCGCGCAGAGATCGCTCTGCGCGTCTACGTGCTCCTGCTCGCCGCGTTCATCCTGGGCCGGCTGCTCGGCCGCCTGCGCAGCTCGCTGCCCGAGCGCGGCACGTCGCCCGTGGACGCAGCCCTGAACCGCCGCCCGCGCACGCCGGAGCGTGTCCCCGAGCTCGAGCGGATCGAGCGCGAGGTGACGCTCGGGCTCGCGACCGCCTTCGACCTCCACTTCCGGCTGCGCCCAACACTGCGCCGGATCGCCTCCGAGCTGCTCCGCGCTCGCCGCGGGATCGACCTCGACGCGAATCCGGAGGCGGCCCGCCAAGCCCTCGGCGAGTCGACCTGGGAGCTCGTCCGTGAGGATCGCGAGCCGCCGCTCGAGCGCTTCGGCCCCGGACTCGACCTCGCGTCGCTGCGAAACGTGGTCGTCTCGCTGGAGGCACTTTGATCCAGCTCGCCCAGGTGCAGGAGCACGCGAACCGGATCCTCGACGAGGTCGAGCGGGCGGTCGTGGGCAAGCGCGGGGCGCTCGAGTTCGTCCTGATGGGCGTGCTCGCCGACGGGCACGTGCTGCTCGAGGACTACCCGGGTCTCGCGAAGACCCTGACCGCGCGCTCGTTCGCGCAGGTGACGCGGACCGGCTTCAACCGGATCCAGTTCACGCCCGACCTGATGCCTTCGGACGTGACGGGCTCCTCGATCTGGAACCAGCGCGACGGCGACTTCGAGTTCCAGCCCGGCCCGATCTTCACCAACCTGCTCCTTGCCGACGAGATCAACCGCGCCCCGCCGAAGACGCAGGCCGCCCTGCTCGAGGCGATGCAGGAGCGGCAGGTGACGATCGAAGGCGTCACACACCAGCTCGCGCGGCCGTTTCTCGTGCTCGCGACCCAGAATCCGATCGAGTACGAGGGCACCTACCCGCTGCCGGAGGCGCAGCTCGACCGCTTCCTGCTGCGGGTCTCGTTCGGCTACCCGAGCCGCAGCGACGAATGGGAGGTGCTGTCGCGGCGCCTCGCGCGGCGCGAGGACGAGGTCGAGCTGACGCCCGTCGTGGACGGGCAGACCCTGCTCGCGCTGCAGGCCGCGATCGAGGACGTCCACGTTGGCGACGCTGTTGGCGCCTACATCATCGATCTCGTCACCGCGACACGCACGAGCGCGTCGACGACGGTCGGCGCCAGCCCGCGCGGCAGCCTTGCCGTGCTCAAGCTCGCCCGCTGCAAGGCGGCGCTCGCGGGCCGCGACTTCGTCACCCCCGAGGACGTCAAGGCCGTCGCGGTGCCGGCTCTGGCCCACCGGCTGATGCTGAAGCCGGAGCTGTGGGTGCAGCAGCTAGCAGCCGAGGACATCGTTCGCGAGCTGCTCGAGACGGTGCCGACGCCCGCAGCCGAGGCGGCGGCGCCGGCCCCCGAGTGAGGCCCTCGCCGTCACCGCGGGTGACGGCCTACGCGGGCCTCGCCGCGATCTTCCTCTTCGCCGCGCTGGCGCTGCGTCGGCCGGAGCTGGCGGTGCTGGCGCTGCCGTTCGCGCTCCCGCTGGCGCTGGGGCTGCGGCTCGCGCGGGCGCCGCAGGTACGCGTCCAGGTCGAGGTCGAGCGGGGAACCGCGCTCGAGCAGGACGAGCTCGAGGTCGAGCTGACCGTCTCGTCGGAGCTGCCGGTCGAGCGGCTCGAGCTCGTGCTCGTCGTCCCGGACGGGCTCGAAGTCGTCTCCGGCGCGAGCGCCCAGTCGCTCCGGCTCGGCTGGGAGGACGAGCGCACGCTCGAGCTCCGGCTCCGCTGCGCGCGCTGGGGCAACTACGAGGTCGGGGACATTCGTCTGCGCGCCCGCGACCGGCTCGGACTCACCGTCTGGGAGTCGAGGCTCGACCGGCGGACGCGGCTGCGTGTCTACCCGCTGCCCGAGACCCTGCGCCGGATCGTCAAGCCCGTCTCGACCCAGCTGTACACGGGCAACGAGGTGGCGAGGCAGAAGGGCGACGGGACGGAGTTCGCCGACCTGCGCCTGTTCGCCCCGGGCGACCGCGTCCGCTCGATCAACTGGCGCGCGAGCGCCCGTCGCGACGAGCTGGTCGTGAACGAGCGGCACCCCGAGCGGAACGCGGATGTGATCCTCTTCCTCGACACGTTCGCGGACGCGCGCTCGGGCGGTCGCTCGACGCTCGACCTGGCCGTACGGGCGACCGCCACCCTCGCGGCGCGGTACCTCGAGCGGCGCGACCGGGTCGGCCTCGTCTCCTTCGGCGGCGTCCTGCGCTGGCTCACCCCCGGCATGGGGGCGACCCAGCGCTACCGGATCGTCGATGCGCTGCTCGAGTCGGAGATCGTCTTCAACTACGCCTGGAAGGACGTCTCCGTGATCCCGGCGCGCGTGCTGCCGCCGCAGGCCCTGATCGTCGCGGTGACGCCCCTCCTCGACGACCGCGCCGTCGAGGCGCTCGCCGACCTGCGCGCGCGCCGCTACGACCTCGCGATCGTCGAGGTCTCGCCGGTCGGGTTCACCGAGCCGGGCGAGAGCGAGTCGGACCGGCTGGCGCACCGGCTCTGGGTGCTGCGTCGCGACGAGATCCGGGCGCGCTACGAGCGCCTCGGCGTCGCAGTCGCCTCGTGGAGCGACGACAAGCCCCTCGACGCGGTCCTGGAGGGGGTGAGGGCATTCAGGCGCCACGCGCAAATCGCGCGCGTCTAGCGGCGGGAGCGGCCTCGGTGGCGCTCGCGGCCGCGACGGGCGCCTGGCTCGCGGCGATCGCGGAGGACGGATACCTCGTGCGCGCGACGTTGCTGGCGGCGTTCGGATCCGCGGCGCTGCTCGCCGGCGGTCTCGTGCTCCGCCGGTCGATCGTGATCCCTGCGGCGGTCTGCGTGCTCGCGGCGCCGTACGTCGCGAGCCTCGGCTTCGAGGTCGACGGGCTCGACGCGCGGGCGCCGCTGATCGCCGGGCTGCTGTTCGCGGTCGCCGAGCTCGCGTACTGGTCGCTCGAGCTGCGTGACACGCTCGCAGACGAGCCGGGCACCTACCTGCGCCGGATCGCGCTGCTCGCCGGTCTCGCCGTCGGCACGATCGCGGCCGGCACGGTGGTACTCGCGCTCGTGGAGGGCATCAGCACGGCCGGCGCGGCCGTCGACCTCGCCGGCGCCATCGCCGCGGTCGGGGCGATCGCGCTGCTCGCGCTCGCCGCCTCCCGCCGGACTGACCAGTAGCTGCTCTTGGGCCGCGGGCGGCCCACTTCAGGGGTCTTCGCGCGCTGAGCGTCCGCGCGAGCGGATGCTCAGCTTGCGCTAGGAGGTGGGCGGCGGCTGCATCGAGACGCCCGGGACAGGGCGCGGCGTCGGCTTCGGGGCCGGCTTGCGCTCGGTCTCGCCCTCGGCGGGCGGCGCCTCGGGCGCCGGCGGTGCCTCGTCCGGGAACACCGACTCCTCGGCCTCGCCGGCAAGCAGCCGCTCGAACTGATCCTTGTCGATCGTCTCGCGCTCGATCAGGATCGCAGAGAGCTTGTGTAGCTCGTCCATGTGCTCGCGCAGAACGCGGTGCGCGGTCTGGTGTGCCTCCTCGATCACGCGGCGGATCTCGTCGTCGATCTCGCGGGCGATCTCGTCGGAGTAGTCGGGCTCGTTGCCCATGTCACGACCGAGGAAGGGCTGGCTGTGGTCGCGGCCGAGCACCCGTGGGCCGAGCTTCTCGCTCATCCCGTAGCGCATGATCATC
This sequence comes from Gaiellaceae bacterium, assembly GCA_039914895.1. Taxonomy (GTDB): domain Bacteria; phylum Actinomycetota; class Thermoleophilia; order Gaiellales; family Gaiellaceae; genus Gaiellasilicea. The sequence goes on from JBDSOJ010000176.1 coordinate 7,403, forward strand.
GCCTTCGAGGTCGCCGTCACCTTCTCGAGGTCGTTCGCGGCTCCCGTCGTCACCTCGTGGAAGACGAGCTCCTCCGCAGCGCGGCCGCCGAGCGTCATCGCCAGGTCGTCCATCAGCGCCGAGCGGGTCGTCAGGTAGCGATCCTCGGTCGGCAGCGAGATCGTCAGACCGAGCGCCTGGCCGCGGGAGAC
>JBDSOJ010000152.1:0-3850 GCA_039914895.1 Gaiellaceae bacterium
GTACGTGCCCGAATAGCGCCGCGCCGCGGCCGTCGCGAACGCCTGCAGGTCGGCGGGGTTCGTCGGGGCAGCGTTCCAGCCGGCCGAGGCGTTGGCCCACGCGGGCGTCCCGATCACGGTGAAGATCGGAGCCATCTTGTAGGCGAACGCGTACCGCACTGTGCGGTCGTACGTCGCCCAGTCATAGGCCGGATCGGCGGGGTTCGCAGCGTTTGTGGGCCTTCGGCGGGCGACGCCGTTCGGCCCGCCCCACCACAGGTTCACCCGGATCACCTGGGTCCCGAGCTGCGCGAGGCTCGGGAAGATCTTGTCGGGATTGCCGTAGAGGATCTGCGCGTCGTCGTAGATCCCCTTCTGGATGAACTTCGAGGCCTCGGCCGTGGACGCGCCGGCGAGGGCCGCGACGAAAGCTGCCGCGGCCACGATCGCACCCGCCCTACGCAACGGCTGCGTTCCTGCCGAGCGACGCGAGCGTGCGGCGCAGGCCCTCGTCGAGCTCGATCTCGGGCGTCCAGCCGAGCAACCGCTGCGCCCGGGTGATGTCGGGCTGGCGCACCTGCGGATCGTCGACCGGCAACGCCTCGAAGACAATGGGACTGGAGGAGCCCGTGGCGCGCACGACGGCCTCGGCGAGCTCGAGCAGCGTCATCTCGGTCGGGTTGCCGATGTTGACGGGGAAGTGCTCGCCCGACTCGGCGAGCAGGATCAGCCCGCGGACGAGATCGTCGACGAAACAGAAGCTCCGGGTCTGCGAGCCGCTGCCAAAGACGGTCAACGGCTTCTCCTCGAGAGCCTGGCGGATGAACGTCGGGATCGCGCGGCCGTCGTGGGGGCGCATCCGGGGGCCAAAGGTGTTAAAAATCCGAACGATCGCCGTGTCAACCCCTTGCTGGCGGTGGGAGGCCATCGTCAGCGCCTCGGCGTATCGCTTCGCCTCGTCGTAGACGCCGCGCGGGCCGATCGGGTTGACGTGGCCCCAGTAGGTCTCCGGTTGCGGGTGCACCTGCGGGTCGCCGTACACCTCGCTCGTCGAGGCGAGCAGGAAGCGTGCGCGCTTGAACTTCGCCAGGCCGAGCGCGTTGTGCGTCCCGTGTGAGCCGACCTTGAGCGTCTGCAGCGGCAGCCGCAGGTAGTCGATCGGGCTGGCGGGGCTCGCGAGGTGATAGACGAAGTCGACCGGCTCCTCGATCCTGATCGGCTGCGTCAGGTCGTGCGGCACGAACGCGAACTCGTCGGTTCGCATGTGCTCGATGTTCGCGAGCGAGCCCGTCTCCAGGTTGTCGACGCAGATCACGCGGTGCCCGCGCTCGAGCAGCTCGTCGCAGAGATGAGAGCCCAGAAAGCCGGCACCGCCAGTGACAACCGAAGTAGGCATCGGCGCAGGATACTCAACGGATCGGGCGACCAAGCTCCTGCTTACGAACTTCTTACCTGCGCAGGCCGGCTGGTTCGATGCGCGTGGTCGGCGAGCCACGCCGCTCCGGCGCTCCAGAGGACGAACAGGGCCGGCAGGCCCGCGTGCAGATATCTGGGATGCTCAAAGGTCGCGCGGAAGAAGGAGTAGATCGCGGCGTTTGCGAGCGCACCGCCGAGCAGCATGAGCGCGACGCCGCGGGACCGCAGCGCGACCGCTCCGATCGCCACGAGAGGCAGGAGCAGGGCGAGCAAGAGCGGCTCCCAGACGCTGGAATCGGTGAACGACGAGACGACGTAGTCATTGCTCCAGAGCGGCATCCCTGTCTGGTCGCGGACGAGCTCGAGGTCGTACCCGCGCTTCTTCGGCAGGAATGCGAGCACGATCGGCAGCACCGCGACGCCGCCGACGACGAACCGGCCCGCACTGCGCCAGTCGCGATCCGACGCGAACAGTAACGCGGCAGCCACCGCGAAGACGATGTTCGTCGGCCTCACCGCGGCGGCATAGCCGCAGGCGATCCCGGCGGCCACCACGGCCCACGGCGGACGACCTCTCACGAGCCCGAGCGCGATCCCGGCTGCGACACACGCTGTCGAGAGAGGTTCAGAGTAGAGGGAGAGGCCGGTCTCGACCTCCCAAGCGCCGTTCTCCCAGGTCTGCTCGCCGAGGAGCATCCAGATGAGAAACGGCCAGACCGCGAAGAGCGCCGCCGCAGCGATCCCGATCTGCCGGCTTCCGCTCGCGCGATACCCGATGAACGCTGTCGCGAAGATCGTCACAGTGTTCGCGACGATCGCGAGCACAATGCCGACGCCGACCGCGACCTCGTTGTCGATCCAACCGAGCACCCGGAACGGCACCAACGGAAGGCTGAGGATGAGCGGCCAGCCGACGGCACCTGATCCCGCCTGACCTTCGAGCCTCAGGATCACCGCCGCGAGCAGGCAGGAGGCGAGACCGCCGACTGCAGCGATCACCCAGTGACGATCTCCCGGGTAGCGGCGCCATGTCCATCGCGCCCCGAGCAGTCCCGCAACCAGCGCAGCAAGGAGAGCCGGCAGGAAGAGGCCATAGCTCGACCCAGCAGAGACGAGCGCGCGCGCATCCGAGATATAGCCGTTCGCGTCACCACGCGGCCCCTCGTAGGAGTAGGAGGGGAATCCGGGAAGCAGGCCGCCGGAGACGATTGCGGCAAGGGGGATCGCCGCCCGGACGACCGCGAGCGCCCCGAGCCAGAGGAGATACCGACGAACGTCGGTCCGCGAGCGTGTCTCACCGGTCATGGGCGTCGGGGTGAGTCGTGCATGAGCTGCGGGCATACACTGGGTCGATGCTCGTCGCCGGGCTCCTCTCGTTGGTCGTCCCGGGCGTGGGCCAGCTGTATCGAGGAGCCACGCGGCGCGGGCTCGTCCTGCTCGGCGTCGCCTTGGGCATCGTCGTCTGCGGTCTTGTCCTCAGCTCGTTGCTCTCGCTGGACTCGCTCTCGGGCCTGAACCGCTCGATCGTAGCGATCATCCTCCTGGTCGATCTCGCCCTGTTGGTCTTCCGGGTCTTCGCCGTCGTCGACGCCTCGCGAGGCGCACTTCCGGTCCTCGTCGCCGCGCTCGTAGCGCTGACCGCCGCGCCCCACGTCGCGGCCGCCTGGGTCACCGTGCGCGGCTACGACGTGCTCGAGAGCGTCTTCGCGGACGAGGAGCCGTGCGGAACCGCCTGCGACCGCGGCGTCCTGCTGCTCTCGCAGGTCGTCGTGCCGCTGCCGCAGTGGGTGCCGAAGGACGCGTGGGAGCTGGCGCTCGTCGAACGGCTCGGGCCGGGCGAGGTGGCGCCACTCGACGCGGACGCGCGCGTGCTCGCGGACGCGAAGCCCGCCGGCTCGGCGCGGTGGACGACGATCCTGCTGCTCGGCACCGACGAGGGCCCCGGCAACTTCGGCGCGCGCACCGACACGATCATCCTCGCGGCGATCCAGCACGGCACCGGACGGGCGGCCGCATTCGGGATCCCGCGCAACCTCGCCCAGGTGCCGCTGGGGAGCAAGCTGCGGCCGTCGCAGGAGCCGCTGAACCACCTCTACGGCCTCAACGGCGGCGGCGACCGCGGTGTCGCGACGGTGAAACAGGCGGTCTCGAACCTGCTCGGGATCCGGGTCGACTACTACGCGCTCGTCAACCTGCTCGGATTCGCCGATCTCGTCGATGCGCTCGGCGGCGTCGAGATCCTCGTCAAGGAGCGGCTGCGTGACGAGGTGACGCGGCCCGCGTGGGGCGAGCCGAAGCCGACGATCGACGTCGTCCCCGGCCGCACGTACCGCTTCTACGGCCGCGAGGCGCTCGCCTACGTCCGCTCGCGCAAGGACTCGAGCGACTACACGCGGATGGCGCGGCAGCGCTGCTTCCTCAGCGCGATGGCCGACCAGCTCGACCCCGTGCGCGC
>JBDSOJ010000174.1:0-33621 GCA_039914895.1 Gaiellaceae bacterium
GCGGTCATGATCGACGAGGCGCCCGCCCACTGGACGCCCATCTGGAAGAAGATGTTGCCCACCGTGCCCTCGACCGCAAGTGGCGCGTAGCCCGTCCAGCCGGCGCCGAACGCGCCGCCGGGAGCGAGGAAGGCGGCCAGGAACATGACCCCGGCGATCGGCAGCAGCCAGTAGGAGAGCGCGTTCAGGCGCGGGAAGGCCATGTCCGGCGCGCCCAGCATCAGCGGCACGGCGAAGTTCGCGAGCCCGGCGAACGCGGGGATGATGAAGAGGAAGATCATCAGCGCCGCGTGCTCGGAGACGAGGCCGTTGAAGGTCTGCGTGTCGACGAACTGCATGTCCGGGTTGGCCAGCTCGGCACGGAAGACCATCGCGAAGAGGCCGCCGACGACGAAGAAGAAGAACGTCGTCACCAGGTACTGGACGCCAATCACCTTGTGGTCGGTGTTGACCTTGAAGTAGTCGCGCCAGCTATAGGCTCCGTGCCCGGAGTGGTCGTCTTCGCGCGTCGGTCGGCCGGAGATGTAGTAGAGCCAGTAGTCGAACGAGCCGATCCCGGCGAGGAAGCCGATCGGCGCGGTCGTGAGGAAGCCGACGACCGTGATCACGAGCCAGTCCCAGGCCGGATCGTAGTGGCCGAGCCAGCGGAAGCAGACGACGATGCCGGCGCCGAGCGCCCAGAAGAGCGCGGTCATCCACACCGCCCGGATGAAGCCCGGCTTGGTCAGGTGCTCGAGCCCGCGGTGCGGCGGAGCCGGCTGGTGTCCCGTGTGGTGGGTTTCGACGATGTCGGTCACTTCTGGCCCTCGACCAGATACTGCACGAGTGTGTCGAGCTGCTCGTCGCTAAGCGAGCTCTCGTAGGTCGCGGGCATGACGTCAGGCTGGTAGCCGCCCGCAAGTTGCGCGTTCGGGTCGACGATCGACTCGCGGACGAAGTCCTCCAGCTTGGCGCCGCCGGGATCGAGCTCGTTCAGGCTCGGGCCGACCTGGGCGTCGGTGCCTGCGGGCTCGAATGCGTGGCAGCCGCCGCAGCCTGCGGACGTGAAGACCGCCTCGCCCGAGGTGTCGTCGCCGCCGGAGCCGGCCGAGCCGGCCAGGAACTCGTCGTACGCGGCCTGGTCGACGACGCGTACCGGTGCCCGCATCAGCGAGTGCCCGATCCCGCAGAGCTCGGTGCAGACGATCGAGAACTCGCCGGTGCGGTTCGGGGTGATTACGAGCGTCGTCTCGATGCCGGGCACGGCATCCGACTTCTGTCCGAACTCCGGCACCCAGAAGGAGTGGATCACGTCGAGCGAGCGCAGCGTCAGCTTGACCGCCCGATCAACCGGCAGCACGAGCTCACCCGAAGTGACCTTCGCGTCGCCCGGGTACTCGAAGCGCCAGGCGAACTGCTGCGCCGTCACGGCGATCCGGATCGGGTTCGGGCCGGCGTCGTCGTTCTTCGCGAGCACGATCGCGCTGACGATCGAGATCGCGGTCACGAGCACGGCGGGGATCGCCGTCCAGACGATCTCGAGGCCGGTGTGGCCGTGAATCGGCGGCCCGTCGGAGTCGTCCTCTGGCTGGACCCGGAATTTGACCACCGAGTAGACGATCGCCGCCGCGACGACGGCGAAGACGCCGATGCAGATGACAGTCGTGAACCAGAACGTGAACTCGATCCGGTCCATCTCCTCGGAGGCCGACGTCGGCAGCCAGGGTACGAGCACGGCGACCACCGACGCCATGATTCCCGCGAGGACGCCGTAGACCGTGATGCGGACGATGGAGCCCCTGCGCACCGCGGCGAGCCTACATAACCCGTACCCGATTCGGCGCCTCGACCGTTTGGTAGAGGAACCCCGAAATCGGGGTAGAACGGACACGTCACCCCCTTCTACCAAGGAGTGCGAAATGGGTCTTGGAGTGAGCATCTTTTTGATCGCAGCCGGTGCCATCCTCACCTGGGCCGTGAACGCTTCGGTCTCAGGCCTCGAGTTGCAGACGATCGGCGTCATCCTGATGGTCGTCGGCGCCCTCGGTCTCGTCCTCTCGATGATCTTCTGGTCGTCGTGGGGCGGCGTCGGCGGCTCCTCGCGCCGGACGACCTACGTCGAAGACGGCCCGCGGGTTTAGTTATCCGTCGCATGACGCGCAGACCTGGCTTAGCCGTCGCATGACATGGGATCCGCTTTCGCGGATCCCATGTCGCGCAAACCCCTGAAGGCCCGCTCTGCGGCCAGGGCGCTCGAGCTGCTCAAGCCGGTGCTGAAGCAGCTAGGCCAACGGGAGCTCGAACGAGAACGTCGAGCCGCGGCCGAGCTCGGACTCGACCTTGATCCGGCCGCCCATCCGCCGCACAATTTCCTGCGAGATGTAGAGACCGAGGCCGGTGCCGCCGACTCCCCGCGAGAGGTTCGGGTCGAGCCGGAAGAACTTCTCGAAGATGCGCTCGTGCTCGGAGGGGGGAACTCCGAGCCCGCGGTCGTGCACGGCGAAGCGCACGCGCCCGCCGTTCGGCACTAGCTCGAGCTCGACACGGCCACCGTCCGGCGAGTACTTGACCGCGTTCTCGACCAGGTTGACGAGCACCTGCCGCAGGCCGTCGACATCGGCGGCCACGTGCGGCGCGCGTTCGGGGACGGTGAGCACCAGCTCGACATCGGCAGGGAGATGGGCCTCGGCCGCCGCGAGCACGCCGCGGGCGAGCTCGGCCGCGTCGGCGCGTCCGATCTCGACCGTCGCCGCCCCCGAGTCGAGCCGGCTCGCGAGCAGGATGTCGTTGACGATCCGCGCCAGCCGTTCCGACTCGCCCGCGATCACGCCGAGCATCCCGGCCTGCTGCTCGTCCCCGAGCGAGACGTCCTTGCGCTGCAAGGTCATCGCCGCGCCGTAGATCGCCGCAAGCGGCGTCCGCAGCTCGTGCGACACCGTCGAGACGAAGTCGCTCCTCAGCTGCTCGACCGCGCGTTCCTCGGTCAGGTCGCGGAATGCGTACACGGTTCCGTGCGGGAACTCTGCTGCGGTCACCGAGAGCCACAGCTCGCCGTCGCGCCCGTCGAAGGGGAACGTGTGCGGTCGTTCGCTCGCCCGGCCGAGCGGCCAGCCGCGAAGCGTCGCCTCGGCGGGCTTACCGACGGCGTCGCTCTCGCCGAGGCCGGTGATCCGTGCCGCAGCCGGGTTCCAGAGCAGGATGACGCCGTCGTGGCCGACGAGGACGACGCCGTCGCCGACGAACTCGAGCGCCTGCGAGGCCTGAGCGCGACGCCGCAGCTCCGTCTCGGCCTGCTTCTGCTCCGTCACGTCTCGGAACGACCAGAGCCAGCCGTAGTACTCCCCGTCCGGCCCGTGGACCGCCGTCCCGTAACGGTCGAGCACGCGGCCGTCGTTCAGCAGGACCTCCTCGCGGCTCGTCTCCTCGGGATGTGCATAGAGGTACTCGACGCGCTCGATGAACGCCTCGGGGTCGGCGACCCTCTGCATCGCCTCCTGGAGCGCTGCGTCGTCGGAGCCGCGCGCGATCAGCTCGTCGGGGAAGCCCCACAGCTCCGCAAAGCGCCGGTTGTAGGAGAGCATGCGACCCTCGTTCGAGACGACGAGCAGTCCGTCGAGAGCCGCCTCCTGCTGCGCCTCGAGCAGCGTTCGGCGGTAGGTCAGCTCGCGGACGAGGCGCGCGTTGTCGAGCGCCACCGAGGCGCGACGAGCGAGCTCGAGCGCCAGTTCGAGATCCGTCTCCCCGAACCGGTTCGGCTCACGCGAGCCGAGCGTCATCACGCCGAGGGTCTCGCCGCGGGAGACGAAGGGAACGAACATCATCGAACGCGAGCCCACCTGCCCGAACAGCTCCCGGTCGACCCCCAGTTGTTCGAGCGCAACGACCAGGTCCGGTGTCAGCGTGGACGCGAGCAGCGCCTTCCCGCTGACGAAGGTGTCGCGAAAGACCGCCGGCGCGGCGGGACCGAGGTCGTAGCGGTCGGGCATGGACTCCATCAGCCGCTCGAGCTCCGGCTCCGAGTGGGCGTGCGCGACGCGCACGAGCGTGTCCCCTTCGGCGAGGTAGATGTTGCACGCGTCTGCGACCCGCGGCACGACGACGCGTGAGATTCGCTTCAGGATCTCGGCGCGGTCGAGCGAGGAGGAGAAGAGCTCCCCGGCCTCCGCGAGCAGGCGCAGCCGGGAGTCGGCGCGCCTCTGCCCCGTGATCTCCATGATCACGCCGCCGACGCCGGTCGTCTCGCCGTCGGCTCCGCGGACGGGGTAGTAGCTCGAGAGCCACTGGCGCGCGTCGCCGGGGCCTGCGATCGCCTCGTCCGTCGACTCCTCGTGGACGACCGGCTCGCCGGTCTCGAGGACGCGGCGATACAGCGGCTCGAGGAGCGGAGCGAGCAGCGGGATCACCTCGGCGAGCGACTTGCCGATGTGCTCCTCGGGCGCGAGCCCATTCAGCTCCGCCAGCGCGTCGTTCACGCGCACGAACCTGAGCTCGCGATCCCAGAAGCCGACCCCGACGGGCGCGGAGAGGAGCAGCGTGTCGAGCTGCGCATACGACTCCTGCGCCGCGCGGAAGAGTGCCGCGTTGTCGATCGCGACGGCTGCGCGACGTGCGATCTCGTGCGCGAGCTCGAGGTCGCGCCGCTCGAAGCGGCGGCGCGACTCGCCGGTGCCGAGCGAGATCGTGCCGAGCGAGATCGTGCCGAGCAGACGGCCGCGCGCCTCGAGCGGGACGACGATGGACGACGTTGCGTCAGCGTCGTCCCCCTCGTCCGCGACGAGCAACGGCTCGCCGCTCGAGAGCACGAGCGAGACCGGGTGCGCCTCGTTCTGCTCCGGTGGGTGGCGGCGCCGCACCTCGCGCAGCAGCTCCTCGCCTGCCGGGTCGCGGTGGGAGATCACGACCTGACGAAGGCTGCCGTCCGGCTCGAGCGTGTCGACGATGCAATAGTCAGCGAGCCGCGGCACGAGCAACTGTCCGAGCTCGGCGAGCGTTGCCTCGTCGTCGAGCGAGGCCGCGAGCAGCGTGCTCGCCTCGGCGAGAAAGTTGAGCCGCTCCTCTGCGTGCGTCTGCTCCGGGAGCTCGTGCGCAGGATCCATGCCGCTCGAATAATGCCCCCTAAAACGCGCGACGGCGAGAGCCGGACCGCGACAGGAACCCCTGCACGGGATCGCTTGGTGACAGGCCAGGCCGGGAATTGGCCCCTTCAGGGGTTTGCGCGAGTCCTGATCCGCTCCTGCGGATCAGGACTCATGCGACGGCAAGGATGGGCCGTGAAGGGATCGAACCTTCGACCTTGGGATTAAGAGTCCCCTGCTCTACCAGCTGAGCTAACGGCCCGCGGCGAGGGATTGTAGCGGCGTCGCGGCGTCACCTCTGTACGATTCCGCGCCGATGACCGACGTTGCCATTGTCGGGGCCGGCTACGTCGGCGTGCCGCTCGCCCAGGTGTTCGCCGAGGCGGGCCGCAGCGTGCTGCTCGTCGATCGCGACGCCGCTCGCGTAGCGCAGCTGAACCGGGGCGAGAGCTACATCGAGGATGTGCCGTCGGAGGTGCTCAAGCGGCTCGTCGACGACAGGCTGCTCCGCGCGACGACCGACTACGACGAGTTGCGCGACGCGGACGCGATCTTGATCGCGCTGCCGACACCGCTGTCGAAGCAGCGGGAGCCCGACCTCTCGATCGTCAACGGCGCCACCGAGGAGATCGCGAAGCGCCTGCGCAAGGGTCACCTCGTCGTGCTCGAGTCGACGACATACCCCGGCACGACGCGCGAGCAGATCCTCCCCCGGCTCGAAGCGTCCGGGCTCAAGGTCGGCGAGGACTTCAATCTCGCCTTCTCGCCCGAGCGGGTCGATCCGGGCCGCGGAGACTGGACGACGAAGAACGTGCCGAAGATCGTCGGCGGGCTGACCGAGGCGTGCACCGAGCGCGCCGCCGAGCTGTACGGGTCGGCCGTCGACACGGTCCACCGCGTCAGCTCACCGGAGTCGGCCGAGCTGACAAAACTGCTCGAGAACATCTTCCGCTCCGTCAACATCGCGCTCGTGAACGAGCTGGCGCAACTCTGCGAGCGGATGAAGATCGACTTCTGGGAGGTCGTCGAGGCGGCCGCGACGAAGCCGTTCGGTTTCATGAGCTTCAAGCCCGGCCCCGGCCTCGGCGGCCACTGCATCCCGATCGACCCCTTCTACCTGACCTGGAAGGCCCGCGAGTACGACTTCTACACCGAGTTCATCGAGCTCGCCGGCAAGGTGAACGAGAACATGCCGTGGTACTGCCGCTCGTTGATCTCGCAGGCGCTCAATCACGGCAAGCAAAAGTCGCTGAAGGGGTCGGAGGTGCTCGTGCTCGGCGTCGCGTACAAGCCGAACATCGGCGACATGCGGGAGAGCCCGGCGCTGAAGCTGATCGAGCTGCTGAAGACGGGCGGCGCGATCGTCTCCTACCACGACCCGCATGTTCCGCAGCTCTCCGAGCACGGCCTCCGATCGGTGCCGCTCGAGCCGGCGCGCTACGACGCGATCACGATCGTGACCGATCACAGCGGGATCGACTACGAGGGTCTCGTGGACAGCGGCCCGGTGATCGTCGACTTCCGCAACGCCACCGGCGAGCGGGGCCGGACCAGCGACAACGTCTGGAAGCTGTGAGCGAGATTTCCGTCGGGCTCGTCGGACTCGGCTACTGGGGCCCGAACCTCGCGCGCAACTTCGATCATCTCGCCGAGCTCGCCTGGCTCTGCGACCTCGACGAGGAGCACCGCGCCTCGTTCGGCGCCCGCTACCCGCGGGCGCACGCGACGGCCGACTTCGACGAGCTGCTCGCCGACTCGAAGCTCGACGCGGTCGTGATCGCGACACCCGTCCCGACCCACTACGCACTGGCGAAACAGGCGCTCGATGCAGGCAAGCACGTGCTCGTCGAGAAGCCGCCGGCAATGAAGGGCGCGGAGATGGACGAGCTCGTCCGGATCGCTGCCGACAAGGATCTCGCGCTGATGCCGGGGCACCTGCTCCTCTACCACCCCGGCGTGCGCAAACTGAAGGAGCTCGTCGACTCGGGCGAGCTCGGCGAGGTGATGTGCGTCTACACGAACCGCCAGAACCTGGGGATCGTGCGCACGAACGAGAACGCGCTCTGGTCGCTCGGAGTGCACGATCTCTCGGTGATCCTCTGGCTGATCGGCGAGGACCCGGTCGAGGTCTCCGCGCACGGGCGTGACTTCCTCACCGAGGGCGTCGAGGACGTCGTCTTCTGCTACCTCCGCTTTCCGTCGGGGAAGATCGCGCACATGCACCTCTCGTGGCTCGACCCGCACAAGATGCGGAAGATGACCGTCGTCGGCCGCGAGAAGATGGTCGTCTTCGACGACATGGAGCTCGAGCGCAAGGTGACCGTGTACGAGAAGGGCCCGTGGCGGCAGTCCGAGGCCTACGGCGAGTGGCAGACGCGTACCGGCGACATCCACATCCCGAAGATCGACACGTCTGAGCCGCTGCGGCTCGAGTGCCGCGCGTTTCTCGACCTGATCGCCGGCGAGGGTGACCGGCGCGCGGTCGCGGAGGACGGGGCGATGGTCGTCCGCGCGCTCGACCGGCTGACGGAGTCCCTGCGTGGCTGAGATCCACCCGACCGCCACGGTGTATCCCGAGACGGTGCTGGGCGCCGGCGTCAAGGTGCTCGAGGGCGCGGTCGTCGGCAAGCAGCCGACACTGTCACCGCGCTCGACCGCGAAGCGAGAGCCGCTGCCGCCGACGACGATCGGCGAGGGCACGATCGTCTCCACCGGCGCGATCGTCTTCGCCGGCTCGACGATCGGCGCCCGTGTCATCCTCGGCGACCAGTCGTGCGTGCGCGAGCGCGTCCAGATCGGCGACGACGTCGTGCTCGGCCGCGGCTCCTACATCGAGAACGACACGACGGTCGGGGCGATGACGAAGATCCAGGCGGAGGCGTACATCACCGCCTACTCGACGCTCGAGGACAACGTCTTCATCGCGCCGTGCGTCGTGACGACGAACGACAACTACATGGGCCGGACCGAAAAGCGACTCTCCGAGATGCGCGGGCCGACAATCCGTCGCGGCGCGCGCATCGGCGGCGGCGCGATCCTCTGTCCCGGGGTCGAGATCGGCGAGGAGGCGTTCGTCGGCGCCGGCGCGGTCGTGACGAAGGACGTGCCGCCGCGCAAGCTCGTCGTCGGCAATCCCGCGCGGGTACTGCGCGACGTGCCCGACGAGGAGCTGCTCAGCTCTTGACGATCACGAGCTTGTAGCGGCCCGCGCCACGCGAGCCCAGCTTGACCTGGACGTAATACGTGCCCGCCTTCGGCGCCCGAAACGGGAGGTACTCGCGCGGGCCGGGACGGGCGGACTGACGGGCGACGAGGCCGAGCGAGGCGAGGTCGTCGATGTGCGCCGTCCTCGGCCGCCAGAGAATCAGGTTCGTGTCGGTGCCGGCGGGTCCGAGGACGCTGACGAAGACACGTTGACGGCGCCGGAGCCTGATCGCGTAGACGTCGTTCTGGTCGTCCCAGAAGTCGAGCGTCGCGCTGACCTTGATCCTTCGACCCCACAGCGCGGACGCATCCTCGCCTGCGTCGTCGTTCGGCTCGAGCCGGTCCGGCGGCGGAGGTCCTGCGGCCACCAGCTGCCGGATCGCGGCCGTGACGTTGAGGCGACCCCAACCGGACAGAGCATCGCGCTGGGTCGCGCAACCGGCGCAGCCCGTGGCGCCGTTGACGTCGGTCGCGGTGCGGGTCAGCAGCTCCGTCACCTGCTCCGGGCGGAGGCTCGGCCGGACGGCGAGCAGCACCGCGGCCGCAGCGCTCACCTGCGGAGCGGCGAACGAGGTTCCCTGGCCCTTGCGGAAGTCGTCGGGGGCGCAGCTCGAATAGCCCTGCTCGGCACAGTCCTTCGCGTTCGCCGTCAGCGCGCGGGGGAAGGTCGAGAGGATCCCGGCTCCCGGTGCGGCGATGTCGTTGTAGATCCGGTCCCGGTTGGAGAAGCCGGGGACGGAGCCGTCGCGGGCCAGTGCAGACACGCCGAGCACGTGCGGCAGCGCAGCCGGGTAGCTCGCGTACGGCCACGGTCGTGGCGGCGTGTCGGCGCTATTGCCGACAGCGGCGACGACGACGACGCCCCGGCCGTGCGCCCAGCCGATCGCCTGGGCCTCGAGCGGCGAGAAGGCGTCGCGGTCGGGGTCGCGCGGATCACGGAAGCCGCCGAGGCTCATGTTGATCACTCCTGCGTCCCGCTCGACCGCCCAGCGGATCGCCCTCACCTCGGTCTCGACGTCGATCAGGTCGTTGCCGTTCACGACCTTCGCGACCAGGAGCTCCGCCGAGGACGCCGAGCCCGCGATTCCGACGGTGTTGTTCACCCCGGCCGCGATCAGGCCGGCGACGAAGGTGCCGTGTCCTTCCTCGTCGACCCGGGCGGAGCCGCCGACGAACGTCTTGGCATCGGCGATCTTGCCCGCGAAGTCGGGATGGTCGGCGTCGATGCCCGAGTCGATCACCGCGACCCGGACCGACGGCAGCGGCGTCGGTGCCTCCCAGAAGTCGAACGTCCGGTTGGCCGTGATGTGCCACTGCTTCGCCGCGAGCACGTCGTTGGGGACGTAGGCAGCGCGGCGCGTGCCCAGCCGCTCGACATAGGTCGCGCCGGGAAGGTCGCGCAGGCGTGGCGCCGACGCGCGCTCGACCACGAGCGCCGGGATCGGGGCCAGGCTCTCGGCGTCCGGGAGGGCAGCGCGAAGCCGTGGTAGGTCGGCCGTGATCCGGACGCCCACCGCGTACCGGGCCGCCTCCGCCTGCGGCGCCAGCAGCGCCGCCGCGACGAGTACGAGCGCGCTGCGCCTCATCGCAGCTCGATCCGGCCCGAAAGACCCTCGGCGAACCCTCGGGCGGGCGCGATCCGCACTCGATAGCGACCCGGCTGCTCGACCGCGAGCATGTATTCGCCCTCGAGGCCCGTCGTCGTCTCCGCCACGGTCGCCCACGTTCCCTCGCTCTCGAGCTGAACCTCGACCGTCGCGCCCGGAACGAGCGGCCTCACGATCCCGGACACGGTCAGCATTCCATCCGCCCGGGCGGTCACGCGCGGGGCGACCGGCACCTTGAGGACCGAGCCGGCGAGCTTGCCCGCGACGACGCGGAAGCTTGCCGGCGCGAGCAGCTTCACCTTCGCTTTCAGCGCCGGGCCGGCGACCTGCTGCCAGGCGCCGCCGACGCGCTGTTGCATCGCGGCGCCCCCGACTCCCCTGGCCTTCCCGGTCAGCGAGACGGCCGTTCCGTAGACGACGGGCCTGCCGGGGCGGGTCAGCGAAAGCGTTGCGAGCTGCGTCACCCACGTCGAGCGCAGACCTCCCGCGCGCCGAAGGGTCGCGCCCGTCACGTTCGTCGCCCCGGTCGCCGTCACGATCCGGACGCTGGCGACGCGTCCGGACGGTGCCCGCGCCAGCTCGAGCGACGTCACCGGCGCCCGCAGCTTCAGTCCCTTGCGCAGGGTCGCCTCGGCAACCGGCGTCGGCCCCCAGCGATGGACGGGCGAGAGCGCGCTGTGCGGGTCGTCGACACCGATCAGATAGGGAACGGCCTTGCCGAAGACCTCGACGGCGGCGAGCGTCGAGCCGCCCGAGGTCGAGTGGAAGAGCGCGTCGATCGGCTTCCCCTCCCAGAGCAGCACCTCACCCTTCGTCGCCTGGACTGCGGCGGTCGTGCGCGGGTGCTCGCCGGCGATGCCGCCGTAGACCTGGCTGCGCACGTCCGCATAGAGGTCGAACGGCTTCCCGCTCAGGCGGTGTGCGAGCGCGTAGGAGCGCGCTGCGACGGCCTGCGCCTTCAGAGCCTCATCGGGCCACGCGCTCGGCATCTCCTGCGCGACGACTCCCTGGAGGTACTGCTCGAGGCCGACGACGTTGATCGCATCGAGCTTCGAGCCCGTGACTCCGACCTCGACCTGGCCACGGTAGGGCCGGTCGAGCTCGAGCGGCGAGGAGCCGGGCAGGAAGAGGATCGGCCCCGCCAGCTCGGTCGGCGTCCCGTTCGCCGTCACGCGCAGCTTCGGTCCCAGTACGACGGTCCCGGCCGCCAGCGGATAGGTCGTGCCGAAGACGTCACGGACCCGGAACGGGACCGGCGAGCTGACCGTCACGCTCGGCTTCGCCTCCGCGACGAGCACGCGGACGCGTGCCACAGCCGCGGGGCCGAGCTGGGCGCCCGTGTAGAAGTGGCCGAGGATCCGGTCGTATGTCCAGCCCTCCTGGGCGTAGCCGAGCGCGCCATACTGGCTCATGCCGACCCCATGACCCCAACCGCGTCCGCTGACCACGAACGTCGTCGCGGTCACCGCGGCCGGTGTGGGCGGTGCGGCGGACTCGGGCGCGCGGACGCCTGCGGGCGCGGAGACCGCGAGCGCGAGCACGAGACCGGTGAGAGCGAAGAGCATCCGCCGCATGGCTGACCCCCGCTGCCGAGGCTAGCGGAAGAAGTCCTGCAACCAGGGCTTCCTTACCGAACCTTCAACTCATGCACGACGCCGCGCGCGCGTTTCCGGGTTCGCGCGCTCGGGCACGCCGTCGAGGTGGAGGAGAGCATGCTTCCCGAGCGCTACCGGAACCCGCAGCGGATCGCCCGCGGCGGCATGGGCGAGGTCTACCGGGCCGAGGACGCCGATCTCGCACGGATCGTCGCCGTCAAGCTGCTCTCCGAGCGCTACGCCGACAACGACTCCATCCGCGGCCGCTTCACGCGTGAGGCGCTCGCGGTCGCCCGGCTCTCCAACGCGCCGAACACCGTGACGATCTTCGACGTCGGCGACCATCGCGGCAGGCCGTACATCGTGATGGAGTATCTCCCCGGCGGCTCCCTCGCCGACCGTCTCGAGCGCGACGGCGCCCAGCCGGTCGGCCGGTCGCTGGAGTGGCTGGGACAGGCGGCGGCCGCACTCGACGCGGCGCACTCGAACGGCATCGTCCATCGCGACGTCAAGCCCGCAAACCTCCTGCTCGACAACGACGACCGCGTCAAGGTCGCCGACTTCGGTGTCGCGAGCGCCGCCGACCTCGGCTCCTTCACCGAAGCGGGCACGGTTCTCGGCACGGCCGGCTACCTCGCTCCGGAGCAGGCACGCGGCGAGAAGGCGACGCCGGCGAGCGACCTCTACGCGCTCGCGATCGTCGCCTTCGAGCTGCTGACCGGGCAGCGGCCGTTCGAGCGCGAGTCGTCGACCGCGGAGGCGATCGCCCACGTCAGCGCCGCGGTTCCGCCCGCCTCCGACCTGAACCCCCACCTGCCGCGCGAGGTCGACGACATGCTCGCGCGTGGGCTCGCGAAGGACCCCGCGCAGCGCTTCGCCTCAGGAGCTGACTTCGTCCGCGCGCTCCACGACGCACTCGACTTCGCCGCCGGGACGACGCGGATCGGCGCGATCCGTCCGGTGCCGGCGAAACGCGAGCGCCGGCGGGTGCCGCTGCTTCTACTACTCCTCGCCGGCGCGCTGCTCGCCGGCGCGCTCGCGGCAGCGCTGCTGGCCGGGGGCGACGACGAGCGGGCGTCTGCCACGGGGGCGGCGCGGACGGTGAAGCAGACCGTGACGCTGCCCGGAACCACCATCGTCGAGACCGTCACCACCGCGCCCGCGCCGACGCCCGCACCGACCACGGCGCCCGAGCCGACGACGGCAACGACGGCGCCGCCACCCTCACAGGATCCGTCCGGGCTGAACGACCGCGGCTTCGAGCTGATGCAGGCAGGTCGCTACGAGGAGGCGCTGCCCCTGCTCGAGCAGGCCGTCGCCGGGTTCGCCGGCAGCGGTGAGCTCGGTGAGGCCTACGCGAGCTACAACCTTGCCTTCACGCGGCGCTCACTCGGCCGGTGCGACGGCGTCCTCGAGCTGCTCGACCGGTCGGAGCAGGTGCAGGGGAACCGCGGCGAGATCCAGCGGCTCCGGCGGGAGACCGAGCGCGCCTGCGGCTAACGGCCTGACCGCCTAGGACGAGCCCGCGAGCCTGGCCGCGTACTGCTTCTCGTAGTACTCCCGGTAGCCGCCCGACTGCTTGATCGGCTCCCACCAGTCGCGGTTCTCCGCATACCAGGCGGCCGTGAGCGGGAAGCCCTGCGCGAGCCGAGTCTGGGGCTCCCAGCCGAGCTCGTCGCGCGCCTTCATCGTGTCGAGCGAGTACCGGCGGTCGTGGCCGGCACGATCCTCGACCCGACGGACGAGCGCTTTGTCGGCGCCGGTGTGCTCGAGCACGAGGTCGGTGATCTCCCGGTTCGTCGCCTCCTCGCCGCCGCCGATGTTGTACGCCTCCCCGGCGCGCCCCACGCGCAGCGCACGCTCGATGCCGGCGCAATGATCCTCGACGAAGAGCCAGTCGCGGACCTGCGCACCGTCGCCGTACAGCGGCAGCGGCTCGTCGTCGAGCGCGTTCGTGACGAAGAGCGGCAGCAGCTTCTCCGGATACTGGAACGGGCCGTACGTGTTCGAGCCGCGCGTGATCAACGCGTCGACCCCGTACGTGCGCACCGAGCCGAGCACCTGCAGATCGCCTCCCGCCTTCGCGGCGGAGTAGGGGCTGGAAGGACGGAGCGGATCGTCCTCGACCGAGGAGACGCCTTCGGCGACATCGCCGTACACCTCGTCCGTCGAGACGTGCACGAGCCGGATCTCGGCTACGCGCGCCTGGTCGAGCAGCACCTGCGTGCCTGCGACGTTCGTCTGGATGAACTCGGCCGGCCCGAGGATGGAGCGGTCGACGTGCGTCTCGGCGGCGAAGTTGACGATCGCATCGCAGCCGGCGGAGGCCTCGGCGACTGCGTCCGCGTCGCAGATGTCCCCGACCACGAGCTCGATCCCGGTCCCCTCGAGGTTGGCGGGGTTGCCCGAGTACGTCAGCTTGTCGAGCACGCGCACAGCGTCGCCTCCCGCCTGAACCCGCCTGGCGAAGTGGGAGCCGATGAATCCGGCCCCGCCGGTGACGAGCACGCGCATGCTGAGAGGCTACGTGACGGCTCGCAGCCGCGTCCCGACCAGATCGGCCAGGCCGACCCCTCCCTGGCGCATGACCGCGTTGTGATTCCAGCGGAAGACGGGCCCGGCGATCGGCGCGACCAGGTTCATCCAGGGCTTCGTCGTCCTCACGTCCCACTCGTAGGTGAGGGCGGTGTCGCGCCCGTCGAGGAAGCGCCAGCGACCGGTTCCGGCGAGCTCGCCGTCGGCCCGGGCCTCGATCAGGTTGGGACGCTCGATCCGCGTGATCCGCGTCTCGAAGCGAACGGGGTACGGGATCGCGCTGCGCCACTCGTGCAGGTAGAGCGCGCCGATGCCGTCCTCGTCGCCGTGCTCGAGCTTCTCGACCCGTCGCACGCCGCGCCACCAGTCGGGCCACCGCTCGATCTCGTAAATCGCCTGCCACACGTCCTCGCGCGGCGCGTCCAAGATCCAGGTCGTCAGGAAGGAGTAGCTCGCCAATCAACTCTCGATTCGGGCCAGGCACTCGCGCAGGCCCTCGCGCCAGTGCGGCAGCGTCGGCGCGCCTTTCTCGCTCCGGAGCACCGAGTAGGCGGGCCGCGCCGCCGGACGGTCGAGCTCTGCGGTCGAGATCCGGCGCACGCGCGTCGGCAGTCCGGCTTCCTCGAAGATCGTCTCGGCGAAGTCGGCCCAGGTTGCATCGCCCGCGGCGGCGACGTGGTAGACGCCGAACGGCAGGCTCAGGACCTGCCGCGTCGCCGCCGCGAGATGACCGACGTAGGTCGGCGAGCCGCGCTGATCGTCGACGACCGCGACCTCGTCGCGCTCCGCGCCGAGCCGCAGCATCGTGCGGACGAAGTTCGTGCCGGTCGGTCCGAACAGCCACGACGCGCGCACGATCCACGCTCGCTCACCCGCGGCCGCCTCGCCGTGCAGCTTCGACCGGCCGTAGGCGGTCTGCGGATTCGGCCCGTCCGACTCGAGGTACGGCTGCCCCTTCCGCCCGTCGAAGACGTAGTCGCTCGAGTAGGAGACGACCGGCACGCCAAGCGCGGCCACGTTCGCGGTGCCGCCGACGTTGGCCGCTGCCGCACCCTGCGGATCCTCCTCGGCGCCATCGACGTTCGTCCACGCGGCCGCGTGCAGGATCGTGTCGGCGTCCAGACCCGCCGGCGGGGGCAGCTCGACGTCCCACTCCGCCCGCGTCAGACCAATGACGCCGTCGTCCGCGAACTCAGCGACGAGCGCCCGGCCGAGCTGCCCGGCCGCCCCTGTGACTACAAACACGCGTCGCACGCGTGCAGATCCCGCTCGGAGAGGAGCGGTGTGTCCGTGCTCCAGAGGCGCTTCACGCGCGGGTCGGCCCAGCAGATGCCGTGCTCGTCGGGATCGGCCGGGTCGTACTCCTCGGTGACGTGGTAACAGAAGAACAGATCGGTCAGCGCCTCGAAGCCGTGCGCGTGACGCCCCGGAATGTAGATCGCGAACGGGTTGTCGTCGCCGATGTCCTCGCTGAACGTCTCGCCGCTCTCCCGGTCGAGCACCACGACCCGCGCCGTTCCCTGCAGGCAGACGAAGAGGTCGTCCTGGCCACGCTCGTGGTAGTGGAGTCCGCGCAGGACGCCCTTGCGCGAGAACGAGACGTTCGTCTGCGTTGTCCGTTTCGGCAACAGGCTCTCACGCCTGATCTCCGTGAACCAGCCGCGCTCGTCCTCGAAACGTTGCAGCGGAATCCGAAGCAGGCCTTCGATCATCGGCGACCGGCGATCATGCGGGCTTGTTCACGCCGGTGCGCTGGATCAGAGCGCCGATCTCGCGGAGCGACTCCTGCGTTCCCGCGTCCTCCCACCAGCCGGTGACGCGGTGGCAGGCGAGCGTGCCCCGCTCCGCGTAGTGGCGGTTGACGTCGGTGATCTCGAGCTCGCTACGCGAGGACGGCTCGAGCCCGCGGATCAGGTCGAACACGTCCGGCGAGTAGCAGTAGAGACCGACGACTGCGTCGCTCGAGGGCGGCGCGTCGTAGCGCATGTCGACGACCCCGGCCTTCTCGACCACGTCGACGACGCGAGCGCCGTCGCCGTAGACGACGACGCCGAACCGCTCCGGGTCCGGGACGTCCTTGACGAAGACGGCCGCCCCGTCGTCGCCGTCGACGAAGCTCCTGATCGCGCTCGCCTCCGCGTACTCGAAGATGTTGTCGCCCAGGCAGACGATCAGATCGTCGTCGCTCGCGAAGCTCTCGGCCATCCCCACCACCTGCGCGATCCCACCGGCCTCCACTTGCACCTTGTAGGTCAGATCGAGGTCGAAGAGCGCCTCAGTGGTTCCGCGCTGGCTGATCCGACCGTTGCCGAGCAGGTCGATCACCTGGCCCGCGTGGCCCTGGCCGGTGACGATCAGCACCTCCTCGACACCCGCAAGCTGGAGCAGCTCGAGCGGGTAGTAGATCATCGGCCGGTCGCCGACCGGGAGCAGGTGCTTGTTGACGACACGCGTCAGCTCGCCGAGCCGCGTGGCCTCGCCGCCCGCCGCAATCAATCCCTTCGCCCTCATGCCGCAACGATGCTACTGGCCCGCCGGGGTTCGGAACGCGGCGACGCGTGCATAAGAGGCGCATGACCGAACGCGAGGTCCAGCACGACCCACAGGTGCTCGAAGGCGACGACGAGTCGCCGCGCCAGCCGGCGTCTCCACTCGATCCCTACACACCCGAGCCGGGGCCCGGTCCGGGCGAGGTCCGCGCGTTCCGCGTCATGCGCCTGGCGTGGATCCCGATCGCCGTGGTCGTTGCGATCGTCCTCCTGGCGTTGCTGCGCTAACGAGCGCGGATGGTGGCGCTGTAGGCGCGATCCTGCGGTGAGTAGATGCGAACGCTCGCGCCCGACGGCGCCGCGACCGCGGTACTGAGGAAGCCGCGCAACGTCGTCCTGCGGGTGGCGCCGCTGAACCGCCACGCGCCGCCGCCGGTTCGCACCTGGACGCGGTAGGTCTGAGCGCCGGCGCGCGGGCGAACCTGGCCCCAGAGGACAAGCCTGCCGCCGCTCCGCCCGGCCTGCGTGATCGGCAGCGGGAACGCGAGCGCTGCGAGCTTCGGGCTGCCGGAGATGTTGAAGAGACCGCTCTGGAAGCGGCTCGCCACGGGCTCGTCCTTAACGAGATAGTGGATCAGCATGTCGACGCGGGGAGCCTTGTGCACGCGAAGCCCGGACTGGCCGATCAGCTCGGCCTGGCGCTGCTGCGTGACGCCGTACGCGCCGGTCTGGTAGCCGTACTCCGTCAGCCAAATCCGTTTCGGGCCGAACGCGCGGCCGACTTCGGCGATCAGGCGCTCGAGCGTCGCCATCGTGATCGTCTCGCAGTGACCGCAGCCGCCGCTGAACGGAGTCTCGCGGGTGCTCGACGGATACGGGTGGTGAGCGTAGACGTCGAGCCGCGCTCCTGCGCTGCGCATCCCGCGGATCCACCGGACGGGCGAGACGCCTCCGGTCGAGCCGCGCGGTGCGGTGACGCCGCCGGCGACCCTCGCGCGGGGATTCACGGCGTGGATGGCGGCGTAACCGGGATTGAGGATCTGGCGGACGTACACCGACGGCGAGGTCGGGCGCAGCCACCGCGCCTGGTTCGGCTCGTTCCACAGCAGCCACTGCGTCACCCAGCTGTAGCGCGTCGCGGCCGCGCGGGCAAAGCCGGCGAAGCTGCGTGCGCCGGGGGCGAAGTTCGGCGTCCTGCCACCGTTCGCCCACCGCGGCGAGCCGACGATGCCGACGACGGCCGGAATCCCGCGGCTGCGGAGCCCTGCGAGCACGGCATCGCTCTCCTGCCAGGCGTACGCGCCGCGCGCCGGCTCGATCCGGTCCCAGTGCAGGTTGAAGCGGACGACGTCGACGCCGAGCCGGTCGAGCCGGTCGAGCCGTTCGTCGAGCGTGCCGTCACCGTGGACGAGCCAGGCATCGTCCTGGATCCCGAAGCGGACGTTGCTCGAGGCGTCGGCCGCAGGGACAGCCGCCCCGAACAGGGCGCAGGCAAACAGAGTCGAAAGCACGACGCGCACAGAGAGAGGGTTCCCTCAGGCCGCGTTTCGGAACATCAGGATCCTGTTAACGAATGGGAAAGTCCAGCCGCCGCCGAGCCTTCCGCCGCTTCACCGTCGGAGCCGCGTGCACGGCGGCGAACCAGACGTAGAGGGCGAACGCCAGCGCGGCGAGGAGGAGCTTGACGATCCGCCGCACCATGGTCATGCGTTCGATCGTACCGCGCGGGGTAACGTCCGCCCATGGCACGGCGCGACATCGACCACCTCCAGGGGGAGATCGAGGAGCTCTTCGCCGATCTCTGGCAGGTGCCCCGGTTCTCCGGGATCCGGCAGGGCTTTCGCCCGGCCGCGGACTGTTTCTGCACCGAGGATCCGCCGCAGCTCGTCGTCGTCGTCGAGCTGGCGGGCGTCGATCCCGACTCGATCGAGCTCTCGGTCGAGGAGCGCGCGTTGACGATCTCCGGCAGCCGTCCCCGTCCACGGGTGCCCGGCCAGGTCTACCAGCAGGCTGAGATCGAGTACGGCCGCTTCGAGCGCCGGATTCCGCTCGAGCGCGACATCGACGCCGCGGCCGCGAGCGCCGCCTACGAGGCGGGCATGCTCAGCATCACGCTGCCGTTCGCCCGCAGGAGACCGGCCGGGCCTGCCTCGATGATCGTCATCCGCAGGTCGGGATGAGCGAGAGCGCCTCCGAGCGGCAGCGACTGCCGGTGCTACCGCTGAAGGAGACCGTCGTCTTCCCCGAGTCGATGACACCGCTCGCGGTCGGCCAGGAGCGCTCGGTCAAGCTGATCGACGACGTCGTCTCGGGGGAGCGGATGCTTGCGCTCTTCACGGTCAAGAACCCCGAGGCGGACCCACCCGGTTGGGACGACCTCTACAGCGTCGGCACGGTCGCCGTCGTCCACAAGATGATCAAGATCCCCGACGGGACGCTCCGGATTCTCGTCCAGGGCGTCCAGCGCGTCCGCCTCGTCAAGGCGGTCGAGAACGATCCCTACCTCGTCGCCGAGCTCGAGGACCTGCCCGAGGTCGTCCCGGAGTCGCCTGAGGTGGAGGCGCTGACCCGGAACGTGCAGCAGCAGTTCACGCAGATCATCGGGATGACGCCGTACCTGCCCGAGGAGCTCCAGCTGGCGGCGGCCAACGTCGACGACCCGACCGCGCTGACCCACCTGATCGCATCGACGCTGCGCCTGAAGACCGAGGAACGGCAGGAGCTGCTCGAGACCGCCGACGTCGGGGAGCGCCTGCGCATGATCACGCGGATCCTCGGTCGCGAGGTCGAGATGTCGGAGCTGGGCTCGAAGATCCAGTCGCAGGTCGCGAGCGAGATCGACAAGGGCCAGCGGGAGTTCTTCCTCCGCCAGCAGCTGAAAGCGATCCAGGACGAGCTCGGGGAGAGCGACGAGCACCAGGCCGAGGTCAACGAGCTGCTCGAGCAGCTCGAGGCGAAGAACCTGCCCGAGCACGTGGCCAAGGCCGCTCTGCGCGAGGTGAACCGGCTCGAGCGGCTACCGCCGGCCGCGGCCGAGTACGGCGTCATCCGCACGTACCTCGACTGGATCCTGTCGCTGCCGTGGAGCGAGACGACCGAGGACAACCTCGACCTCGAGCACGCCCAGCAGGTGCTCGACGAGGATCACTTCGACCTCGAGAAGGTGAAGCAGCGGATCATCGAGTACCTCGCGGTCTCGAAGCTGAAGAACGACCTCTCCGGCCCGATCCTGTGCTTCGTCGGCCCGCCCGGTGTCGGCAAGACCTCGCTCGGGCAGTCGGTCGCCCGAGCGCTCGGCCGCCGCTTCGCTCGGATCTCGGTCGGCGGTGTCAGCGACGAGTCGGAGATCCGCGGCCACCGGCGCACCTACATCGGCGCGATGCCGGGAACGATCGTGCGGGCAATCCGCGACACGGAGTCGTCGAATCCCGTCTTCCTGATCGACGAGATCGACAAGATGGGCTCCGACTTCCGCGGCGACCCGGCCTCCGCGATGCTCGAGGTGCTCGACCCCGAGCAGCACTCGACCTTCCGCGATCACTATCTCGATCTTCCGTACGACCTCTCGAAGGTGCTCTTCATCTGCACCGCGAACACGCTCGACACGATCCCGGGGCCGCTGCTCGACCGGATGGACGTGATCCAGCTTTCGGGCTATACCCACGAGGAGAAGCTGGGGATCGCCAAGCGCTACCTCGTCCCGAAGCAGCTCGAGGCGCACGGCCTTACGAAGAGCCGGCTCGCGATTCCCGACAAGTCGTTGCGGCTCGTGATCGCGGAGTACACGCGCGAGGCGGGTGTCCGCAACCTCGATCGGCAGATCGCGACGCTCTGCCGCAAGGCGGCAACGCTCGTCGCGACCGGGCGCAAGGAGAAGCTCAGGGCCGACGAGGCGCACGTGCGCGAGTGGCTCGGCGCGCGCAAGTTCTCCGCCGACGCGCGCAGGCGCACCGCCGACCCCGGAGTCGCGACGGGACTCGCCTACACCACCGTCGGCGGCGACGTGCTCTTCATCGAGGCGACGGCGTACCCCGGCAAGGGCAAGTTGACGATCACGGGCCAGCTCGGCGAGGTGATGCAGGAGTCGGCGCAGGCGGCGCTCTCCTGGGTGCGCTCGCACACGCTCGAGCTCGGCGTGGCGCCCGAGTGGTTCGCCGAGCACGACGTACATATCCATGTACCGGCGGGCGCGGTGCCGAAGGACGGCCCCTCCGCCGGCGTGACGATGGCGACGGCGATCGCCTCGCTCGTACGGAACGAGCCGGTCGACGACGACGTCGGCATGACCGGCGAGATCACTCTGACCGGCCAGGTGCTCCCGATCGGCGGCATCCGCGAGAAGGTGCTGGCGGCGGAACGAGCCGGTCTGAAGCGCGTCATCCTCCCGCTCGAGAACGCGCCCGACCTGGACGACCTGCCGCCCGAGACGCGTGCCGAACTCGAGTTCGTGCTCGTCGACCACGTCGAGGAGGTCTTCGAGGACGCCTTCCGGGGCAAGGGGAGCAAGCGCCGCCCCAGCCGGCCCACGCTGCACCGGCAGGCGGCCGCCTCGCGTCGCTAGTCGCTGTTTGCAAGGATCGTCTGGCGGCAAGACTGTCGGAGCGACCACGAGACGGAAAGGACGGGCCGAATGGCCAAGACCAAGGACAGGCTCTACGACACCGCCGACACGATGAAGCCCTACGTCGACCGGGCTCTGCACGACGACGACCTGCACGACAACCTGAAGGAAGCCTTCAACGCTGCGCGGGATGTCTACGCGGAGCTGCTCGGCAACCGCAACCTGACCGCCACCGCGATGCGCGCGGCGACGGACAAGGACATTCAGGAGAACCTGAAGAAGGCCGTCGACGAGCTCCGCACCGCGTCGAGCAGGATCCAGGGCAAGGAGGATCACGGCGCGCGCAACACGATGCTGCTGCTGGCAGGAATCACCGCCGGCATCCTCTTCAACCCGATGACGGGTCCGCAGACCCGCGCCTGGCTGATGGAGAAGATCACGGGCGAGGGCTCGGACGACTACACGTACACGCCGAGCCCGAGCTCGACGTCGGACGACGCGGCCTAGCTCTCAGCCGGCCCCGAGCGTGGCGCTGTCGCCCTGGGAGACCGGGGCGATCAGCGCGCGGTCGAGGGAGCCAGGGTCGAGACCGCTCGCGCTGGAGATGTCGGTCGAGCCGAGGAGGATCGCGGCCGGCTGTGGCGCGGTCGCGTTGGCAGGCACCGGCGGCGCCCAGCCGCGGCCTGCGGCGAAGGTGATGTCCTGGAGCCGCCGCCAGGCGCTCAGGTAGGGGAACGCGTTGACGACGCCGTCGTAGCCGAACGGCAGCAGACCGACCGGGTGAATCTCGAAGTGGAGATGGTACGGCGTTGTCTGCGCGTCGCCGGTGTTGCCGACGAAGCCGATCACGGCGCCCGCCTTCACCTCGTTGCCGTCGACGGCCAGCGGCGAGAAGGCCGAAAGGTGCGCGTAGTAGAACTGGTTGCCCTGGCGGTCGCGCAGCCAGAGCCGGTAGCCGCCGCGATCGTTCCAGCCGACCGAGAAGACGGTTCCGTCCGCGACGGCGAGCAGCGGCGCTCCGAGCGGGGCGAAGATGTCCTCGCCGTGGTGCCAGCCGATACCCGCACGCGGGGCGCGGAAGGTATCGGTGAACGAGGACGGCCCGTAGACGGGGAAGACGTAGCCTCCGGGCGAGAGCGGCGCCGACACGTCCGTCGGCGGCAGCCGGAAGACCGAGCCCGGCTTGTTCGGAAGCACGCCGGGCTCCGGTGGCTTCGGCAAGGGCTCGCTCGGCTTCGGCGGCACGCCGCTCGGCCGCCCCGGTTTGGCCGGTGTGGTCAGCGGCTTTGTCGGCGTCGTCGCCGCCGGCGCCTCGACCCGCGTCGACGCGGCGGCTTCGGCGTGTGCGACAAAGATCTCGGTTCCGGCGGGGAGCCCTGCGTGGTCGGCGGTGAGGATGACGTGAAGCGCATTGACGGCGCCGCGGGTGTGCCTTGTCACGTCCGTGACCGACGACTCAGCGACCTGCTCCAGCACGACCACATAGCCCCAGTCGCCGAGCTGAACGCGCAGGTTCGGTGTCGCCGCCACCTGCGCCCCGAAGACGACGAGGTTCGTCACGCTCGAGCCCGCCGCGTCGCCGGCGGCAGCCGACGCCTGAGCGCGCCCGGCGACGCTCTCCGCGGTCAACTCGCCGTTGAAGAGCGTGACGCCGAGGACGTCGCTGACCGCCTGCGCTCCCGCGTCGCCGCTTGCACGCGACGAGACGCTCGACGAGAGGGCGCCGGTGCGCACGAGCGACCCGTCGGCGGGGAAGGTGAAGCCATCCGCGACGCTGATCGCTCCCGGACCCGGCGCCGAGGCGTGCGCCGCACCGGAGGCCGGCTGGCCTGGCACGACGACCGAGATTCCGTACGCTCCGGCGGAGACCACGGCCGGCTCCGCGGGCGCGCCGGCGCTTGTCGCCGCGGTGACGAGCGCCCCGGCGATCAGAAGAAGTGCGGTCAGCCTCAGATACACGCCCCCCATTATCCGGATCTTTCAGGACGCTGCGGCGTTCGCTCCTGAGAATGAGAATCGTTGTCAGCTATTGTCGTTGCGTGGCCGGCCCGCTTTCCCTTCCCGACGGCGTCCGCTCGACGGCGCAGCGGCTGGCTGTCGTGCGCGCGGTCGGCGAGTCGGCGGGCAGCTTCACGGTCGCGGAACTGCACGACCGCGCCCGCCGCTTCGAGCCGCGCCTCGGCCTTGCGACCACCTACCGGACGATCGAGCTGCTGCGCGCGAGCGGCGGCATTCACCCGCTGGTCGGCGAGGGACGGCCGACGTACGTGCGCTGCAGGCCAGAGCACCACCATCACCTCGTCTGCACGAGTTGCGGCGGCGTTGAGGAGACCGAGCTCTGCGCCGCGCCGTCGGAGGCGGAGCTCCAGCGCCGGCACGGATTCCGACCCGCCGCACACGAGCTCGACATCTACGGCACGTGCAGGCGCTGCGCGTGAGCACGCTCACGTTCTCGGGACGCCGCTCGCGTCGCGTAGGCCGGTGGAACAGTACGGAGGTACGGGCCGCCGGCTGGAGCGCAGCCAGCGGCGTCAGTCTTTCGCGGAGCCCGGCTCCGCAGGGCCGGAGCGAAAGGCGGCCGAGGGCGTGAGCTGGCTCGCAATTCCGCTCGCGGGTGTGACGGTGCTGTCGACCCTGGCGGGCGGCATCGTCGCGTTGCGCATGGCCAGGGAGCTCGCGACCGCGATCGCGCTCACCGGTGGGGTCGTCGTCGCCGTCGCGCTCTTCCACGTCCTGCCCGAGGCGATCGAAGCCGTCGACGACCCGCAGCGCGTGGGGCTGCTCGTCGGCACCGGCTTCGTCTTCTTCTTTCTCGCCGAGCGGGCGCTCGTCCTCCATCACCGCGACGACGACGAGCACGTCCACGCGCACGCGCAGGTCGGCGTGCTCGGTGCGGCCGGCTTGTCGGCACACAGCTTCGTCGACGGGCTCGGAATCGGGCTCGCCTTCGGCCTGTCGACCGAGACCGGCCTGCTCGTCTTCGTCGCCGTGCTCGCGCACGACTTCGCGGACGGGCTGAACACGGTCGGCTTCATCCTGCGCCAGTCGGGCGACCGGGCCCGCGCGATCCGTTGGCTCGCCATCGACGCGGCGGCACCCCTTGCGGGGGCGATCGTCGGCTCCACGCTCTCGATCTCCGAGGAAGGGCTCGGCGCGCTGCTCGCCGTCTACGCGGGCTTCTTCCTCTTCATGGGCGCCACCGACCTGCTCCCGCACGCGCACGAGCACCCCTCGGTGAAGCGCGTCGCACTCACCCTCGCCGGCTTCGGCGCGATCTTCCTGGTCAGCCTCGTCGGGAACTAGCCGCGCCGTCGCGGGAGCGGTCGGCTAAACGTCGAGCTTGCGGGCGAACTCGCGAAAACGGTCGCGCGCCGCCTGGTCCGGCCCGAGTTGCCCGTCGTCTCCGTACCGCGGGTCGGCGGCGATCTCCTCGGCGACCGCGCGCACCTCGCGTCCGATCGCCTCGCGGTTCTCCGGCCGGCGGAGCAGCAGCTCGATCCAGCTCTCGGTGCCGTCGTACGGCGGCACGTCGTTGTCGACCAGGAGCTCGCCGAGCTTCACGCCGACGCGGATGTACGCAAAGGTCCGGAACGCGAGGATCCGGCGCGGCGAGCCGACGAGCCGCTCGATCTCGGGATCGTCGACCTGGATCTGCGCGACGATGCTGCCGATCGGCTCGTCGACGAGCGGAAGCCAGATCTCCTCGTGCTCGCTCATAGACCTGCCTCTTGGTCTATGAGCAGGGGAGGGGGTGTGGGGGAACCGGAAGGTTCCTCCACACAGAACGAAAAGAAGAGGGCTCGTGGGGGGAACATGGTTTCCTCCACGGGAGCGAGCCGAAGGCGAGCGACGGTCATTGCTTCGAAGGATACGGGGCGGCGTGACGCGACCGCCATGCGAGTTGCGCGGCGACACCGAGCAGGAGTACGGCGAAGAGCCGCCGGAGCAGATCCTCGGACAGCGCGGTGGCGATCTGGACGCCGACGACGGCGCCGGCGATCGAGGCGACGCCGAGCACGATCCCGGTGCGCCAACGAACGTTGCCGTAGTGGTGCTGCCGCCAGGTCCCGGCGACGACGGTCGGCAGGATCGCGAGCAGCGAGGTCGCCTCGGCCTCGAGCTGGGAGAGGCCGAGCGCAAGGAGCGTCGGCACGAACAGAATCCCGCCCCCGACACCGAAAAACCCCGCCAACAGCCCGGCGGCGAGGCCGAGCAGGACCGCGACGACGACGGTCGAGGCGCTCACACGAGCAGCCAGACCGCGATTGCGACGAGCAGCACGCTGAACGCGAGCGCAAGCGCCCTGGCCGAGACGCGCTGCTGGACGGCGGTTCCCGCTACGGCGCCCACGGCGGCGGGCAGGCCGACGAGTGCGGCGTGCCCGACCTCGACGTACCCCTCTCCCCCATAGAGGATCGTCCCTGCGAGAGCCGTGATCCCGATCGCCGCGAGGGAGGTGCCGGTGGCGGGCTTGCCCTCCAGTCCGACCACGATGATCAGCAGCGGCACGAGCACGATCCCGCCGCCGACCCCGAAGACGGCACTGAACAGGCCCGTGACGAGGCCGATGAGAACGAGCTTCAGCGCCACCGCTCGTATCCTAGGCGCGTGGACGGCGACGCCTCACTGCTCGCGCGGCTCGCGGCAGAGCCGGAGCGGGCGGCGATCCTGCTCGACGTCGACGGCGTCCTCGCCCCGATCGTCGACGTGCCGCACGAGGCCACCGTGCCCGAGGCGACGCGCGACGAGCTGCGGCGGCTGCACGGCCGCTACGCGCTCGTCGCGTGCATCAGCGGGCGCTCGGGCGCGGATGCCCGGCGGGTCGTCGGCCTCGACGAGCTCGTCTACGTCGGCGAGCACGGGCTCGAGCTCGAGCCGGAGGCGCTCGCGTGGAGCGAGCGGCTGCAAGCCTTCGCGACGACGATCGACTGGGAGGATGTCGAGCGTAAGCCGCTGACGATCAGCTTCCACTACCGGCGGGCGCAGGACGAGCAGGAGGCGCTGACGATGCTGACCGCCGTGGCGACGCGAGCCCGCCACGAAGGGCTCGTCGCTCGGTTCGGCCGCAAGGTGCTCGAGCTGCGGCCGCCCGTCGGCGCGCACAAGGGCACCGCGGTCGCGCACCTGCTCGGTGGACGGGGGCTCGCGCGCGGGCTCTACGCCGGCGACGACACCACCGACCTCGACGCCTTCAGCGCGGTCGGCGCGCTCGAGCTCGGCGTGCGTGTGGCGGTCGCCTCGGCCGAAGGTCCGGCGGAGCTGCGCGAGGCCGCCGACATCGTGGTCGACGGCCCCGCGGAGCTGCTAGACCTACTGAGAACGCTCTAAGCGGCGGGCGCCGGCACAGTCTCGGGCGCGACCGCGATCTCCTCCTGCCGGATCAGCGCCAGCGCGGCGACGACACCGGCGAGCGCGATCCCGGCACCGACCCAGAACGCGAGCTGGAAGCCCGAGGTCAGTGCCTGGGGCATCGCCGTCCCGGCGGCGACCTCGTTGTCGGTCCGGCTGATCGCAATCGTCGAGAGCAGCGCGATCCCGACCGCCCCGCCGATCTGCTGCGACGTGTTGATCAGACCGGACGCGATTCCGGCTTCGGCCTGCGAGACGCCGGCGAGCGCAGCGATCGAGATCGGGACGAAGCAGAGCGCCATCCCGAGGGCGACGATCAGGAAGCCCGGGAGCAGGTTTGCGGCGTACGAGCCGCCGACCGACACCTGCGCGAACAGAACGAGGCCGAGCGTCAGGATCGCCATACCGCCGGCGATCAGGGGTCGGACGCCGACGCGGCTCACGAGCGCGGCCGCGACGTTCGCCCAGATGATCGACGTGCCCGCGACCGCGAGGTAAGCGACGCCCGTCTTCATCGCCGAGTAGCCGAGCACCTGTTGCATGTAGAGCGTCAGGATCAGGAACATCGAGAAGAGCGCCGTGCCGAGGATGAAGCCGGCCACGTTGGCGCCGAGCACGGTCTTCGTGCGCAGGATCCCGAAGCGCATCAGCGGCTCGGCGACGCGCTGCTCCCACGCGACGAAGCCGGCAAGGAGCACCGCCGAGAGGAGGAAGATTCCGATCGTGCGGCCGGAGCTCCAGCCCCACTCGTTGCCCTGGGTGATCCCGAGCACGAGCGTGGTCAGTCCGGACGTGACGAGCACCGCGCCGAGCGCGTCGAACGTCTTCACGCGCGTATCCTTGCTCTCTCCGAGCAGGACGGGCGCCAGCGCGAACGCAGCGAGGCCGACCGGAATGTTGACGAAGAAGATCCACTGCCACGAGAACGCGTCCGTGAGCACGCCTCCGAGCAGGACGCCCGCGGCGGCGCCGAAACCGCCGACCGCGCCCCAGACGCCGAGCGCGATGTTCCGCTCGCGGCCCTCGGCAAAGGTCGTCATCAGGATCGCGAGCGCCGCCGGCGAGATCGTGGCGGCGCCGAGACCCTGGATCGCGCGGGCGCCGATCAGCGACGCTTCCGACCAGGCGAGCCCGCAGAGGAGCGAGCCGATCGTGAAAACGATCAGTCCGATCATGAAGATGCGGCGGCGGCCGAGCAGGTCGGCGGTGCGGCCGCCGAGCAGCAGGAAACCGCCGAAGACGAGCGCGTAGGCGGAGATCACCCATTGCAGGTTCGCCTGGGAGAAGCCGAGATCGGTCTGGATCGAGGGGAGAGCGACGTTCACGATCGCAATGTCGAGCACGACCATGAACTGAACCGTCGCGAGGAGCGCGAGTCCGAGCCATTTCATCTGCGGTGAGGCAACCATGTCCGTCCCTTGTCCGTTTTCGAGGTCAGGCTTGCGAAGATACAGCCTCCGCTTGCTTTTTGCAAGTTGCTGCTACAGAATGCGCAGCGGTGGCTACACTTGACCGCATGAGGGCCGCGTGAGCAAGCGCTACGACCAGTACTGCCCGGTCGCGTGCACGCTCTCGCTCGTCGGCGAGCGTTGGACGCTGCTCGTCGTGCGCGAGCTCCTGCACGGTCCGAAGCGCTACACCGACCTGATCGACCACCTGCCCGGGATCGGCACCAACATCCTCGCGGCGCGGTTGAAAGAGCTCGAAGGCGCGGGGCTCGTCTCGAAGCGGAGGCTGCCGCCCCCCGCAGCCTCGACCGTCTACGAGCTGACGCAGTCGGGTCGGGAGCTGCGGCCGGTGCTCTACGAGCTGGCGCGCTTTGGAGCCCGGCTGATGGGCCCGCCACCGCTCGACGCGCTCGAGGAGGGTTGGCTCGTCAACGCACTCGATCTCGCCCTGTCGCCCATCTCGCCGTCCGGCACGCTCGCCTTCCGAGTCGGCGACGAGGAGGCGTCGCTCGTCGACGGGATCGCGACTCCCGGCATCGCCGAGCACGCCGACGTGCTCGTCGAGACGGATGCGATCGGCTTCTACCACCTCGTCGTGAACAGGCAGGCCGAGGGCGTACGCATCGAAGGCGACCACGCCGCGCTCGAGCACCTCCTCGACGCCTTCGGGCCTGCTAGCCTCGAGCCGCTTCCCGCCTGAGCACGCCCCAGGCGAGCCGGACGTCGTCCTCGGTCGTGCGCGCGTTGCCAACCGCCAGCCGCAGCGTGTAGCGGCCGTTCAGCTTCGTGTGCGAGATGAAGATCTCACCGTTCGCGTTGACGCGCTCGAGCAGCGCCTCGTTCGCCGCGTCCGAGCCGTCGCGACGGAAGCAGACGAGCGAGAACGGCCGCGGCGCCGTCACCTCCCACCCCGGCTCCTCGCGTACCCACCGTTCGAAGAGCGCGGCCAGCCGGATCGCTTCCCGGATCCGCTGCTGCAACCCCTCGCGCCCGTAGCAGCGCAGCACCGTCCAGAGCTTGAGCGCGCGGAACTGCCGCCCGAGCGCGGGACTGTACTCGGAGAGGCTCGTCACGTCTTCGCTGACGCGGAGGTACTCGGGGACGAGGCTGAAGGCCGCCCGCAGATCCTCCGGCCGTCGCGTCCAGAGCGCGGAACAACCCATCGGCGTGAAGAGCCACTTGTGCGGGTTGACGACGATCGAGTCGGCGCGCTCCCAGCCGGCGAACGCCGCGCGCAGCTCCGGGCAGACGGCCGCCGAGCCGGCGTACGCGGCGTCGACGTGCAGCCAGACGCCGGCCGCCTCGCAGGCGTCCGCGATCGCGCCGACGGGGTCGGCCGAGCTCGTCGACGTCGTCCCGATGGTCGCGACGACCGCGCAGGCGCCGGTGAGGTCGAGCGCGTCCGGCCGGAGACGAAAGCCTTCGTCCACAGGCGTCGTGCGCGCCTCGAGCTCGAGGATCCGGCACGCCTTCTCGACCGACGAGTGCGCGTGCTCGGAGCAGACGACGACACGCGCGCCGGGCCGTGAGCCGCGTGCGGCGGCGAGCGCCGCCATCGTTCCCGTCGAGGCGGTGTCCTCGAGGTGGCCGTGGAGCCCCGCAGGCAGGCCGAGCAGCTGCGCCAGCCAGTCGAGCGTCACCTCCTCGAGCTCCTGCAGCGCCGGCGACGTGCGCCAGAGGATCCCGACCTGGTTCAGCCCGGCGAGCAGCAGCTCCGCGAGGATCCCGGGCTCGGAGCCGGTGGTGGCGAAGTAGGCGAAGAAGCGCGGGCTCTGCCAGTGCGTGACGGCCGGCAGGAGCACGTCGTCGAGGTCGCGCAGGATCGCGGCGAACGGCTCGGCCGTCTCGGGCGGCGCCGCCGGGAGCTTCGCGCGCAGCTCGCCCGGCTCGACCTGAGCCAGCACGGGAACGTCTCGCAGCCGCTCCAGGTACGACGCCACCCACTCCACCGCCGCGGCGCCGTCGTCCCGGAAGCTCACTTGCGGAGCGTCTCGATCTCGCGCCAGGGCCGCGTGTTCAGGATCTGCTCCTTCGTCAGCCACGCGCGGCGCGCCTGCGCGACGCCGAGGTCGACGTAGCGGAGCGCCTTCTGCGAGTGGCCGTCGCTCGAGATCGTCAGCATCACGCCCGCTTCACCGGCAAGCCGCGCATTCGCGTCCCGGAGGTCGAGCCGGTCGGGCTGCGAGTTGAGCTCGAGGAAGGTGCCGGTGGCGAGCGCGGCCTCGACGACCTGCTCGACCTCGACCGCCGACGGCCTGCGCACGCCGATCCGACGGTTCGTCAGGTGGCCGATGCAGTCGACGTGCGGGCTTCGCATCGCGTTCAGCACCCGCTCCGTCGGGTCCTTGTCGAAGCTCGTGTGCACCGACGCCATCACCCAGTCGAGCGGTGCGAGCAGGTCGTCGGCGACGTCGAGCTCGCCGTTGGCGCGGACGTTCACCTCGATCCCCTTCAGGATCCGGAACGGTGCGAGCCGCTCGTTGAGCGCGTCGATCTGCTCCCACTGGGCTTGGAGTCGACCGTCGCGCAGCCGCTGCGAGTGATCGCACATGGCGAGGTACTCGTACCCGAGCTCGCGGGCTGCCAGCACCATCTCCTCGATCGACGCCTTGCCGTCGGACCAGGTCGAGTGCGAGTGGAGGTCGCCGCGGAGATCGCCGCGTTCGACGAGCGTCGGTAGCTCGCCCTTCCTGGCGGCCGCCAGCTCGCCGCCGTTCTCGCGCAGCTCGGGCGGGATGTAGGCGTAGCCGAGATGGGCGTAGAGCTCCTCTTCGCCGGCCGCGGTGAACTGCTCGCCCGTCTCCGTGTTCGTGACGGAGTACTCGGAGACGGAGAAGCCGCGCCGCACCGCATCCTCGCGCAGCGCGACGTTGTGCTCCTTCGAGCCGGTAAAATGCTGGAGCAGGTTGCCGTAGCTCTCCGGCGGCACGACGCGGAGGTCGAGCCGGAGCCCCTCGTTCGTGAGCACGGTCGCTTTCGTCTCGCCCTTCGCAATCACGGCGGCGACGTTCTCGCGGCTCGTGAACGCCTCGATCAACGCGGGCGCGTCGGTGGAGGTGGCGATCAAGTCGAGGTCGCGGAAGGTCTCCCGCCGCCGCCGCGCCGAGCCGGCCTCCGACACCTTCACCGCGGCCGGGTGCCGCCGCAGCTCCTCGACCAGCTCGAGCAGCACCGGCAGGCCGTCGCCGAGCAGCCGCCGCGACTCGCGTGGATCCTGCGGCTCCTCGGCGAGCGCCTGCAGGATCTTCTCCTCGCTCCGGGCGCCGAGACCGGCGAGCGCCCGCAGCCGCTCCTGCTCGGCCGCCTCCTTCAGCTCTGCGAGCGTCGTCACGCCGAGCTCCTTCCAGATCCGTCGCGCCGTCTTCGGGCCGAGCCCGGGGAGGTGCATGAACTTGACGACCTCCTCGGGCACGAGCGCCTTCCGCTTCGTCAACGCCTCCATCTCGCCCAGCTCGACCACCTGGACGATCTTGTCCTCGATCGTCTTGCCGATCCCGGCGAGCTCCTTCGCCTTGCCGTCGAGCGCGAGCTGGGCGACGGGGCCGCCGGTCTCGCGGATCCGCGTGGCGGCGCGGCGGTAGGCGAGCACGCGGAACGAGTCCTCGCCCTCGAGCTCGCTCAGGTCTGCCAGCAGCTCTAGCTGATCGGCCAGCTCGTCGTTCCTCGGCAGGGTCGCGGCCACTTGCCGCGATGATACGGACGTGCGTGCGTGCGTCTGCCTGCCGACCTACAACGAGCGCGAGAACCTCGAGCCGATGCTGCGCGCCCTCGGCGGCGTGCTCGGCCCGGACGACCGCGTGCTCGTGATCGACGACGACTCGCCGGACGGTACCGGCGAGCTCGCCGACCGGCTGGCGGCGGAGCTCGGCTTCGTCGACGTGCTGCACCGGCCGCGCAAGGACGGTCTCGGCCCCGCGTACCTCGCCGGCTTCCGGCGCGCGCTCGACGCGGGAGCGGAGCTGATCGTCGAGATCGACTGCGACTTCTCGCACGATCCTGCCGACGTGCCGCGCCTGCTCGCGGCCGCCGGGGATGCCGACCTCGTGCTCGGCTCGCGCTACGTCCCCGGCGGGGGCGTCGAGAACTGGGGTCTCGTCCGGCGCGCGATCTCAGCCGGCGGCTCGATCTACGCCCGGCGCGTCCTCGGCGTGCCGGTACGCGACCTGACGGGTGGTTTCAAGTGCTTCCGTCGCGCCGTGCTGGAGGCGATCCCGTTCGATCACGTGCACTCGCGGGGCTACGCTTTCCAGATCGAGCTGACCTATCGGGCGAGGCTGAAGGGATTCCGCGTCGTCGAGATCCCGATCCGGTTCGTCGACCGCGTCGGCGGCGGCTCGAAGATGTCGCGCGCAATCGTGCTCGAGGCGATCTGGAAGGTGCCGTTGCTGCGGCTGGCGGCGGTGCGGGGATCACTGTGAGACCGCTGTGAGAGAGGTCACCGACGCGACGTTCGAGGCCGAGGTGCTCGCCGCGGAAGGAGCGACGATCGTCGACTTCTGGGCACCCTGGTGCAAACCGTGCAAGGCGATCGAGCCGCTGCTGGAGGCGATCGCGGCCGAGCGCGGCGTCGCGCTCGTGCGACTGAACATCGACGAGCAGCTCGGCGTGCCCGGCCGCTACGGCGTGCTCTCGCTGCCGACGGTGATCCTGTTCGCCGGCGGCGAGCCAAGGGTGACGGTCATCGGCGCCCGCCCGCGCAGCCACTTCGAGCGTGCCTTCGAGGACTGGCTGCCCGACGGGTAGCCGAAGCCTGGAGTCGAACAGCCGGGCGGGGTCGCACGAGCGAAGTTGTGTTGATTCACCACAAACTCTCCTTCACTCGCCCCGTTACGTGCTCCGTACCGAGCTTGTGTTAATTCAACACAAAGTCTCGGCCGCTCTCCACCCGGCCCGCAAAGACAGGGTCGACGCCCTTCGCCGGTCGGGACCGCTTCAGGTCGACGGCTAGCGTAAGCGCAGTGAGCGTCGTCAGTCCTTCCTGGCTCGAGTTGCTCAAGGGCGAGGAGCTTGCGCACCTCGCGGTCGAGCCAGCGCGGGCCGGGCGCACCGAGCCCTTTCCCGACGACCTCGATCCTCAGGTCGCCTCCGCGCTCGTCCGCCAGGGGATCACGGCCCTCTACACCCACCAGGCGGAGGTGTGGGAGACGCTGCGCGCCGGCGGGCACGCGATCGTCACGACGAGCACCGCGAGCGGCAAGAGCCTCGCCTTCAACCTGCCGGTGCTCGACCTGCTCGCACGGGAGCCGAAGAGCCGCGCCCTCTATCTCTACCCGACGAAGGCGCTCGCACAGGATCAGGCGCGCGCGCTCTCCGCGTTCGGCGTCAAGGGCGTCAAGCCGGCGATCTACGACGGCGACACGGAGAGCGAGCGGCGTTGGCAGATTCGGAAGTGGGCGAACGTGATCCTGACCAACCCGGACATGCTCCACGTCGGCGTCCTCCCACACCACGACCGCTGGGGCGACGTGCTCGCGAACCTCCGCTTCGTCGTCCTCGATGAGGCACACGTCTACCGCGGCGTCTTCGGCTCGCACGTCGCAAACGTGCTGCGGCGGCTGCGGCGGCTCGCGCGGGCGTACGGCTCGGAGCCGCAGTTCGTGCTCGCCTCCGCGACGATCGCGAACCCCGCCCAGCTGGCGGAAGCGCTGCTCGGCGAGCCGGCCGCGGTGATCGACAGCGACACCGCGCCGGCGACCGAGCGGACGATCGCGCTCTGGAATCCGGAGTTGATCGACGCAGAGCTCGGCGTCCGCGCCAGCGCTCTCGGCGACGCGTCACG
>JBDSOJ010000030.1:0-7481 GCA_039914895.1 Gaiellaceae bacterium
GGCCGACGGATCGAGCGGCCCGCGATTCCTTCTTCGCCCGCTCGGGCACGATGCCGACGGAGGCCGAGCTCGCCGCCGAGCTGGGTACGACCGTCGACGACCTGCGGACGAGCCTCGAGGACGTCGACCGCTCGGACGTCGCTTCGCTGAACGCCCCCGCGCGCGGCACCGAGAACTCGCTCCCGGTCGAGGTCGGCGAGACGATCCAGTCCCCGCAGGGCGCGTCCGATCCGGAGTCGTCGCTCCTCGGCGCCGACCGCAACGCCGCCATGCGCGGCGCAATCGCCCGGCTCTCCGAGCGCGAGCGGCACATTCTCGCGCTGGTGCACGTTCAGGAGCTCCCCGGCGCCGAGATCGGCAGGATGCTCGGCGTCAGCGAGTCCCGCGTCTCCCAGATCCTCGCCGGGATCCGGCGCAAGCTGAAGGATCAGCTCGAGTCGTACGAGACGGCTGCTGCGGCCTAGCCATTAATCTCCGGCCATGCCGGAGCCGGGGGAGAACCATGAGGAGCGGGTCAACCGCGAGCTGATCGAGCTCCTGAACGAGCTGCGCGTGGCGCTACCGGGTGTGCAGGTGCTGTTCGCGTTCCTGCTCGCGGTACCGTTCGCGCAACGTTTCGAGACCATCTCCGAGCTGCAGAGGGACACGTACATGGCGGCGCTCCTCGGCACGATGCTCGGCTCGGTGTTCCTGATCGCGCCGACGGCGCACCATCGCATTCGCTTTCGCGACCCCGACAAGGAGTCGATTCTCAAGCTGGCCAACGTCTTCGTGATCGTCGGCACCGTCTTCGTCGCGTTCGGGATGACAGCGGTCGTCTTCCTCGTGACCGACCTGCTCTTCAAAGGCGCCTTCACGGCAATCGTCACCAGCATCACCGCCGCGCTGTTCGCCGTCGTCTGGTTCGTCTTGCCGCTCGCGCGTCGAGCGAGCAACTAGCGCGGCGTCTCGCCCCGGAGTATCGCCGCGAGCCGCTCCGCGTCGATGTTGCCGCCCGAGACGATGCAGACGAGCTTCCGCCCAGGTACCCGCCCGGAGAGTGCGGCCGCCAGCGCCAGCGCGCCGGCTCCCTCGGCGATCGTGCGGGTGCGCTCGGCGAGCAGCCGGACGGCCGCGGCGGTCTCGTCGAGCGTGACCGTATAGGCGCCCGCGAGCAGCGGCGCGGCCCGCTCCCACATGGCCGGCAGGACGATCTTCGCGCCGGCGCCGTCGACGAACGAAGGCGCGAAGCCCGGCGCCTCCACGGGCTCGCCGGCGTCGAGAGCGGCGCTGACGGCCGCGCCCGTCTCCGGCTGGATCGCGTGGACGCGGGTGTCGGGGCAGAGCGCGGCGAGCGCGCTCGCGATCCCGGTGAAGAGGCCCCCGCCGCCCCACGGCACGAGCACCCCGTCGGCGTCCGGGATCTCCTCGGCGAGCTCGAGCCCGATCGTGCCGTTGCCGGCCTGCACCCGCTCGTCCTGCACCGGATGGACGAAGAGCCCCTGGGCGCCGTCGTAGCTGCCGGCGACCATGATCTCCCACCACTGCTCGTGCGGAACTTTGACGATGCGGCCGCCCAGGCGCTCGATCGCGTCGAGCTTTGTCTGCGGGGCGTGCTCGGGCGCGACGATCGTGGCGGCGACGCCGAGCTCGCGGGCCGCCCAGGCGACACCCTGCGCCATGTTGCCGGCGCTGACCGTGACGACGCCCAGCGCGGTCTCGTCCGGCGCCGCGCCGCGGATCGCGTTGACGGCGCCGCGGATCTTGAACGAGCCGATCGGTTGTAGGTTCTCGAGCTTCAGCCAGATCTCCGCCGGTGCGTCGACCTCGAGCCGGATGAGCGGCGTGCGGATCGCGGCGCCCACGATCGTCTCGCGGGCCTGCTCGATCTCAGGGAGGCCGATCAGAAGTCGACCTCGGTGCCAACACCCTGCTCCCGCGCCTTGGCGACGACGAGCTCGGCCGCGGCGAGGTCCTCAACGGCCAGGCCGAGCGACTTGAAGACGGTCAGTTCGGCGGAATTGGTGCGTCCCGGATGCGAGCCGACGAGCACCTCCCCGAGCTCGGCCGCGATCCGGTCCTCGCCGAATCCCGCCAGCAGCAGGTCGCCGGCCTCGTTCAGGGCGGATTCGCGCCGGTCGACGACGAGCGTGGCCGCCGCGACGGTGTCGGCGTCGAGCTCACGCGCGCTCGGGACGCTCGAGCCGACCGCATTGACGTGCGCCCCCGGTGCCAGCCACCCGTGGCGGAGGATCGGCTCGCGAGCGCTCGTGCAGGTGCAGACGACGTCCGCCTCACGGAGCACAGCCTCGGCCGAGCCGCCGTCGCTGCGCGTCCAGGTGCGGATCTTCGCGCCGGGCAGTACGGCCCGCATCGCCCCCTCGTGCGAGCGGGCCTGAACGCCGGCGCCGAGGATCGCGACGACGCGTGCGTCCGGCCGTGCGAGCGCGCGGGTCGCGACCGCCGAGACGGCGGCGGTGCGGATCTCGGTGATCGCGGACGCGTTCAGGAGCGCTCGGAGCTCCCCCGTTTCGCCGTCGTGCAGCAGCACGGCGCCCTGGTGCGCATCGAGCCCACGAGCTGGGTTGTCGGGCGCGACCACGATCTCCTTCAGCGACCAGACCGGTCGCCCGCCGCCGCGGTAGGCGGGCATCAGGCCGATCAGGCTGTCGGCGCCGTCGGGGCGCGTCACCTGGCGCAGCGGCTGGTGCAGCTCGCCGCGGGCGAGTGACCGCAGGATCGCGTCCATCGCCTCGATGCACTCGGCCATCGTCAGCAGCGATCGGACGGCGTGCTCGTCGAGAACGAGAATGCTCATGCGAAGAGGGCCGCCAGCTGCTCGTGCTCGGGCGGGGAGAGGTCGAGCGCGAGGGCGTCGAGGGCCGGGCGGAGCTGGTCGGGACGTCGGGGCCCGACGACGACCGCCGTGACGTGTGGGTGCGAGAGCAGCCAGGCGATGGCGAGCGCGGCCGGGGTCGTGTCTCGCTCGCGCGCGGCGGCCTCGAACGAGTCGAGCGCGTCGTACACGTGCTCCTGCTGGAGGTGCAGGTACGGCTCGGGCCGGAGCGTCATTCGCGAGCCCGGGGGCGGCTCTTCGCCGCGTCGGTACTTCCCGGTCAGCCAGCCGCCGGCGAGCGGGCTGAAGGGCGTGTAGCCGAGCCCTTCCCGGGCGGCGACCGAGAGGGCGCCGTCCTCGTCGTCGCGCTCGAGCAGCGAGAACGAGTTCTGTACCCAGGTGGGAGTGCCGTGCCGGAGCGCCTCCTCGAGCCACGCCGCGTCAACGTTGCTTCCTCCGTAGGCCCGGAGCCGCCCTGCCGCGACGAGCTCGTCGAAGACGCCGACCGTCTCTGCGACCGGTGTCGCGGGATCCATCGCGTGCGGGAGGTAGAGGTCGATCGCGTCGACGCCCAGCCGGTCGAGGCTCATCGCGAGCTGGCGTCTGATCCGAGTCGGGGCGAGGCCCGAGTCGGCTCCCACGGCCATCGGGTTGAACGTCTTCGACGTCAGTACGATCTGCTCCCGCACGTCGGAGCCGCGGGAGCGAAGCCAGCTCCCGAGGTACGACTCGCTACGGCCGCCGCCGTAGGCGTCGGCGGTGTCGTAGGTCGTGATTCCCGCCTCCCAGGCCGCGTCGAGCAGCGCGTGCGCCTCTCCCTCCGTTTCGCCGGCGCCGAAGAACGCCGGCGACGAGCCGATGCCGCCGAAGTTGCCGCAGCCGAGGACGATGCGGGACACGTCGACGCCGCTGCGGCCGAGCGCGCGGTGTTCCATGGCGCGACTCTACGTGGCGGCGGTCAGGTCGTTCGCGAAGTCGAGCAACGCGAGGGCGTCGCGCGCGTAGCGGGCCGCGCCCCGGCGGTCGCCGCGGGCGGCCAGTGCACGCGAGTGCTCCCAGAGGATCCGCGCCCGCGCGGCCGGATCGTCGAGTCCGCCGCGTGGTCGCGTCTCCTCGCGGTCGGCCCGGCCGCCGGCGAGGCGGCGCTCGACCTCCGCTTCGACCTGCTCCGGTGGCTCCTGCTCGATCCGCTCGATGCCCGTCGCGAGGTACTGCTCGTCGGCGTTCAGCTTCACTGCGAGCTTGCGCAGCAGCTGCAGCGACGGGACGCGGTCACCCGCCTCGAGCCGAGAGATGTACGCGGCGGAGCAGCCCGGAAAGGAGAGCTGCCGCTGCGACAGGCCGGCCGCCAGGCGAGCGTCCTTGAGCCGTCGGCCGACGGCTGCAGGATCGTCGACGTGTGAGTGGTAGTGCGGTGCAGTCATCGCGAGCCGCAAAGTCGCGAGTCAAGACAGCCGCAGACGCCTCCCCACAAGGCGATGTGGGAGCGGCGCTGAACATGTCGAGGCTCTACGTGCTTCGGCTTCACCTCCTCGGAGAGTTCGCGGCGTCGCCGCCCGGCGAGCATAAACCGCCGCTGGGATCTCCGTCTACGAACCGACCATCGTGATCGTCCGCTCCTACTCGCAGCCGAAGCCGTCGTTGTCGCCGTCGAGGCGGTACGGGTCGGAGCCGACGACGCGAACGGGAGCGACGCCGAGCGCCCGGACGTCGGCGCAGTCGAGGTCGCTGACGATCGGCAGGCACGGCGAGTAGCTCGGGTGGCAGTTCGCGGCCGGCGGAGGGGCGGGCGCGACCGCCCGGATCGTCGTGCTCCCGCAGGCCTTCCAGGTGCCCACGGCAGCGGACTTCGCTCTGCTCTCGGCGGTGCGGTAGGCGGGGAGGCGCTGGAACGGGTCGTGGTAGACGTAGACCTTCGCGAAGCCGCCCGCGACGAGCTGGTAGCCAAGGTCGCGTCCGCCTGGGATCCAGACGTAGGCGAGCAGCCAGCCGTGGCGGTCGCGTGTGTCCTGCGTCCCGTCGCCGCGGAGGACGACCGGCTTCGAGAGCGCGAGCAGCCGGGCACGTGCGGAAGCCGGCGCAGCGAAGCAGGCATCCCGTTCGGCAGCGTCGATTCCGATCAGGCGGACACGCTCGCTCTTGCCGGATGCGAGCCGCACATCGAGCGTGTCGCCGTCGACGATCCGCGTTACGACTCCTCTCTGCGTGAACTCGCCTGTCGTTTCCGCCGCTGCGATGCCGGCCAAGACCGTGCCGGCGCAGGCGAGCGTGCAAAGCAAGACCCCGATCGTGGTGCGCTTCAAGAGACCCCGGACGTTGTCCGTCTCACCATCGCCGACATGACCGAAGCGGTCAATGGGCCACCCGTGTCCCCGTGTCCTAGCCGGAACGGGCGAGGAAGCGATCGAAACGGTCGGCGAGCCGGTCGCGATCCGGTCTGAGCGCGGCCGTTCGTGGCACGCTGATCGGCTGGGTGTGGAATCCCTTTAGCAGATCGAGCATCGGGCCGTCATCCTCCTCGAGCAGGCCGCGCGCGACACGGACGGTGTAATCGGGGGCCACTCCGACGAGATGCTGGTCGAAAGCCCGATGGTGGATCGAGCACAGGCTGAGTCCGTTGTCGACGGTCGGCTCTCCCCGCTCCTCGAGATCGCCGACGATGTGGGCCGCGTCGAGCAGTGTCACCTCCTTGAGCCGACAGATCGCGCACTGGTTGCGGTATGCGGGGAGGACGCGCCACCGGAAGCGGCGCTGGTGCACACGCGCCCGAACGTCCCTGTTCACGTAGCGGCGCTCGAGTGGGTCATCGATCGCCACCGGCTCGGGCTCGTCGAAGTCGCCGCGCATCTTCCCCTTCTGCACGAGGACGACCCTGGCGGTCGCGTCGTCGTGCTTGAGGAAGACTGGAAACACAGGCTCGTACCAACCGGGTCTCGCCGCCACGAAGTAGACGACCGGCACTCCGAGAGCATGAGCCTGGCGAAGTGCGCGGTTGTCAGGCTGGTCGATCGCGCCGGCGCGGTAGGCGTAAAGGACGCCGTCCGCCGTCTCGGCGTCCTGGTAGGGGCCGTTGAACGACGTGGTGATCGAAAGCGCCGCCGGCCCTTGTTGCGCACGCGCCCGGAAGATCCCTTTCTGCGGCGAGAGGAAGGGAACGCGCTCGCCGCGGAAGTTGAATCCTTGACTGAGGGCTCCTCGGTAGGGAATCTCGCTCTCGAACTGTGCCGACAACACGGCGAGTCGGCCGAAGCAGGCAATCCGGAGAGCCTCGTCGCGCACCGGCCGATTCTGTCCGATTGGAGGCAGCCGCCGCTAGCGGCCGATGCGCGTTCGGCGGCGAGTACCGAGGCGACGCTGCAGCGCGCGGTCCGCCTCGCCGTCCTTCCGCGCAGCCCAGACGAACGCGGCGAGGACGACGACGACGCCTGCGAGCGAGAGAACGAGGAGCAGAATCCCGACGGCAGCGTCCACCCAAGACTCATGCCCGCCCGAGGCGTTCGTACACAACACCGAGGGGCGCCCTCGCGGGCACCCCTCGGGGTACGTCAGCTGCCGACGCGGATCAACTGCAGCCGGTGTTCGTGCCGCAGTCGCGGCACGTGTAGCAGCTGCCGGTCCGCACCATGCTGCCGCCGCAGCGGGCGCACTCGACCGCGTCCTCCCACGTGTTGAAGAGGGCGGTTTGGCCGCGGGGCGGCGCCTCGTGCGGCGGCGCCTGCGCCTCGCCGGTCGCGTACGCCTGCGCGAGCCGCGCCTTCACCTCGGGGGTCAGGATCCCCGCCTCCTCCTGCTGCTCGGAGGTGAGGAACTTCTTCCCCATCCAGCGGAAGATGTAGTCGACGATCGACTTCGCGACCCGGATGTCGGCGTCGTTCGTGAGCCCGCTCGGCTCGAAGCGCATGTGGCTGAACTTCGAGACATAGACCTCGAGCGGGACGCCGTACTGGAGCCCGAGGCTGACCGAGATCATGAACGAGTTCATCAGTCCGGCCAGCGTCGTGCCCTCCTTGGCGATGTCGACGAAGATGTCGCCGGGAGTGCCGTCCTCGAAGAGGCCGACGTGGATGTAGCCCTCGTAGTCGCCGACCTTGAACTTGCGGCCGACCTCGATCCGATCCTCCGGCACCCGCCGCCGCTTCGGCTGCGCGACCGGCGCCAGCGGGGCAAGCGTCGGCAGCGTGACGAGGCTCTTGTCGGCCGAGCCGGACAGTGGCTGCGCGACCTTGCAGTTGTCGCGGTAGATCGCGATCGCCTTGACGCCGAGCTGCCACGACTCGACCAGGAGCTGCGACACGTCCTCGACCGTCGCCTCCTCGGGCAGGTTGACCGTCTTC
Organism: Gaiellaceae bacterium; assembly: GCA_039914895.1. Taxonomy (GTDB): domain Bacteria; phylum Actinomycetota; class Thermoleophilia; order Gaiellales; family Gaiellaceae; genus Gaiellasilicea. The sequence goes on from JBDSOJ010000030.1 coordinate 7,150, forward strand.
GAGATCGCGCCCGAGATGAACGGCTGGACGGCGCCCATCATCTTCACGTGACCCATGTAGTGGATCGCGCGCTCGCCGATGGCGCAGTCGAAGACCGGGTAGTGCTCGCTCTTGACGTTCGGGGCGCCGACGATCGTGTTCCGCTCGTCGATGAACGCCACGACCTCGTCGACCTCGCTGGGCGCGTAGCCGAGCTTGTCGAGCGCCATCGGCACGGTCTTGTTCACGATCGTGATCTCGCCGCCGCCGACGAGCTTCTTCGACTTGACGAGCGAGAAGTCGGGCTCGACGCCGGTGGTGTCGCAATCCATCATGAAGCTGATCGTCCCGGT